>PKTE01000273.1 GCA_002869335.1 Salinivirgaceae bacterium | reverse complement strand
GTGTTGTCAAACCCTTATGGAGTATTGTATAATCCGTATTCCATTCAGGAAGTATTTAATCATTTGTTAGGTCATCGAAAGCTCGATGAAAAAGATTTAGTGCAGCATAGTGGGCTATGGCATAGTTATTTGCATCATGGTAGTTTTTCTGAGTCTGACAAGTCGGTACTGCTTGAAAAAATTGAAACTGTTAGGCAAAAATCAGTTGAATTTCTGAAAAAAGCAGATTTTCTTTTCATCACTTTTGGCACTGCATGGGTGTATGAGCTCAATACTTCAAAGCGCATAGTGAGTAACTGCCATAAAGTGCCAGCTAAAGAATTTAAACGTTTCAGATTGGCCTCATGTGATATTACAGATGAGTTTGGGATGCTTCTGCAAAGACTGGAAGAGTTAAATCCAAAATTGAAAGTCATTTTCACATTAAGTCCGATTCGTCATTTGAAAGATGGACCAGTGGAAAATACCTTGTCGAAATCACTTTTAAGTGTATCGATTCATGAGTTGGTGAATTCTTTTACGCAATGTGATTATTTTCCATCCTACGAACTGGTGATGGACGATTTACGTGACTACCTGTTTTATGCAGAAGATATGACCCATTTATCTACACAAGCAATTGAATATATTTTTGAGCGTTTTAGCAATGCTTTTTTCAAGAAAGAAACAGTCAGTCAAATGAAACAGATAGAGAAGTTGCAGAAAGCAATTGCTCACAGGCCGTTTAACCCTGAAACTGACACACATCAGAAGTTTCTTTTGAATACAAAAGAAGGGATTACTGCTATATTAAAAAAGTTCCCTAATCAGAATTGGGATCATGAATTGGAAATAATTGAAAAACAAATAGTTAAATGAATAGGATTGTTCTACTACTACTTATAATGAGTTTAATAGTTGTAGCAAATGCACAAAATGTAGAAGACCAGATTAAAGAAATTCGCAAGCATTTTTCTGAAATAGAAACAGCAATAACTAAAAATCTTTATGAAGTAAAAATCAAAGAGGTAAGTGATGAGGAAGAAGGAATAACAGGGACTATCAGCTCATATTACGAAGATGGAAATCTGAGAAAAGTAATTAATGACTATGAAATTTATTCTGAGAATCATCAGGTGATAAATTATTACGTTTGGGGAGGCAAGTTGTTTTTTGTTTATCATATAAGCGATGCTCCATATTATGGACCTAATATGGAGTATGAATTACATCATACCGAGTACCGTTATTATTTTTATAATGAAGAAGCCATTCGTTGTTTGGAAAAATATTTTGTGATTAATGACCAAACAAAGAAATCAAAAGAGGAGTTGACAAATACTACTCCGAACAATGAAAAAAATTGCAATGAAGCTAAATATGTGCTTCAGGATTTTAATGAATTGAAATAATGCTATGAGAATTATAATAACGTTTCTAGGATTATTGGCTTTAGGGAGTTGCTCAATATTGAATACTTCTAATCGCGCATTTAAAGCATTAGATGGAGCTGAAGATTTCTTGAATAATCAACTAAATGTTGATAGCGCCGAAATGAACTTACTTTCATTAGTTGCAATAAATCTTTTTCTTGAGGATGAATTACCTCTCAATATAAATTATCTTGAAAAAATTGAAGTAAAACGCGAGATGGAAGTGGATATAGATACTTCAATTTTCAAACTTAAAGATAAAAGCTCCATCGATTATTTAAACGGACCTTTTTGGGAGTTAGTTTATAAACCTTTAATTGATTCAACTTTGGCGAAATGGAATTCACATAAAAATGTATTTGATTCAATTTCGTTAATTCCCATAAGTGACTCTTCTTTACTGCTTTTGTATGATAAAAGACCAATAAAACTTGAAGCATTTAGGATTAGTTTGTCGAGGAAATGGGTTTTTATTAATACAGATTCTTTAGATGTGAAACTAAAAGATACAAGGATGGTACTTTATGATACTGTCTCAAAGAATTCAATGGTTGTTTCTGAGAATGAGCATCAAACCATGCATTTTAAATTTTAGAATATTTTATGAAAAAATCAGTTTTTAGTATTTTGTTTGGTCTTTCAGCTTTAGCAGTATTATTGGGAGCGCTATTCAAGATTATGCATTTTGACGGAGCAATGATTCTTTTAGTATCAGGATTTATTGTTGGCTCTGTTATCGAGTTTATTTACAGTTTGTTTCAGACAAATCATATAAAAAAGCTGGAAACCCAAACAGGAGATAAAAGAAACTATATGGGTTCTGTGACCAAAGCTTTGATTTTTATTTTATTTACCCTTTCAACGCTTACTGTTTTCGCTGGAGCTTATATGGAAATTAAAAACTTAAGCGGTGCTTCTATTGTATTATTTGCCGGGTTTATTGTTGGTTCTGTTATCAGTTCTTATGACAATAAAATGAAAACAAAACGCATTAAGGAACTTGAAGATCAATTTAAAGTAAAGAGTGAATAAATAACTAATTCTATATTAATTCCCTTCAACTAAATATTCTCTTAGCTGCACACTTTTAGGGGTTTTAAATAATTTCTCTGGGCTTCCTTGTTCAATGATTTCTCCGTAATGCATAAAAACCACATTATCGGCTAACCGTTGGGCTTGTCGCAAAATGTGAGTTACCAAAATGATGGTGTAATGTTTTTTTAGCTCACGAAACAAATTCTCAATAATTTTGCTGGAAACCGGGTCAAGTGCAGATGTGGGCTCATCGGCTAATATGATACGCGGCTTTACAGCTAATCCGCGCGCAAGACAAAGGCGTTGTTGCTGGCCAATTGATAGGCTGTCGGCAGATTTGTGTAAGCGGTCTTTCACTTCGTCCCACAGTCCTACTTCGCGGAGCTTTTTTTCAACATTGTAGTCAATAAGGTCTTTGTTCTTTACTCCTTTCAGTTTTATTCCATAAGCAACATTTTTATAAATTGAAACTGGTAGCGGGAAGGGTTTTTGCGAAAGCAAACCCATTTTTTGTCTTATCAGTGGTGCATTAGTATTTGTTTTTAGAATATCGTCTTCCTCAATAAAAATTTGACCCGATACGCGCAGTTCCCTATAAAGATCGGTGAGTTTATTGAGCGATTTTAGCAGCGTGGTTTTTCCACATCCCGAAGGACCGAGTAGAACCGTAATTTTATTTTTGGGAATATTCAAGCTAATGTTTTTTAGAATGTGTTGTTTTTCGGCGTAGACATTCAGGTCTTTAATTTGCAATATCGATGGCTGCTTTTTCATTTGTAAAGATTGTAGATTTGCTGTTTGCGTATCCATAAGTTGTAAGTTTTGTGCATTCATAATTTTTTTATTTAATGTTCGACTTTGAATAGTTCCTCGATAAAAGCCTGGCAGAGAGGCTGATAATTAATATGATAATGGTGAGTATAGCGGCAGCAGCATATGCTCGCTCGCGCACTTCAGGAATAGGAGAAGTAAGCTGAAAAAATATGGCTAAAGGCAATGTGGCAGCGGGTTCGTCCAGATATTTTGGAATTAAATCGGTATATCCGGCAGTAAAAAGTACCGAAGCAGCATCGCCAATACCGCGGCCAAAACCTAATAGCACAGCCGTTATAAACCCGGAAAAGCCTTGTCGAAATAATACTTTAAAAGCGGTTTCTGTTTTGGTAGATCCCATTGCAAGTGAAGCTTCATGCAATCCTTTGGGGATGGTGCTCAATACTTCATCGAACGTGCGAATAATTATAGGTGTAATAAGTAAAGCTACGGTAATGATTCCAGCTAATAGTGAGGCATTCATTCCCAAATACAGCATGAATGCGAAGCCAAATGCTCCGTAAACGATGGATGGAATGCCCCATAGTGCGTCGAGTAAGTAACGTATGGTGTTTTGTGTGCGTTTGTAACGAATCAGATGCACATTGATAAACAGAGCTGCCGGCACACCAATAATAATGGCAATAAAAGTAGCTCCAAGTGCAATGTAAAGTGATCCAACAATGGCATTAAGTACGCCGCCTTCGCCACCATAATAGTATCCGCCCGAAGGTGTTTTGGTAATCATATCGAGCGACAGTGAATTAAATCCATTAATAAAAATAATGGCAATGATATATCCAAGTATGGCAATCAGCGAATAAGTTGCTATTCCCGTCAATAGTTTGAATATCTTCTCCTCAATTATTTTTCGTTCGTTCATGCCCTTTGTGTTTTGTAAATAAAGTATCGGAAAATGAGATTGATGGCCAGAATTACAACCAATAAAACGAGTGCTGCAAACATGAGCGCCGAGTCGTAGAGTGGAATCGACATCATTTCGCCATAATTATTGGCGATAAGGGCAGGGAGCGGATAGCCCGCGTTAAATGGGTTGCCGGAAATTTGTATCATATTGCCCACGACCATCATTACGGCCAGTGTTTCGCCAAAAGCTTTAGCCAAACCCAGTCCGAAAGATGAAATAATGCCCGGAAAGCTTTTGCGTATAATCACATGTTTTATTGTTTCCCAGCGGGTAGCACCCAGCGAAAG
>PKTE01000325.1 GCA_002869335.1 Salinivirgaceae bacterium | reverse complement strand
TTTTTCTTCCAGAAGGCTATTTTGTTGTCTCTTTATAGATCTCAACATCTCTTTAATCACCTTACCCAATTTATTTGCCTCGTAAGATTTAAAATGTGGCATTTGACTCAAATCAACTTCCTGAAAGTTTTTAGAAATTTGAGAGACATATTTCATCAATCCATTGAGCGGTTTTGTTATTGTGTTACTCAAATAGAAAATGGCGATTAATGATAATAAAATAAATAGTGCTGATATAAAAAGGATTTTCCTGCCTAGCAATTTGCCCGGACTTTCTAATTCGGAAAAATAAAAAGAACTACAAACATACCAATCGAGTGGCTCAAAATACTCTACTAATACTTTCTTTAAATATTTATCGTGTTGTTTTGCACTATCAAGAGGGCTATACCATTTGTAGGAGTAAGATCTAGTATCAGTTTTTGAAGCTGCCATAATTTCATCGAAAGGTACATTCCTTGTCATATAGTTAATAACAGAATCAGGCATGCCTGCTTTCAAAAATGGATGAAGAATTAGTTCTTTTTTACTATTGAAAATGTAAAAATATCCTGTTTTACCAAGCTTCATTTCTCCCAGAGTGCGTTTTAATTCTGTCTTAATTGCATTTAAGCGATTTTGAGCATCCTGTTCAATATCTTCCAAATAAATACCAGTACCTAGTATCCACTGCCAGGGCTCATATAATTCAACATAAGAAGTTTTATTAATCGGCTGATCTTTATCCAGTTTCGAGGGCTTTTGCCACCTGTAGTCTATAAAACCTGATCCATTGCGTTCACACATTTCAACTGCTAACAATGCAATGTTATTTGAATCTTTGGAGGTATACCAGGTTGGGTGGTCAGATGGTTTCCCATTAAACTCAGGGAAAATGGGATGGTCAATTATGTATGTGATGGGCTTTGTTGTATCGTTTATCCAGATATAACCATTCCCATCGTCAAACCGGAATTTCTTAATTTCTTTTATGGCTCTCTTTTGAGCTTCGGATTTTGTGAATTTTCCATTAATATAATCTTGATTGTATAAATCAAGAATCGATTTTGCAATACTTATTATCTGCTTTCTCTCCTTTATTCGTAAATCTGTTGCATGTTTTTTATGATACTCAAGACTGGCATATTGATTTTTAATAGATAAAGTAGAACTGCTTAATAGTTTTGTATTATAATCATCGGTTAAAGATTCTATTGTCTTGTAGGCATTTATTTCAACAATTAGGTAAATGCTTATTATAGCAATTAGGTTAATCGTAATTGTTATTAAAAGTATTCGATTTCTTAAATTCATATAAAACGTTTATTTGCCCAATACAATTTATAAATAAAAATCCAATCTATTTAAGTTAAATCAACATAATGTTCACTTCTTAATAGGCACAATGATTGAAATAATTATTTGTCATATTAATTTGGAACTAGCATGAAAAACAAAAAACTTAGTAATCATCTGAGTTCTGTTTTCATGCCAAAACTTAAAACATTACACCCAATATTTTTCCCAAAGCATAGGAAAAACTGTTCTTTTGGTCTCAATCGAGTTCTCATCCCAATCTAATTCAAAATCTATTCTCAGATCAGTAACATTCGAATAATCTAACACTTCATAAAAATTATCAAGACCTGTTCTGTATTCATAGGCCATTCTTGCAACATAAGCAATGCCCGGACAGTCCACATTGCTGTAGTTATTGTAATATGCCTTTTTCTCAATATAAGGAATTAAATTATCCGGGGTTTTAACACAGCGATAAAATGCTGATTTCCCCAGGCTTATTACCCAGTGTTTAAAATCCTTAAATGAGTCATCGGAACACCCACCGTTAATTACATATGCGGCGGCCCACAAATTAGAAGTATGAGCCAGATTTGCCAATTGATAGGTCCTTTTTTGAAAACTAATGATTACTGTAGGATTATTAAACATCAGCTCTCGTACAATACTACTTGCTTGAATTGATTCGTCGCCCCTGGCTGACCGGTAGTTTTTTTCAACTATTTTCCAGTATTGCTCCTCATCCATGGGCTCAACCTTTCTTAATTCATCGATATTCCATTTTTCACCCATTTGCTCAGAAAGATAAGCCGTCAATTCTTTTTCTTGGGAAGAAATAAGATAATACAATATGCTGTAGCCTTTTTTATTAGTTGCTTTTAAGTCAGCTCCACTTTTAATCAATAACTCAGCAACATTGATTGACTTTACGCTAAAAATAGGAGTCGATCCTGAATGGTTTTGTACATTTACATCAGCCCCATTTTCAATTAACTGTTTTACCAGGTCATATTTATCTTCAGATACAGCAAGATCTAAAATAGTTTGCTTTGCATTATTTAATTTTACATTGACATTGCCTCCGGAGTCTATAAACTCATTCAGTTTAGAGATGTCCTGAGTTTTTAGTAGTTTAAGTAAAAACTCTTTTTGCTCTGATATTTTCATATTGTAATACTAAATGAATGAAACATAAAAAAGGGCACTCTTTATAAATTGAGCGCCCGTAATACCATATGTATAAAATCTTACATCGAAGTGCACTTATTCACACGATCTTCCAAATCTAAAAAACGGTTTTCATAATCATCATTATCAGAACAGTCCGAAAGCGAATCCCATTTATTAGCCCAATCGGAAGTTTTCTCACCAGCTCTTAAAACTTTTTGAGTGCTCTCAGAATCAGAAGGATCTGCCTTTGCTTTTTTGGATGCAGTTTCTACCTCAACAACCCACGCTTCATAATCGTCTAAAAACTGTTCGCATTCATTTTTGGGAGTTTCTTCAGCTTTTTCTGTTTTTGCTTTCTCCGCATCTACTTGTGAGTCCTTATTATTTTTTGGGGCTTCAGAACCACACGACAATAAAAACAACATACTTACAATCAGCATTAAATTTTTCATGTTTACAAAGATTAGTTAGTGATTATAACAAATGTACAATTTTTATATTTAAATGATATGCAGAATATTAGAAGAAAGTCTCCTAGAGTTATATTATACAATAAAAAAGGGTGCGCAGTAAAACCGGGCACCCATCCATTTTTAACGTCTTTATTATTCCGACATCGCTTTATTCACACGCTCCTCAAGTTCTTCCATGCGCTTGGCATACTCCTCATTATTCGCACAATCCATAAGAGACTCCCACTTTTCAGCCCATTTTGAAACTTCTGTGGTAACAGTCAATAATTTCTGTGTGTTCTCCATGTCTGTTGGGTCTTCCTGAACTTTTTTGTAAACAACAATGACTTCATCTACCCATTTTTCATAGTCATCTAAAAACTCATCACAATCTGATTTTGAAGCATCGTCAGTTTGTTCTGTATTTGCCTTTTGATCATCAGCTTTGGCTTCATCTTTTTTAGTGGCGTCAGTACAACAGGATAGCATAAACAGCATGCTAAAGATTAACAATAGATTTTTCATGTGTAATAATTTAAGTTAGTGATTCATACAAATGTACAATATTTACACTTAAATTATCAAATTAACAACAAACTATTATATACTGATTAGTAATGTTTTGTAAAAAATATTTTAATCTTAAACTTTTATTGGAGCAAAACCAAATTAAGACTTGAAAATCTATTTTTTTCTGTCGTACCGTGCGCGAGCTTCTTTGATTTTATCTTTCCAGAAACCCTCAATGTATTCCTGAAGCTTCTCATTATCTTCTGTTTGCATTGGCTTACCAACAACAACTTTCACAAAGCGAATTGGCATACCGGCTCTCCGGATAAAATGAGGCACAAACAAATCATCTCCAATCCAGGCATCATCCTGGTTTTTATACTCAATAGCAATTGGATAAGTCAAAATATTGTTTTGTGAGGCAATTCGATACGTACTAGATTTAATTTTTCCAATTTCAGGTCCGCGATAAGTAGTTCCTTCCGGATAAATAATTAATGAATGTCCGTTAGTAAGCACCTTTTCCATTTTCCTAATATTCTCAAAGCGGCTTGCCATGCTGCCCCGATCAAGGATTAATGTATCAAACATTTTCATTCCCATTCTAAAAAATGGCCATTTCGTCATCTCTCTTTTGGCAATAATGCGTGATGGGTTAACAGCCAAATTGACAAAAATATCAATATACGACCTATGGTTAGATAATATTAATCCAGGCTTATCCACTCTTCCCTCATACCTCACATCCATTTTCACACCCATAATAAACAAAATACCTCTTGCCCACAACTGCATGAACCTCCACATAAATCGCGTAGGCAATTTTCTTACAAAAAGCAAATAAAAGCTAACTGATAAGAGATATAAGATAAACGTATATGTAAAAACCAATACTAACCTTAAAAAGGCTAGAGGTGATAATAAGACGATCAATATTTTACGCATTTTTTAATACTTTTTCAGTTTGTTCTTTACCGTACGCAATAAGTTCTTCTGCTTTATTAAATTCAAAAGTGTCAGCTGATTCGCGTGACAATTCAACTAATATATCAGGTTTATAAGTTTTTATCAGTTC
>PKTE01000061.1 GCA_002869335.1 Salinivirgaceae bacterium | reverse complement strand
GCTGGGTTCCACCATGGATCAAGCATTAAAACATAATCAGCAGCTGTTAGATTTAGTCCAACACCACCTGCTTTAAGGGAAATTAGGAATAAATGTATATCATCATTATTTTGGAATTCATTTATAACCTGCTCTCTGTTAGTAGTTTGACCCGTGAGTATTGTGTATTTCCATTTGTTTTCTTCGCATATCTCTTCAACTATGTTCAAATGCTTAACAAAAGATGAAAATATAAGCACTTTATGTTTTTCTGCCACAAGGTTTTCGATATGTTTGGTTACGATCTCTGTTTTTCCAGAATCAGAAGAAAATTCTTTATTCAGCATAGCAGGGTTGTTGGCTAATTGCCTTAGTTCATTTAAGGCTTTTAGAATTAGGGTAGTATTAGAACGTCCAATATTACTAAAAGCTTTTAATAAAGTATTACGTGTGGCAGATTTATGCTCTTCATAAAGATCTGCTTGCTTTTTACTCATTTCACAAATAATAGTCTGCTCCGTCATAGGAGGGAGATCTTTTGCTACTTCTGATTTGGTTCTTCTGAGTACAAAAGGAGCTGTAAGTGTTTTCAGTTTAGCTAACTTTTCTTCGTCCCGTTGTTTTTCAATAGGGTTGGCATAATAATCTTTAAACCATTTTTGAGAACCCACAATCCCTGGATTTATAAAGTTTAGTTGTGCCCATAAATCTGTTAATGAGTTTTCAATTGGTGTGCCGGTTAATACTAACTTGTAGTTTGAAACTAGTTGTTTTACTGATTTATAACTAACTGATGCAGGATTTTTAATATTCTGACTTTCATCTAAAATGATATAATCAAATTCGAATTTTTTTAGAATATCAACATCGTTTCTGATTACACCATAGGTTGTAATTATAAGGTCGTAATACCTGAAATTATTGATATTTTGAGTGCGCGTATTCCCGGTAAAGTTTTTCGTTTTGAGCTGAGGTGCAAATTTGGCAATTTCGTTTTCCAAATTATGCACTAACGATGCTGGCGCTATGATAAGTGATGTAGCATTTTTTTCCAGGTCAGTCAAGTGTTCAGCAAAGAGGTCCAGTTGATCAGAGTTATTTTCAGATAGCTGTTGCTTCTCCTTCTTTTCTCCATATAAATGATGGTAGGTAAGAAGAGTTAGGGTTTGCAGTGTTTTACCTAAACCCATATCATCCGCTAAACAACCTCCAAACTGGTATTGTCGTAATTTACGCATCCAGGCATAGCCTTGTGTTTGGTAATTTCGTAAAGTTGCCTGTATTTCTTTTGGGCTTTCAAATACTGATGAGTCCTCAATAAATGACTTGAAACTTTTAGTAAAGTCTTGTGTTTGGGACGAATCAATATTTGAGAGTAAGTTTATTTGATATTTGCTAATTTTTAGCTTTTCGCCATCTTTTTCTGCTAGCGAGAAAATATCTTTGTATTTAGTAAACCATGCTTCCGGAATAATGGCAATTGATTTATCGGGCAGTTCGTATTCACGAATATCCTTAATTATATGTCCGCGTAGTTTAATAAATGGAATTTCAAACTTTCCCAATTGCACAGTTCCATAAAGATCAAACCAATCGTTTTTTTCTTCTGTTTTAAGCTTGATTTCAATCTTATCAAGGAAATAATTGACATCGAGATCATTTTGTATCTCAATTTCTAACTCACGAAGTTTTTCTGCATTTTCGTTAATCCATTCAATGATTTCAAATCCATTGAAGGAGTTGTCTATACCATAATTAATACCGCCCTTATGAATTAAGCCCAATTCCAGTAGTGAGTTAATCAGGTCTTTTTCAGCATTTAAATCTCGTGAAATCTTTGAAAAACTCTTGTTTGTTGAGTTAAAAATTACGAGTGCTTTTTCTGAGGTCTGGTCTGGTCTTACAGAAATAGTAGAGTATATAAAAGAAAGAGATAGGTTTAATTGCTGTCTAAGATTATTGTTTAGTTTAAGAACTACTTTGGGGCTAATATTAGGCTCTTTAATCTCGAAGCCTTTAGCAGATACCGAATGTGATTTTATAGCATTACGGATAAAAGTATCGAAGTATTCATCGACAAATTTTTCTGGAATTTCAATTTGATTTTTACTTACAAATGGAATAATCTTTTTTGTGTTAAAGTCTTTAATGATATGAATTTCATGATTCATAATAAAGACAGATGGCTCTTCACAAACAATAAATATTTTTTGGTTCTGAAGTTTTACAGGCTCTGCATTTTTATATAGTTTGAGTTGGTAGGTGAGCTTATCATTTTCATATTCGAAATTAAACTTACAACTAAGTGGATGAATGTGAAGTTTAAGTTTATCGGTTTCAAAAATATTTTTGGATTGTAAATAGTAAATATCGATTTGTTCGCGATCGGCAAGGGTAAGAATTTTTAATATCCTTTTATCAATATAGGGCCTGATATGTTGTTGAAGTTGTTGTTTTTCAAGATTTTGGAAAAATGAAGTCTGTGGTGCATTTTTTTTATTGAAATATTGAAAAATGCCTTTTTCATTGATCTGGAAACAAACTTCTAAAATTTCATTAATTGAATTATTTAGTTCAGGTATCTCTGAATCAGGAGTTTCGGGAATGATTGGCTGAATTTCATAGAAAGAAGATTTTTCTTCCTTTCTAGCAATGGCAGGCAATAGGAGTGCTCCTAGTGTTCGGTTTCTTTGATATGTTAAAATGAATTTTTTTATCATAGAATTGCAAATATAACATGTATTCGTTTACATCATTAGTTGTTTTTATTTGTTTTGGTTATTGTTTATCTTCGTTTAGCCTAGAATAAGATTTTAATTTAAAAAATGAGACAATTTTTTTTACTTCTATTTATTTTCTTTGGTTTTACAGTGCTTGCACAGAAGCAGAAGTATACATTTGTCCATTTTGAGGATTTATTTAAGGAGGGTATTTATATCACGTTTAATGATTTTGTCCATCAACATCCGGTTTCTAAAGAACAAATAATTGCGCTTGAAGACCCTAATGATCCTCAGTATTTGCTTAAAGTATTGTCTTATGAAAGGTTTTCATATTTTGATTCTTTGGGGAATAAATTAATTATGGAAAGTCCGGATATTTGGGGTCTTGTCAGAAGGAATAGCCTCTATATCTTTGATGATTATATGTTAGCAAAAGTTCACTTTAATGGCCGATGGGGATATTTTACTACCTATGAGCTTATGCCTCAACCAGAAATGGGTGTTATGCCTGGGAGCTATTATGCAGTTCAGGTACCAGTTACAGCAGGCAAAAAAACTGTAACGAAAATAATTGATCTTAAAACAGGTGATATACAGGAGTTTACTAGAAAAAATCTAAAGAAAGTATTAGCTGCAGATTCTTTAATTTTAAATGATTACAATTCATTGAGAAGAAGAAAACAAAAGCAGTTAAAATATTTATATCTTCGTAAAATAAACGATCGGTTTTCTGATGAGTTTAATATAAAACGATATCAATAACTTAAAATTACAATACAATGAAAAAACTAATTTTAGCATTTTTACTTATTTCAATTTCAGCACAACTATTCTCTCAATTAGTAGTTGCAACACCAGATGATCTTGTAAAATTCAAAAAAACCAAGACTGTAGTTTTTCTTGAATCAAATATGCTATTAGCTTACAATCAGGAAATACAAAAAGCAGTAAAAAAACATTGGGATATTACTCCTTTTGAATTTAAAAAATTTGATAACAATGAATTCGAACTTGAAAGGTTAGATCCTAATAAATCATTCTTAATTATGAATGAGAGTTATATCCCAAAAGATAAAACAAGAGCTGTATATAAATTTTTGAATGTATCGCTTGGTGGGGATTATAAATTAGAAAAACAAATGCCCACAATTTCTGGTCTTCCAGTTGCTTATGCCGAAGTTGAAGAAGACACTTATGATTATAAGTTAGGTTTAATTTTGCGTTTTATTCAGGAGCACATTAAAGTTTCAATGGAAAATCCTGAAATTAATAAGACAAAGAAAATGTTAAAATATTATCGTAATGAGCTTACAACTATTGCAGATAAAACATTATACGTATTGGAAGAAGAGCTTGGTCCTGATGTAAATACTATGAAAGAAATCAAGGCTGTATATCCTTATGATGTAAAAATTGCAACCAAAGAAGAGATTCAGAAAGTTATTGATTCGCGTGATGAGAAAGCTGTGATTCTTCATCAGGTAGGTCCTAAAAACACAAAAAGAAAAGCTCGTTGTTGGAATGTTGTAATGGGAGCAAGTGATGCTAAATTATATTATTTCAACTTTCATATGATTAAAAGAGGAAAAAGACCTGAAGGACTATTGTTAAAAGACTTTAAAAAACTAAGTAAAGAAAAAGGATTTTTCTATTAGAATACAGAGCCTGCGAAAGCAGGCTTTTTTGTTTTATTAATTAAAACGTTTATCTCTATTCAGTGAAGATCCATTATCCATTATCCAAGATCTAATATCCAATATCCATTATCCAATATCCAATATCCAATATCCAAGATCCATTATCCAAGATCCATTATCCAAGATCTAATATCCAATATCCAATATC
>PKTE01000124.1 GCA_002869335.1 Salinivirgaceae bacterium | reverse complement strand
TTCAGCCATTCAGAATAACGACAAAATTGGAGTAATCCTTTTCAGTAGTAAAATTGAGAAGTTTATTCCGCCTCAAAAAGGTCGTAAACATATTTTGCGTATTATTTCTGAGCTTTTAAAGTTTGAACCAGAAGAAACAGGCACAAATATCAGTCTTGCTTTGGAATACCTAACGGGGATTATCAAAAAGCGTAGTACCACATTCCTCATCTCCGATTTTATTGATAAAAGTTTTGACAACGCACTCATGATTGCCAATAAAAAGCATGACGTGGCAGCGATGCGGGTATTTGATCCGGGTGAAATGGTGTTACCATCAATTGGCATCATTGAGTTAGCAGACCCTGAAACAGGTGAATTAAAAACCATTGATACATCGAGCCGTCAAAATAGAGAGAGATTTCATAAATGGTGGAAAGACCTTGAAACATATCAAAATACCACATTTAAAAAATCTGGTGTAGATGCTGTCAATTTGTCAATTGATGAAGATTATGTACAACCTTTGGTTAAGTTTTTCAAAAAACGATCAATGTAAAAGAAGGAGAAATGATAAAGAAATTAATATATAGTCTCGCATTTATTCTGCTTATAAGCTATAGTTGGGAAGTAAAAGGCCAAGCCCGTGTAGAAGCATCACTAGATACCACTATGATGCTCATTGGAGATCATATAGAATTCTCCATTTCGGCGACTATTCCAATGGATGCCAGCGTTACATTTCCGGTTTTGCAAGACACATTGGTTGATAAAATTGAAATACTAAGAGACTTACCATTTGATACTGTTTTAAAAGATGGATCTAAAATCATAAGAAAACCCTGGATCATCACAAGTTTCGACAGTGGATCATACATAATTAAACCCATGAAAGTTGCGGTAAATTATAGCCAAAATCGCACCGACACCCTGCATACAAATCCTCTTTACATGGGCGTAATTACATTTAATATCGATTCAACTGCCAATGCCATTGCCGATATAAAAAAGCCAATAGAAACACCACTTACCTTCAATGAGTTTTTGCAGGAATATGCCATCTGGTACGGATTAATTATTCTTGTTTTAGCTTTAGTTTTCACATTATGGTGGTATTTCAAAAAGCAACAGAAGAAAAAAGATGCTGTTCCTGAAAAAGTAAGACCAAAAGAGCCTCCTCATGTCATTGCATTGCGTGAGCTGGATGATCTCTCTGGTAAAAAACTATGGCAACAAGATAAAATCAAACTTCATTACAGCATATTATCAGACATTGTACGTCAGTACCTTGAATATAGATTTGATGTGCCTGCAATGGAAAACACCACAGGATTTATCGAAGAGTGGATTGAAGATCATAAAACGCTGAACAAGGAAAATTATGATAAAGTCAAGGATATACTGGAAATAGCTGACCTGGCCAAGTTTGCCAAATTTAATCCGCTACCGGATGATAATTCACGCACGCTTGACTATGCTTATCAGCTTGTAATCAGCACAAAAGAACGCATTATAGAACCTGAGCAGCCAAAAGAAACCGAGAAAGATGAAAATTAACGGATATACATTTGCAAACCCAGAATACTTATATCTCCTGCTAATACTGATTCCGTTGGCAGCATGGTATATATTCAAACATCAGAAGCAAAAACCATCACTCAGAGTAAGTTCCTTGGGTGCTTTTGACGGACCTTACAATAAAATAAAAGTATGGGCCAGACATATTTTGCCCATATTAAGAGTGATTACCATTGCAGCTGTTATAATTATCATAGCTCGTCCTCAATCAACCAACAATTGGGAAAAGCAAACAACTGAAGGTATCGATATTATAATGGCGCTGGATATTTCCAGCAGTATGTTGGCGCGCGACTTACGTCCTGATCGTTTGCAAGCTGCCAAAGATGTGGCTATGAAATTTGTTAATGGTCGTCCAAATGATCGTATTGGACTGGTCATTTTTAGTGGAGAAGCATTTACCCAATGTCCGCTAACCACAGACCATGCTACGATGCTGAATCTGTTTAAGGATGTTCAAAGTGGCATGGTTGAAGATGGAACTGCAATAGGTCTCGGATTAGCTACTGGAATTAACCGATTGAAAGAAAGTGACGCCATCAGTAAAGTCATAATACTACTAACTGACGGGGTTAATAATTCCGGTGAGATTGATCCAATTACAGCAGCAGAATTAGCTAAAACATTTGGAATCAGGGTTTATACAATTGGCGTAGGATCAATGGGAACAGCCCCCTACCCTGTTCAAACCCCATTTGGCACTCAATATCAGCAAATGAAAGTTGAGATAGATGAAGCCACTTTACAACAGATGGCTAACATGACAGATGGAAAATATTTCCGTGCTACAAGCAACAAAGCATTAGAAGAGATATATGCACAAATTGATCAAATGGAAAAAACCAGGATCGAGACAAAATCATTCAGTAAAAAACAGGAAGAATACTTGTGGTTTGCCATTATTGCTGCAATATCAATGCTATTGGAGGTGGTATTAAGATCAACAATTTTCAGAACAATGCTCTAAAAAGAAAGAAAATGTTTGAATTTGGACAAATAGAATATTTACACTTATTATGGATCGTTCCGGTACTAATTGCCGCATTTTGGATCGTAAGAGTGCAAAACAAACGTCAACTAAAAAGATTTGCCACCAACGAAATGGTTAATCGACTGGCTCCAATGCGTGCGCCAAGAAAAGTATGGTTTAAGTATATTTTGATGATGTTAGCATTGTCTATGATCATTGTAGCCATTGCACGACCACGCTTTGGAACGCGTTATAAAGAAGTAAAGAGAGAAGGAAAAGAACTAGTTATTGCGCTGGATGTTTCACGAAGCATGTTGGCTACAGATATTCAACCTAACCGTTTAGAGCGTGCCAAAAGAGCTATTATAAAACTTCTGGACCGTCTCGATCATGATAAAATCTCTTTAATTGTATTTGCCGGAGAAGCCTACACGCAATTACCTTTGACAACTGATTACCCGGCAGCTAAAATGTTTATCTCATCAATTGAAACAGAGATGATACCAACACAAGGAACCGCCATTGGAGCTGCTATTGGACATGGAATCAACTCATTTTCACCAGGAGAAGAAAAAAACAAAGCATTAATTATAATCACCGATGGAGAGAACCATGAGGATGATGCCATTGCAAAAGCTCAGGAAGCAGCTGAAAAAGGTATAAAAGTATATACCATTGGTATGGGATTGCCACAAGGAGGTCCGATCCCATTGCATGGAAAAAGCAACGATTTCCACCGCGATAAGAATGGCAATGTGGTTATCACCAAGTTAAATGAAGGAATGCTGCAACAAATTGCTGCGGCTGGCAAAGGCACTTATATCAGAGCCAACAATATACGTTCTGGTTTAAACTCGCTTTTTGATGAAATAGATCAACTTGAAAAGGCTAAAATGAAAGCAAAGGTATATGCAGATTATGATGAACAATTTCAATTTGCAGCCTGGTTAGCACTATTTTTCCTTGTTGTTGAATTTCTAATTATGGAGAGAAAAAATAAATATTTGGCTAACATTAAACTAATTAAAGATGACAAATAAAATCACATATATAACGCTATTTCTGATATTTGCGTCAGTTGTCTCTTTATTTGGACAGTCAGAAAGAAAATACATACGAAACGGTAATCATATTTACGATGAAGCTATTAATGATTCGCTTGAAGTGGATAGCACATTAATGCAAAAAGCCGAAGTTGAGTACCGCAAAGCAATTGAACGTAAAGCAAGTACATTTGAAGGTCGTAACAATTTAGGCAATAGTCTTTACAGACAAAAAAAATATGAGGATGCGCTAAAAGAATGGGAATCACTCACAAGCCTAAATGTGGATGAAAAGAAAAAAGGACGCCTGTATCACAATATTGGCAATGCATACTTGATGAATAATAAATTAAAAGAGAGTATCGAAGCATATAAAAACGCATTGCGTAATTACCCAAGCGATACTGCAACTAAATATAATCTTGCTTTTGCGCAAAGCAAATTGCGTCAACAACAGCAACAGCAGCAACAACAGCAAAATCAAGATCAGAACCAGGATCAAAATCAGCAAAACCAACAAAATAAAGATCAACAGCAGCAACAAAACCAACAAGATAAGCAGCAAAATCAGCAACAGCAAAACCAACAGCAACAAGAGCAGCAGGCTCAAGAACAACAAGCTCAGGAGAAAAAAGGCAATGAAGAGAAAGGACAACCTCAGGAAATGAAAGAGGGCGAGAAAATATCGAAAAAAGATGCTGAAAGAATCCTTAGAGCATTGCAAATGGACGAAAAGCAATTGCAGGAAAAATTGAAGAAACTAAAAAATAAGAACAAAAACAGGAAGAAGACGGATAAGGACTGGTAAAGACGCGCGATCGCGCGTCTCAACAGAAAAAAATAAACGACGATATCAAAAACAAATAGATAGAGGCTAATTAAAAAATAAAACAAAAACATTACAAGCATTGCAATAACTTTACGAACTTTGCGAACTGGAAAATTAAAGATAAGATAAACACCATGATAAGATACTGGATCATAGCATTACAAATATTACTGGTTCCTTTGGCTCTGCAAGCTCAGGACATAACAGTAAAAGGAAACGCACCGGCTGTTGTAAAAATGGGCGAACGGTTTCGTATGACGTATGAAGTAAATGCAAAAACAGATGCTCCACATTTTGAATTACCGGATGCATTAACAGTATTATCGGGACCAAATGTATCGCAACAGACAAGCTTCCAATTTATCAACGGAAAGCAAAGTTCATCGTTCAATCTCACATTTACTTATATCATGGTAGCTGATAAAGAAGGGAAGCATACCATTCCGCCAGCTACCGTAGAGGATGGTGGTAAATCCTATAAATCAAACCCTATTACAATAGAAGTAATAAAAGGAAATGCCCCTGCTCAAAATAATAATAGCAATACAGCAAGCAAAAATACTAACGATAATAAAAACAGTCAGGTAGTAAGTGGAGGGGACAAATTTTTTGTAAGAGTACTGCTTAACCGCGATAATATTTATCAGGGAGAACATGTGGTAGCTACGCTCAAGCTTTACACACGGGTTAATCTGGCTGGTTTTGAAGATATTAAGTTCCCATCATTTAGTGGATTTTTCAACCAGGAGATTGAAACTCCACAAAATATTTCATTACAAAGAGAGAATGTAAACGGCACAATATATCAAACCGGGATTGTAAAAAAATACGTACTTTTTCCACAACGTAGTGGTAAGTTAACGATTGATCCATTTGAATTAGAAGCTGTTGTGAGAGAACGCACTAGAAGCCGCGACCCATTTGATGATTTCTTCGGCGGAAGCTACAGAAGCTATACAATAAAAGACAAAAGCCCTGCAATAACTCTAAATGTGAAACCATTACCTTCAGGTGCACCTGCATTTTTCAGTGGAGCAGTTGGTAATTATAAACTAGAAACTTCTGTAGACAAAACAGCCCTGAAAACCAATGAATCAATTACTTTACGTGTGAAAATTAGCGGGGAAGGCAACCTTAAACTCATCGAAACCCCAAAATTAAATTTCCCTGGTGATTTTGAAGTATACGATCCTAAAGTAAATCAAAACATTAAAGTTACAGCCGCTGGGTCAAGGGGAAGTATAACATATGAATACCTGCTCATTCCACGTCATGCAGGTAGTTTTACACTTAATCCGGTAAAATTCAGTTATTTTAACCCCGCATTAAAACAATATAAAACACTTACTGGCCAAACATTTAACATTGAAGTTGAAAAAGGCGATGAATCTGAGAATGGTGTTGTTGTGGCAAACTATAGCAAACAAGACGTAGCCAATATTGGAACAGACATCAGATTTATCAGAACAGGAAATCTTGGATTAAAATCCATCAACACTTGGTTCTTTGGGAACTCTCTATTTTGGCTCATTTATATGCTAGGAGCTGGAATTGTAATTATTATATTACTTATCCGCAGAAAGAAAATTAAGGAAAATGCCGATCAATTAGGCATGCGGACTAAAAAAGCCAGCAAAGTTAGTAAGAAACGCCTACGCTATGCAGCTAAAGAACTCAAAGCCGGGAACGATGGAGCTATGTACGAAGCTATACTGAAAGCTATTTGGGGATATTTGGCAGATAAACTTACCATTGAAGCTGCATCATTAACGCGGGACAATGTAGGCGAATTACTAAAAAATAAAAAAGTAGCTGATGATATTATCGAATCACTGATTAAACTACTAGACGACTGTGAATTTGCACGCTACGCACCTTCAGCAGCGCAAACTGACAGTAAGACGGTTTACAATCAGGCAGCCGATATTATTAACAAACTCGAAAAAAATCTAAGATAATGATACGCAAGTTATTCATATATTTCATTCTTATTGGCAGCACTATTTTTAGTGCTCAGGCTAAAAATCCTCAAACTGAAGAAGCCCAATATCAAACTTGGATTGACTCAGCTTCCCAGGCATATAAAAACAATGAGTTTGATAAAGCAGTCGAATATTACGAGCAAGTAATAAGTCATGGAATGGTTTCAGCTGACTTGCATTACAACCTAGCCAATGCTTGGTATAAGCATGGTTTTATTGCCAACGCCATATTGCACTATGAAAAAGCATTAAAATACAATCCAGCACATGAAGATGCCCGTTTCAATCTGTTAATGGCCAATAGCCTTATCACAGACAGAATAGAACCTGCTGAAGTTCCATTTTACAAAAAATGGTACAAAAGCATGTGGCAATCAATGTCATTAAATGGATGGGCATACTTAAGCATAATCCTATTTATAATTCTATTAGCCAGCGTATTGATTTTTGTATTCAGCAGATCGGTATTTATTAAGAAACTCATTGTTCCAATCGGCTTTCTGGCACTCCTAATTATGATACTCAGTCTATCATTAGGCAGCGAAGCTAAAAGCTACATGGAAGATACTCATAAAGCTGTAATTTTTGAGCCAACACTCAATGTTAAAAGTTCCCCTGATGATAGCGGAACTAACCTATTCACTATACACGAAGGATTAAAAGTTGAAATACGTCAGCACCTAGGAGAATGGTCAGAAATTGAAATAGCTGACGGTCGTGTGGGTTGGGTACCAACAGAAACTTATATGAAGATTTAACTATACTATAAGTTATTTTTTATCTCCACCTACACTTTTAATCAAATCATTACCAGCCTGAAATAGATTAACCAGCTGTGCTATAGACATGGCTAAAATAAATACTCCTCCAAGAAGGAAAGTGCGACTGTCATCATTAAACAAGTAAATTAGAAAGGTTATCAGTGCAACTAAAAAAGAGTATAAAATCAATTTTACAATTAACTTGAGTTGTTTCCCTGCATTTATTATAAGTTGTTTATCAACTAAAACAAGCTCCTGTTTTTGCGGCTCCTTTAGATTTGATTTATTTTCTTCTTTTTCAACTTCAATTTCTTCAGGCAACTCAAATTGGCAGTTCCAGCAGATGTGCCAATTCTCTTCAATTTCACTTCCACATTGAGGACAAGTTCTAGTTTTCATTTTTTACTTGTTTTAAAATCAAGAAAATAATCTTTTTTTAGTAATTTTTTATAATTCTCCGATCTGAAAAACTGATCTGGAATCATGAGCGAATAAGTCTTCCCTGGTTTTAAAATTATAGGTATAGTCCATTGAGTTGCTTCACCTTTCCATTCCGGTTTTACATTTTTTTGAAACTCCGGAAAGTACTTTTTCCCTTTTTTACCATAACTCATTCCATAATTACGAGTGAACATTGGCTGGTCAAATGTAATGATAAGCGTATCAATAGCAGGATCTACGTTTTTGCTGCCGTTTTCTATATTAAAGCCTATAATTTGTGGGCATCCTTTGTAATAATCTTCCCATAAAGCATCCACATCCAAATTATTCTGAACATTTACTATTTCAGGCATAAAATCACTTAATGAAGCGTAATGCGTCCTTTTTTTCTCATATTCATCCAACTCATCGCATAATTTATCAATCCATAAAAATCCCCGCGACTGTTCATTGGCTATCATTATCTGGAAATCCTTGTCCAATTGCTTTTCTTTGTAGTATTGAATAACGCAAGCACGCACTAAAATTTCGCAATTCATAGTCAAAACTTTACTATATGCTTGCCTTCTCAAATTATCTTTAACCAGTTTAAAAATCTCCTGACTTTTATCTTTCATTTGATCATAATGAGATTCCATCAGCTTATTGCATAAGGAGTGATTAAACTCATGAATTACAATTTCTAAGATATTTGGTTTGAAAATAGGAAAACCTTCATCATCTGTTTTACTAACACCAATTATTGCATAAATCTCTTCCCCTCCATTTTTGTATTTATTAGTTGATCCATAATTACTACGGCCATTCAACATAGCTAAGACGAGCTTAAAATCACCTTTAGGGTTTTCACCATAAAAGCTTTCAAACCAATCAAAATCTACTTCATTTAGAATACCATTAAAGTTATCCTGAGCGCGCTTATAAAATTCAGTATGATCCTCATAAAACAAATCAAATTTTGATACCTGGTAGAAATCATTCAGCGCGCTAACAAACTTTTTTATCTTCTTAGGTTTCCACCTATCATCAAGACTTTCTTCTTTTAAATTAGGCTGCAACTGAATTCCATTGGGCGTAATTTCTATACTTGTTGCCATACTTGCCACAGCATCAAATGAAACGCCTGAAAAAAGACGCGCTTTCTTAGCCAATTTTACAACCTTATGATGTTTAAATTTTTTAAAATAAGCATCAACCTCTTTGGCATAGTCTTCCAAATCATTATTCACATACTCATGCGCTTCTGCTAACCTAAAAACTGTGCTTAGAAGCTCGATACGCTTATCAACTTTAGGCTCAACATTAATATTATCAGCAAAACCGTAAATTGAGAGTGTAAATAACAGTGTAATTAATACAATGCTTTTCATGGCTTTTCGATTAGAGCAATACGGCAATTCCTAAACTAGCAGACAATCCCGACACTTTTGTTTCAACATAATTATTATTATCTGGAGATGATTTAAAACTTGCATATCCTAATTCAACATCAAAAGCTATATTATCGGTAATAAATGCACTAAATCCTCCACCAACTTGATATAGTAATAATTTAGAGTTGCTTTCATATGCACCTTTAGATTTTGAAAAGCCATAACCAACTTGCAATGCAGCAAATGGATTAACCTTTCCTGATAAAAAATAAACCCTGGCAAATGGAGCACCTGCCATCGAAAATGTCTTTAATTTGCCACTACCGTAACCAGGGTTTCCTATAGTTTCGTAGGCCAATGGAACCTCAACACCCAAAACCAGATTATCTAATACGAAGTAGCCTACTTTTGGTGAGAAATTTACATTCAAATTCTCTTTCGAATCGTTAAAATATTCAGAATAAGAGGTTGTTGTCAGAGACAAATCCAGTCTGGCATCCCCCCCTATTAGCCATTTTCCTTGTTCTGTTTGTGCGATAGCATTAAACATAAAAATAATAAGCAAACCTGTAAGTGTAATTTTTAGTAGTTTCATTTGAATATTTTATATTATTAAAATAGTATTGACATTCCTAAATTGCCTTGAAATTCATGTGCAACTGAATAGCTGTCGGAGAAAGGATCTGAAATTTCTGATGTAATAAATAAATAATTTACTCCAAAATCAATTGTAATCTTTTCAGATATAAACAAAGTTAATCCAGGACCAAGTTCAATCATTGCTCCTTCTTCTTTTAATATATTGCCGTCCAAGCCACTTTTCCCAGCACCATATCCACATTTTAAATTAAAATATGGTTTTACCTTTTTAGCTCCAACATAGTATCTAATATATGGTGTAAAAAAAACATAGAATATTTGTGCTCTCTCTCAACACCATCACGCGGAAATATAGATTTTTGATATATTATTGGAAACTCAGCTCCAATTGAAAGGCTTTTTCCAATGAAATAGCCAAATTTTGGCGAAAGATGTAAACTAAATGACGCATATCCAGTACCAGCATAATCAGCTTTTCCTTTAAAATTAAACTTATTATCTAATCCAATTAAAAACGCTCCCTTTTCTGTTTGTGCGTATATCAGATTTAAAGAAATAACAAGAAAAACCAGTAAAAGTATATTTTGTTTCATAGCCTTAAATTAAGGCTACAAATATATAATTGAAAGTTGAAATATTATAAAAAGCAGATATTTTAATAGATGTTATTACCCAATATACTTCTGAATAATATCACTCAATTCTTCATTATCAAATGGTTTTCGCATGTAGCTTACAATTAAACCATCTTCCATTGCTTTTGCTATGTCTTCACGAATTTCATAGCCTGACAGCATCATGCATGGCAAATCAGGATAATCATTTTTTAACTTTTGAATAAATTCCAATCCATTCATCTCAGGCATCTTCATATCACTAATTACCAATTTAATATCTAAATTATCACGGAGCATTTCCAAACCATTAAATCCTGATTCTGCAATAAGCACATTATAATCATCTTCATACATTATTTGAAACAATTCAAGATTTATTGGTTCATCATCAACATATAATATTTTAGCAAGATTACTATCACTCATATCTATTAATCATTTATTGGTAATTTTATAGTCACAGTTGTACCTACGTTATGCTCTGAGCTGTATTTTATTGTGCCATTATGTTCTTTAATTATTTTAAATACAATTGATAATCCTAAGCCAACACCTTTTCCTGGATCTTTTGTTGTAAAAAACGGATCGAAAACTTTGCCCAGGTTTTCTTTTTGAATCCCTACTCCAGTATCAGATATTTCAATTACGAAGAAATCCCCACTTTCAATTTTTGTACTAATTTTTAAAACGCCATTTCCTTCAATAGCCTGAACCGCATTTAAAATTAGATTTAAAAATACTTGATGAAGATTCTCCTGATTTGCCTTCACAAATGGAGCATTCTCGATATATGCCTTTTCAACTTTGCATTTATCTTTAATTTCATGATTAAGAATTAATAGACTATCATCAATAATCTCATGAATATTACTTGGACGAATCGTATGTGAATCTTTACGGCTAAATGTGTTCAAACTCTTTACTATATCTGCTGTCCTTTTAACGCCTACATTCATATCAGAAATAACACGCGAAAGCATTTTCAAAGTTTGATCATCCAATGATTTCTCTTTCTTCAATATTTTATTTAACGCATAAATACCGCCTTGAATATAATTCAGCGGATTATTTATTTCATGAGCTACACCTGCTGTTAAAACACCTAGTGATGCCATTTTCTCAGATTGAAGCATTTGCATTTGAGCTTTTTGCAATTCCTCTAAAGTTTGTCTTAACTCCTCTCGCTGCTCATTAAGCTGGTCATTTGTTGTTTTGAGCTCAATATTAGTATTTGAAAGAAGATCATTTTGTTCTGTCAGCTTTCTATTCAGCTTTCTTCTTATTCGCACAGAACGAATTACCGCAAATACAGCCAGCAGCAATGCTAAAATAAAACCGAACGACAGAATCAATAACCTTCTTTGATTGTAAATGGATTGTTGTTGCTGATCAAGCACAATATTTTTCTCTTCCACTTTGGTTCTAAGATCATTAGCGCGACTCGACAATTCATAAATCTCTTTTTCGAGCTTTTCAAATTCCAACTGCTTTTTATCAATACTTGAAAAAATCTGTGACAACTCTTTATTCTTTTTTTCAAGCTCTACCGCTTTTTGATTTACCAAAGCCTGTTCAGACTTCACTTTTCTATTTAATTCTTCAAGCTCTTTTTGATATGCTGATAGTTGATTCTTATAATTTGTTATTTCTTGTTCTCTTAAAACAATAATCTTATCTTTCTTTAACAAAGAGTCTTTCTTCTGGATAAGCTCCTCCTCCCGCTCTTTTAGTTCTTCGGTGAATTTTGCAAGATCTTTCTGGCTCTGATTTAATCTGGATTCAAACTTCTCATAAGCTTTTTTAATATCAACCAAAGAGCCCCCATTTAGCAGCAGATTTGGCTTTGCTTGTAATCCCGCTAATGTTAAATTGGACATATTTACCTTAAAAGATAATCTCTCTTCACCCTCCCGTTCTATAATATTAATCATCACAAAAAGCTGTTCAGGTTGGTTATCTGTGATGAGCAATACATGATTTTCTCTTGCAACATTAAGCAATTCAATTAACTGATCCTGGTCGGTATTATCATAAAAAACAGCATCAAAATTTCTGACAGCCTCAAGACCATCTATTCTCTCAACTGTAAATTGTTTCTTTTTAATTTTAACTTCACTTTCAGCAGAGCTTAATACTTCAAAAACACGTTCATCTTTAGTAAAACAACCAATACGAAACATCTCATTTTGAGTTTCTTGAAATTCAATATTCTCACAGAAATGAATTATCAAAAGAGATTTAATCTCTTCTGAAGATAATTGTCCAAAAACTGATATCTCAGAAAAAATAAACCCAAGTAAAAACAATAGTTTTAGCGCCTTCTTAATTGCTTCTCCCATTAAAACTCATACTTAAATCCTATAAAAAATCTTCTGTAAAAATCTAGCAATCCTCTATCTGCAAATTGATTCAACGTAGTTACAGGATGAAATACATTTATATTTCCTAAATTAGTGCAATTGAACTTAAACTGCAAACCTTTTACAAACAAATCTCTTATCTCAAACCCGGCATCTACAACTGTATATGCCGGAGTCTCTTTCCCCAACCTTGTTTTTGACTCATAATTATATTCTGGCAACATTTCAGAAACATATCTGGCGGTAGTAAAAATGGAATATTTGTTTTGTAAAGTATAACTAGCCTTTGCATAGCCTAATAAATTTGGTTAATATGCTACATCAACCTTCTCAATTCCGGGAGTTTCATCTTCAGATTTCTGATAAGCAATACTAGCACTTAAATTCAATTCATCAACTGGATTATACTGTAGCGCAAATTCTAATCCATGCGTGGTAATTTTTCCTTTATTTGATGAATAATACACCGTTGAACTATAATTTAAATTAATAAAATATTGACTTATCAAATTTTTAAGTTCATTGCGAAAAACACTAGCATGAATAGAAAGTCGTTTCCCAATTAGTCCACTATAATTCAATTCATATGTTCGTATTTGCGAAGGCACTAATTGGGGGTAATCAAATGTTACATCATCGGCTGTTGAAAACAAAATATCGGTAATAATACCTAACGGAGGATTACGCAACGCCTCACCATAAAGTAATTTAAGTACATTGTTATCGTTAAAACCATAAATAGCAGAAATTTGTGGAATAAAATATAGCTTTTCAAACTCATACGTATCATAATAAACCTGGCGTCCATCACTGGGATAAGCTGCTCCTCCTGATGCATGGTACTTGAAGGGTAACATTTGCTGCATTCTAATACCTCCAATAACATTAAGCTTGTGTGTAAGTTCATAATTGACCTGAGAATAAACTGAGTTCTCAATCATTCTGGAATTAATATCTAACTTTGTTAAGTGCAATCCATAAGGTACGCCCCAAACAGCTGATAATTCAGCAGGGTTATTAGCATAATAAACGTTACGATGGAAAACTCCCAATGTAATCTCCATCTTGTCAATAGGTTTATAAAAAGAGTTCACCTCCAATTCATAAGCATCTGAATTATAACCGAATGAGAGGTATGAATCCTCTTCGTTCAAATAATAAAAACTAAGAGAATTTGTAGTTAAGTAACTTAACTTACCCATTACATGCAACTTATTACTAAATTCATGATTATATGACATCATAAAGTTTGTACTATGCCTTTTGGAAGGAGAATATTGAATAGTGGGTTGAACAAGAAAACCTCCCCGCTCAACCTCCGTATGGGTCATATCAGCGACTAAACCTTTATATTTCATTGTAAGGTTGAAATAGGCATTTTTATCAAGTAAAGTACCTGCGGTAGTTTCGTCTTCAGAAAGCCCCCAGTTAGTCAGTTGTGATGGATCAGACATCATTTCATCATAAGGTCGGTCCATTCCATCGGTTCTAAATGCTGATAAAGTTGCGCCAATTTTCAACTCATGTTCAATGGCATTTGCTCTAATTGTGCCTTGCGTATAATTATCTGAACCATAAACCAATGAGGCTGATTTTTTCGTATTCTTATTAATATCATTTGTGATAATATTTATCACGCCAAAAAATGCCCCGCTACCATATAATACAGACATTGGCCCTCTTACAACTTCGATTCTATCTATAGCATCTACAGGCACAGCCACTTTAGTTAATAAATACTCATTATACATTCCCTCAACCTGATTAACCCCATTAACGAGAATAATAATATTGTCTGAGCTAGTATATCCGCGCACCCCAATATTGACGCGTCCTCTCACATGATACCCATTCCACAAATAAAGGCCAGGAATATGATTCAGAATCTCTTGTAAATTTCTGAATCCATATTTTTCAATTTCTTTTCTGGTAATTACAATAACACTGGCAGGAGTTTTATTAACTGACTTCTCAGTTTTTTGAGCTGACACAACATTTAGCGTCAAAACTTCTTCTAATGACAATTTCCAAATATTAACACTATCTGTATTAGTATTAGTTTGAGCACTTATTTCAAATGAATTAAGAACCACCAAAAGGGAAATTACGAGTTTTAGTAAACTTTTAGCCATAGCACAGCAGTTTAGCCCAAATCTAAACCAACCACAAATAGAATCAAAGGGTAACTTTACCTATTTTCAATACTCAAGGGCTTCTTCTTCACCATTGTAAACCCTATAAAAACCTTCAGCTAAAGCTTCCATTTCGCTTTCACCAGGGAAAACAAAAAACTTAGTCAAACTACCCACATATGACTCTAAATCAGCTACAAATCTTTCACTATATGCTATTCCGCCAGTTATACCAATGGCTTTTGCACTTGATTTAGAAGCCGCAAAGTATGCACCTATTTCTTTTGCCACCTGATAAACAAACGCTTCGTAGATCAATTTTGCCTTTTCGTTTCCATCATCAACCATTTTTAATACATCACGCAGGTCTTCAGTCCCTAGATATGCTTTGAGTCCACTATTTTGTGAGAAGAGTTTTTTAACTTCAGCTTCCGGCTTACTGTAACACAATTTCATTATACCACGAATCGGCAAAGCCCCTGCCCTATTGGGTGAGAAAGGCCCCATACCTAATAAAGCATCATTCACATCAACCAATGCCCCACCTTGAACCAAACCAATTGAAATACCACCGCCCAAATGTGCAACAACAGCAGTTACCTCGTTAAAAGGCAATTCAAGCTTGCGTGCTATTTTACGAACTGTCATTTTTATATTTAAGGGATGTGCTCTTCCGCTACGCTCTATACCAGGCACACCTGAAATTTTTGCAACTTCACTTATTCGACTCGTAGAAACAGGATCAACTGTATAGCATTCTTTAAGTTGAAATACTTCTTTCAACTCATTAACAATTAAGCTACCCAAATTTGAAGCATGTTCACCATATTCTCCGGAACGGGCATCTATCAAAAAATCCTCATTCACACGATAGGTACCACCATCGACAGGTTTTACAATACCGCCACGACCAACGGCTCCTATAATTTGCAGATTGTTCTTTTCTAAATATGGTTCAATAATTGGTAATATTTGTGCCAACCGATAATCTAACTGATCTGCAATTCTTTCAAACTCCTGCAATTCATCTTGAGGATGGATAATATTCTCACTAAACAACTCTCCTTCAGTATTATAAAATGCTAATTTTGTAGAGGTAGATCCGGGGTTAATAACAATAACTGCTTGATTGTTCATATTTAGATGTTTTGACTTGTAATTTACGCATTCAAAGTGAATCCTACAACAGTAAAATTTTCTAAAAACCGTCTAATATTCTTATTATCTGCAGATAAACATAGACATATTAACATAATTTTATTTATAAATAATTTTCTGTAAATTGTAGTCTTAATAATTAACTAAATTGAATTTTAAATGTTCTACCATAAATAAAGTTTTTTCTATTGCTAACTAAATCATATAACTATGAATTTTGAATACACCGAAGAACAAATCATGGCGCAGCAATCAGCCCGTGACCTTGCCCAAAAAGAATTTATCAAAGACGTAATTGAGCGAGATGCTAAAGCCATTTTCCCAAAAAACCATGTGCAAACATTGGCCGAATTAGGTTTTATGGGAATGCAAGTTGCTCCTGAATGGGATGGTACTGGCATGGACACTATTTCATATGTACTTGCGATCGAAGAAATAAGCAAAATTGATTCATCACTCGGTGTAATTATGTCTGTTAACAATTCATTGGTTTGTTGGCCAATTGAAAATTACGGAACAGACGAGCAAAAAGAAAAATACCTAAAACCACTTGCTCGTGGTGACAAACTCGGGGCATTTCTACTTTCTGAACCAGAAGCAGGATCAGATGCCACTAAACAAAGAACTACAGCTGTTGAAGATGGAGATCACTATATAATCAATGGTACAAAAAACTGGATTACAAATGGAGGCACTGCTGATACATACGTAGTTATAGCACACACTCACCCTGAACAAGGTCACCGCGGAATCAATGCTTTTGTAATGGACAGCAAACTGGAAGGTATCAGCGTAGGTCCTCACGAAGATAAAATGGGTATGCGAAGTTCAGATACCCATTCAGTAATGTTTACTGACGTGAAAGTACCTAAAGAAAATCGACTAGGGGACGATGGTATGGGCTTCAAAATTGCTATGAAAACACTGGAAGGTGGCCGATTAGGAATTGCTGCTCAAGCACTTGGCTTAGCTTCTGGAGCTTACGAATTTGCGTTGAAATATGCCCAGGAAAGAAAAGCCTTTGGTACAGAAATCATCAACCACCAGGATGTAGCTTTCAAATTAGCTGATATGGCTACTGAAATTGAGCAAATGCGCTTACTTGCTTTGCATGCAGCATGGTTAAAAGATCAAGGCAAATCATACGGTACCGCAAGTGCAATGGCTAAACTAGCCTGCGCTGAAAAAGCGATGAAAATTACTACTGATGCAGTTCAAATTCATGGAGGATACGGTTACGTAAAAGAATACCATGTGGAAAGACTCATGCGTGATGCGAAATTGACACAAATTTACGAAGGTACTTCTGAAATTCAGAAGATTGTGATTTCACGCGCCATTAGAGGATAAAATTAAAACGTTTTTTCACTACAATAATACCGGAAAAATGATTCCAAAAGATATTTATAAAGCTAAGCATAAAATCAGGGCACTAACCGCCACTTCACTTTTCGATGGACATGACGCAACCATTAACATCATTCGGAGGATACTCCAATCCAGTGGATGCGAAGTGATTCACCTTGGACACAATAAATCTGTTGATGAAATTGTAAACTATGCCATTCAAGAAGATGTGCAGGCCATTGCCATTACATCATATCAGGGTGGCCATATGGAGTTTTATCAATACATGTACGATTTATTGAAAGAAAAAGGCTGCGAACACATACGAATCTTTGGTGGTGGTGGCGGTGTTATTCTACCTGAAGAGCAAAAAGCTTTGCATGAATATGGAATCGCTGGTATCTATTCTCCCGATGATGGACGCGCAATGGGACTTCAGGGTATGATTAACGATATGATGCAAAAATCAGACTTTCCAACAGGAGAGAAAGATATTGACCTTCAAAAAATCAAAAAAAGAAACGGTCATGAAATTGCTTCATTAATTTCCAAAATGGAGAATTATCCTGAGAAAGGCCAATCTGTTTTAGATGAAATCAAAAGCGCCAACAAGGATGATAAAACGCCTGTAATTGGTTTTACAGGAACCGGAGGCGCCGGAAAATCATCAATTGTTGATGAGATTATACTCCGATTTACCCAGGTTTACCCATCCTTGAATATTGGAATTATTACCGTTGACCCAAGTAAACGTAAAGGAGGCGGAGCCTTGCTTGGTGATCGTATTCGAATGAATTCTATCAACCACCCAAACATTTATATGAGGTCGTTAGCAACGCGTACACATAATTCATCCATGTCGGCGCATGTAAAAGACGCGGTTGACATTTTGAAATATGCCAATTACGATCTCATTTTACTCGAATCGTCTGGCATTGGACAGTCAGGAACTGAAATTATTGACGAAAGCGATGTGTATTTCTATGTTATGACGCCGGAATTTGGTGCGGCATCACAGCTGGAAAAAATTGGAATGCTAGACTTTGCAGATGTTGTAGCATTAAACAAATTTGACAAACAAGGAGCGTTAGATGCTTTGCGCGACGTTAAAAAACAGTATCAGCGGAACCATATGCTTTTCGAAACACCGGTTGATGAAATGCCTGTTTATGGAACTATCGCATCTCAGTACAATAATGAAGGTGTAAATACACTTTTTTACAAACTGATAGAAGTAATTGCCGAAAAAACAGAATTCCAATTTCCTGATAAAGCCGATGATCTTAAAATCAGTCACAACGATCAGGAGATAATACCACCGTCAAGAGTTCGTTACTTGTCCGAAATTGCAGAAACAGTTCGTGAATACAATAAAGATGTAGATCACAAAACGGATATTGCAAGCAAATTGCAAGCATTAACAATTGCAGCAGAATCTCTGGATAATGAAACGCCACAAAAGCTCTATGAACAAATTGAAATTCTTAAAAAAGAGCTTGGTGATGAAAACATGGAAATTATTGAAACATGGGAAGAGAAAAAGAAACGTTACAAAGATAAAGAGTACACATATTTGGTCCGCAACAAAGAGATTAAGGTTCAAACACATGTCGAAACACTCTCCCACTCTCAGATTCCTAAAGTAGCCCTACCTAAGTTTACTGGTTGGGGGGATATCTTAAAATGGAATCTAAAAGAAAATGTACCGGGTGAATTTCCATATGCGTCCGGAGTTTTTCCTTTCAAGCGTGAAAATGAAGACCCAACTCGCATGTTTGCAGGTGAAGGTGGTCCGGAACGTACCAATAAACGGTTCCATTACCTTTCACGAGGACAAAAAGCCAAACGACTTTCAACAGCTTACGATTCTGTTACACTTTATGGAGCTAACCCAGATATCAGACCCGACATTTACGGAAAAATTGGTAACTCAGGTGTATCCATTGCCAGCCTGAATGATGCTAAAAAACTATACTCTGGATTTGATTTACTCAACCCCAGCACATCAGTTTCAATGACTATTAATGGACCGGCTCCACTTATGGTTGGATATTTCTTCAACGCAGCTATTGATCAGGCTTGTGAGAAGTATATTATTGAAAATAAATTACAGGATGAAGTAAAAGCCAAAATCAAAAAGCTTTATAATGAAAAAGGCCTTGAGCCTCCTCAGTATAGCGGTAAGTTACCTGAAACTAATAATGGTTTGGGACTTATGCTTTTGGGTATTACAGGAGATCAGGTTTTGCCAGCAGATATTTACAACAAAATCAAAGAAGAAACCATTCAAAATGTACGAGGAACCATTCAGGCAGATATTCTAAAAGAAGATCAGGCCCAGAATACATGTATTTTCTCCACAGACTTTGCTCTCACCATGATGGGTGATATTCAACAATATTTTATCGATCATAGGGTGAGAAACTTCTATTCTGTCTCCATTTCTGGGTATCATATTGCCGAAGCAGGGGCAAATCCTATTACGCAATTGGCATTTACGCTAGCTAACGGATTTACGTTTGTAGAATACTACTTATCGAGGGGTATGCACATTGATGAGTTTGCGCCAAGTCTTTCATTCTTTTTCTCAAACGGTCTGGATCCCGAATATTCAGTAATTGGAAGAGTTGCACGTTTGATTTGGTCTAAGGCCATGAAATACAAATACAAAGCAAATCATTTATCGCAAAAACTAAAATACCATATCCAAACCAGTGGACGATCACTTCACTCACAAGAGATTGAATTTAACGATATAAGAACAACATTACAAGCACTATCAGCCATTTATGACAATTGTAATTCACTCCACACCAATGCATACGATGAAGCTATTACTACTCCTACTGAAGAATCTGTGCGCAGAGCAATAGCTATACAAATGATAATAAACCACGAATTTGGATTAGCAAAAAATCAAAATGCATTACAAGGATCGTTTATCATAGAGGAACTTACCGACCTTGTAGAAGAGGCCGTACTCTCTGAATTCGATCGAATTACGGAGCGCGGAGGCGTATTAGGAGCTATGGAATCTATGTATCAAAGAAGTAAAATCCAGGAAGAATCGTTGTATTATGAATCACTCAAACATACTGGCCAACTTCCAATTATGGGAGTAAATACATTCCTGAACTCAAAAGGCTCACCCACAATAGTGCCCAATGAGGTTATCAGAGCCACAAAAGAAGAAAAAGAAAATCAGATTGAAAATATCAAAAACTTTCATAAATTGAACCTTGAAAAATCAGCAGAAATGCTGCAGAATTTAAAACAAGCTGTATTGGAAAACAAGAATACATTTGAATACTTAATGGAAGCTACAAAGTATTGTACAATAGGACAAATTACTAATGCTTTGTATGAAGTTGGCGGACAGTACAGAAGGAATATGTAATGCTTGGACAAGCTCAATAGCCTAAAGGAAAAGTATAAAGGAAAAGATTAAAAAAGAAGTATAAAATACGAAAAGTTGGGCGTTAAGAGCTAAAAAGCAATAGTTAAAAGCAAAGTAAAATAAAAACTTAGTAACCTAAAACGTTTAAAAATAAAGTGCTATGAATTACAGATCTGATAACGCAGCAGGAAACCTCATCTTAGTAATTAATCCGCGACATCCGTTTACAAAAATTGGTGTCTTCAAAAATAAAAACCTTGTATTTCTTAAGAGTATTAAACACGATGATGCTGATCTGGCCAAATTTGCCAAATACGAAGATCAAACAGAGTACCGTGGTGATGCCATCATTAAAGAGCTAAAAGAAAACGATATTGACATCGAACATATCAAACTGATAATTAGCCGTGGAGGATTAATTAAGCCTGTAAAATCAGGTATTTATGCAGTAAATGATAAAATGATTACGGATTTACATAATTCGCTTCAAGGTACAGATATAGTAAATATTGGAGGACTAGTATCGGACTATATTGCTAAAACTATCCCTGAAGCCAAGGCCATTGTTGCAGACCCCGTTGTTGTAGATGAATATGAAGACGTTGCCAGAATAACAGGTCTTCCCGAAATTAAAAGACGATCTATATTCCATGCATTAAATCAAAAACAAGCAGTAAGAAAATATGCAAAATCTATCCATAGAGATTGCAAAGAGCTAAGTCTGATTGTTGCTCACCTAGGTACAGGCATTACCGTGGGCGCCCATAAAAATGGTCGTGTTATTGATGCCAACATGGGATACGATGGCGATGGTCCATTCTCTCCTATCAGAGCTGGCAGCATTCCAACTGGAGATCTTATAAGATTGGCGTTTAGCGGAAAATATACAGAAGAAGAACTATTAAAAAAAGTAAGTGCTGAAGGTGGTTTATATGCTCATTTTGGGACACCCAACGCAATCGACATTGACAAAAAAGTAGCTAGTGGGGACAAACAAGCAGAGTTAATATTTGGAGCAATGGCCTATCAGGTAGCTAAAACCATTGGATCAATGTATGCCGTACTATCAGGAAAGGTTGATGGGATTATTATTACAGGAGCAATGGCCCATAGTCAATGGCTAGTAGGAAAAATTGTAGAAAGAATTGAAAATATGGGCAAAATAGTTATTTACGCTGGAGCAAACGATATTGAAACATTAGCAGCAAGGGCAGTTGAGGTATTAGATGGCGAAATGGCTGTCAAAGAGTACTAGAAGATTAAACCCTGGCTTAAAATTTCTATTCATTATTTGAAATAGATTTATATTCCTGTTAACTATTCAAAACAATAGCTTCGCTAGGCTTATTGCATAGCGAAGCTATTGTTTTTTAAAGCAGTTATTCATGTATCATAAAAGAAGTTAGGTTCTTTATATAAAAACCATTTATTAATATATAAGCATATAATCCCAATGGAATATTTCGGCTGAATTGGCGGCTTACAGACCAGAACTTTGATACATTACTTTTTCAATAAATAACTCCAATAAACTAGCCTTTTAAAATCCTTCCCTTTCTTAACGTAACCAATAAAAAAGTAATGGAAACTACCGCAGCAATAAAATCAGATAAAGGTAAAGCTATCCAGATGCCATCTAATCCCAAATTATAAATATTCGGAAGGACCAAAACCAGTGGAATCACGAGTAGTACCCAACGCTGAATAGATAAAATAAACGCAGCCCTTGGGAAGCCCATTGCCTGATGTGCTCCAGTTGTAGCTTGCGTAATTCCCATTAACCACATCATGGCAATGACAATGCGCAAGGCTCGGTGCCCTGCCTCTATCAATTGCAGATCAGTTGTAAATAAGCTAAAGATTGGTTTGGCAAAAATCTGAAATACAACTACTGCTATCAAGCCATAAATGATTCCGTACAAAAAACCTAGCTTTATCGTTTTTTTAATGCGCTCAGGATTATCTGCCCCGTAATTATACCCTACAATTGGCTGCATACCCTGGTTCAGTCCATAAAGTGGCATTCCAAAAAATAACGTAATCTTATAAATCACACCGAATATTGCAATTGCAATATCACCACCAAGCGCACCCAATGTATGATTCAACACAATATTGGCCACACTGCTTGAAGAACGCATTCCAAATCCTGAAACTCCCACGGATAGAGCTGGCTTTATAACTTTCTTCTGCAATTTCAGTTGACTTAATCTGAATTTTATTACATGATTCGGTTTTGTAAAATAATGAATCAAATATAAAAAAGTGGTAAACTTGCCAATGATAGTAGCTAATGCCGCACCCTGCATCCCCATTTGCAAAGGAAAAATAAAAATATAATCTAATACTACATTTACCAAAATCCCAATGAGCATGGCATTCATAGAGTCACGGGCATTGCCCTCAGCACGTAAATAATTACTGCTACTTACACAAAAAGGGAACCATAACATACCTATAAAAACAATACTTCCATAGTCCCTGGCAAAAGGTAAAATAGTAGGTGTGGCACCAAAAGCTCTTAAAATAGGATCTGTAAAAAGTAATCCAATAGTACTAAAAAATACCCCAACAATAATGATCATTAAAAACCCATTCCCTGCCGTTTCATTTACAAGTTTATCTTGCTTTCGTCCAAGTTGTCTTGAAATCAAAGAACTGGTTCCAATACCAACCATATGCGAAAATGAAGAAACAATTGCCACTACTGGCAATACTATAGCCACACCAGCAATTCCCTGAGTCCCAACACCTCTGCCCACAAAAATGGTATCAATAATATTATAAATAGCATTGGCAAACAAAGCAATCATTGAAGGGAATGACAACTTCAACAATAAACTATTTACATTTGCAGTACCAAGTTCTTTGTGCTTTTTGGGCATAAAATTGCTATAAAATTTAGGGTTGCGACTAAATTGATCAAAGCCCGTTCCATAAATGAAAGGAACTATTTATTTCTACAATTCCTCTCCCTTAGCAATCTTTTGAATATACTTATCTGGAACTAAAATAGTGACTACTTCACCAGTAGCTGTAACCTCGCCCTTTGCAATAACCTTCACGTCCACTATTACTTTCTTTCCCTTTACTTCACGAATAGTTCCGCGTAGTTCAAGTTCACAGTCTATTGGAGTTGGTTTTATATATCGCACATTCAATGTACCTGTTAAAAACCGAAATGAAGGTTCTGTATCCATTTCACGACCTTCATTTTTATACATTGCGGCAGACGCAGAACCAGTACCATGACAATCAATCAAAGAAGCTAAAAGTCCACCGTAAACATAGCCAGGAATTGCTGTTTGATATATTCTGGGTTTATAATGGGTTACTGTTTCATCGCCATCCCAATAGGTTTTTATTTGATATCCATGTTCATTCATCGTACCGCAGCCATAGCAATGGCTTAAATGCTCTGGATAATATTCTTGAAATGCTTTTATCTCCATGGTCAATATGTTTGTAAGTTTTTAAGTTAGTAAGTTTTTTTTGTTAATAGGTCAGTAATTTACAATACAATTCATAATTTCTAAACTAATAACACATATAAAACTTAATCGTTTAGATATATAAAAAAAGCTACCCGTTATGAGTAGCTTTTCTATGATAATCAATTGATAATTATTTTCCTGGACAAGCCTTTACAATAGCTTCACTTAATCCGTGAGAACCGTATGCTTTGTCAAATTGAGCAGAGAATTTTTCTGCCAATTTTTGAGCTGTTGCATCATAATCAGCTTTGTCTGCCCATGTGTTCTTAGGAATCAACATTTCGTCTGGTACATTTGAAACAGACTTAGGCACATTTACGTGGAAAATTGGATCTTTTACATATTCAGCTTTTTCTAACTCCCCGTTTAAGGCTGCATCAACCATAGCACGAGTGAATTTAAGTTTGATACGTGATCCAACTCCATATTTTCCACCACTCCATCCAGTGTTGATCAAATATACTTTCGTATTGTGTTTTTCCATTTTTTCACCTAATTGTTCAGCATAAACATTAGGTTTACCTGGCATAAATGGTTGGCCAAAGAAACGACTAAATGTAGCTTGAGGCTCAGTTACTCCGGTTTCTGTTCCGGCTAATTTACTAGTATAACCCATTAAGAACCAAAGCATAGCCTGATCTCTGTTCAATTGTGAAATTGGAGGCAATACGCCATAAGCATCAGCAGTTAGGAACAAAATAGTAGTAGGATGTCCTGATACTGAAGAAGGCTTAATATTAGATAAATATTTTAATGGATAAGAAGAACGACTGTTTGGAGTATAGCGATCATCGAAATAATCTACTTCACCATTTGGATACACCATTGCATTTTCAACGATAGAACCATGATTCAATGGATCATCTTCGTGCATAACTGCTTTCCAAATTTCTGGCTCGTTTTTCTCTTCAATATCAATCATTTTAGCATAGCAACCATTTTCAAAGTTGGCAATACCATCTTCGCTCCAACCATGCTCATCATCACCTAATAAAGCACGTTTAGGATCGGCAGATAAGGTTGTTTTACCTGTACCTGAAAGCCCTAGAAGCAAAGCAGATTTTCCATCTTCTCCTTCGTTGGCACTACAGTGTAATGGCAAAATACCTTCGAAAGGAAGATAATAGTTCATTACGGTAAACATCAACTTCTTCATACTACCCATGTAAGCTGAACCAAAAACAACACCTACACGACGATCGAAATCGATTGCGACACACATATTAGAAGTAGTTCCATCTGGCATTTTACGCAAACGACCTTCGTATTTTGAAGCATCTAATTTGTTATCTGGAACAGAAATCAAAGTAAATCCGCGATCTGCAAAAATGCTCTTTTGAATATCTTCTGGTACAGGACGGAACATATTGTCAATAAAAACTTGCGACAAAGCTTTGTTTGTAACAGTTTTTACTGGCAATGCATAGCGAGAATCCGCGCCAATAACGCGATCTGTAACATATGCTTTACCTTTATTTAAAGTTGCCAGCGCATCTTCAAAAACCATATCAAACGTTTGCGGGTCGAGCGGAATATTATTTGGAGAAGTCCAGTCAATAGTATCTGCACTTGCATCGTGTTTTACAATGTAAGTATCCTTAGGACTACGACCTGTTGATTCTGGAGCTGTCCATGTTACCAACGCTCCACCTTTCATTGTAATGGCTTCTTTGCGTTCCAGCGATTGTTGAATTAATGATTTTCTTTCAGGATTAGATTCAACAGCTTGGTGGTTTTTCAACATAACCTCAAGTTGTTCTTGAAAAGTTGTACTCATATCAGCTTTTTTTGATTACAATTTATTTTGATGTAGCTACAAAAATAGATATTTCGATATAATAATAAACCCTTAAAGGTCTTTTTTTTATTTTTTAATTAAATTCGATATAATGGCAATTAACAGATTAGTGTTGAAAATGTTTAGCACAAATATATAGGCGTTAAATTTATTTTAACTCAACAAAAGAGTTACAATGACAGGTACCAGGATAGTAAGTACAGTTCCATGAAAAACTGAAATAACAGCATAGTCTTTTCCCACAAACTTCGTGATCACTGGCAATGTTGTATCCATTGAGGTAGCTCCAGCGGCTACTATTGGCGATAATTTGCCTGTTTTAGCCAGAAGCGGAGTAAAAACCAATGTTAATATCTCCCGAATTACATTTGCAAGTAATGCTATTACCCCCAATGTCTCCGTACGCATTTCAGCAATCAAAATACTAGACAAACTATAATATCCATATCCCGAACCCACAGCTTGAGTATCAATAAAATCCATCATCGGTAAGAAGGGATAAATCACTAGCATTCCAATAGCTGTCCCAATAATAGTAGTTAAAGGAACTAGTAAAATACGAAGTCTCACTTTTTTAATAATTTGAAAAGCTTTAGTATCAGCTCCAACGCTTATCCCCACTAAAAACATAAGCACATAAAGTGCATAAGTGGAATAATCATTCTCAACAATAAAAGCAGGTAACCAGCCTAACCAACTAAAAATCAAGCCCAATACAAAAAAAAGCAATATTAGCAAAGTTCCTTTCATTGGTTATTTTAAGTTTTATTCTTAAAAAAGTAGTGGTAAACTAAAACGGCTATTGCAACTGAAAAAATGATACCTGCGATTGCTATTGCTAGTGCCTTAACTCCAAGGTAATGCAATTGACTAATCATTTGTGGACTTCCACCAATAGCTACTCCCATTAAGAATAGAAGCGCAAAAACAGCAATCATCACTAAACGATCGTTTATCTTAATCACTTTAGTCTGATTTCTCAAAAAATAGCCAACTAAAAAGCCGGCTCCCATTATGATAAGTACCGTCCACATAATTTAATTCACTAATCCCATAGTGATTTTGGATATTCACCCTTGTCAATCATTTCAGCAATGCGCTTCATGGTTTGCTCTTTGTCTTCTTTGTAAGTGACCCCAAACCATTGTGCAGTAGTTCCAAGAACCTCTACAGTAGCTTTTCCTGTTTGAATTAAATTAGTTACAGTGGTAGGAATATAAAACTCAGACTTCATTTCTGCACCACTTTCCTCAAGGAACTCAATGAAATCAGCTTCAGTTTGTTCAAAATAATATGGTGAGAAGCCCCACATATTCATAGAAACCTGAGCATTTTTATTTACAATCTGACCATCTTCTATTGATATAATTTGCTCTCCTTGCCAGCCAATAGCTTCTCGTTCTGTAACAGACACCAAATGATTTTTATTATCGACCTCGCAAACCCCTCTATTTACTGTTCCATATTCCGACAAAGTATTCACTACTGGATAACCTACCATACAATATTCAGAAGAACTGTTCTCTAACTTTTGCAAATAAGAAGCCATTACCTTAAAAGCATCTGCTCCATAAAAGTCATCTGCATTAATTACTGCAAAAGGCCCATTTACAGCATTTCGTGCAGCCCAAACCGCATGATTTGTTCCCCACGGTTTTGTTCTACCTTCCGGGGCGCTGTAATTACCGGGCAAATCATTCATATCCTGGAATACATAATCAGTTTCTATCCCACCAGATATGCGTGATATAAAGCGTTGTTTAAATGCTTCTTCAAAATCTTT
>PKTE01000315.1 GCA_002869335.1 Salinivirgaceae bacterium | reverse complement strand
GCATAGTCGTTTTTCTGGAAAAATACAACATCTCCAACAGGTGCTAGTTTGATATCAAAATTTTGCGCAAAACCATCCCCGTTAGTAACCGTGAAGTAAAGAGTATCTAACGTATTTGAAGGCATTGTATGTGTAAGTTCTGTCTCAACAACTCCTCCGGTTAAAGTATCAACACTAGTTACTTCAATTGTATAAACAATTGTATCATTAGCTGGAGCTGTATCGTTGTTAACAAAACTTAATTCAAAGGTATGACTAAATACAGAGTCAGGTGTAAATGTAAGCATTACCATTCCTCTTTTGAATGGTTCAATAGTAAATGCTGTTTGATCTACAGATAGTTGAGCTGTATTAGAAAAAACATTAGTGATTTCAAGAGGAGCTAATCCTGCATTTGAAATATATACAGGCATTGAGGCTGATTCTCCGTATGTTACATCGCCAAATGTATAAGTTGTTTCATTTGCATAAGCTTCAGGCATTCGATCAGAAACCATCATTTGAGTTTCAACCTCTAGTACAGGGTTATTTACATCATTACTTTCAATAACAACATGTGCCATGTTCATGTATGGTTCTCCTGTTGCATCAAATGTAACAGTTATAACTTGTGTTTCGCCAACTGGCAAAATGCCTTCTGAAACATCAAAAGTTAGCCAATCAGGGTATTCTACTCTCGAGTAGCTAAATGCTCCACCATATCCCCATTGCTGCCAGTTATAAAAATCTAAATCATAAAATGTTTCAGAAGCAGGAATAAATAATGAAACCATGTTTTGAACCATTCCTGGAGGTGGGTAAACAGCACTTTCCCAGTCTTCGTATCTATCAAAAGTAATCGTGTCAGAAGTTCCATAAGCCCATAATGTACCTTCAGGTGAATATGAGCCACTATAACTGGTTTCTGAAGCAGCATTAAATAAGCCTTCTTCAAAATCACGTGTGATCCATACATTGTAGATTACATGATCTTGGTTTTCCGGCATCATTGGATCTGCATAATCCAATTTTTGGAAAAAGACTTCTTCGCCTTTACCCATAATATTCCATTCTAACGGTCTATTACCAGTATTTGTAATGGTAATGGTCCTTGTGTCGGTAGCATCCGGTGCTAAGGACACATCCGTCATGTTATCGTGTGTAACATTGATTACTGCACTTTGACTAAATGCCAATGTAGCGGACAATAATGTCACAGCAATGAAAGTCAATACTTTTTTCATACGCTCAATTTTAAATATGTTGGTTAATGTTTATATAGTTAAGCTAAACAAGTTAACCCAATTATTGTAAAATAGTTCAGCCAATTTTGTTAACTATAAGTTATTGATCCCTATGCAACAGGTGGTTACAGTATGAGTAATTGTATTTAAGAAGAGTGAGTAAATTGTGGATAACGGTTAATGTATTGATTAATAGAAACTATGGTGAATTGTTTTTACATTTTACTTAATTAGTGCTTTTTTATGTTTGTTGATTTAGTTTTGCGATAAACTTTTCATTATTGATCAGAAACCGATCATGTGTGCAATTGCCGGCCAAATGTTCACCTTCATAAACTTTAATCTCAAAAGAGATTTTTCTACCATCTACTGCGGTAACTTTTGATTTGGCAACTAGCTTTTTACCAGGCAAAGTGGCTTTTAAATGTTTTACATTAATCTCCATGCCTACAGTGGAATGTCCTTCTGGTAAAAACGGCTCAATACTCTTATAGGCAGCATTTTCCATAAAAGCCACCATGGCTGGTGTAGCAAACACTTCTGCTAGTCCGCTTCCATAGGCTAGAGCTGTATGTTTCTTTTCAACGATAAGGTCAATTTCGTAGGTGTGGTTGATGGGGATGTTTAGGTTCATTTTTTTTATATAATGATTGGTTTCGTAAAGACGCACGGCCTGTTTGAGACGCACGGCCGCGCGTCTCTAACAGATCGTGCGATTTATTTATTCTTTTTTCTTAATATCAACAAACTGTGATTTTGTGCGTGCATTTATCATATGGTCGTACATGGCCTCTACAATTACCGGAGAGAAATAATATGTTCCCGGATAAGTAGCATTTAGTTTAATATAGAACGTTTTGGTTTCTCCTTTGCGTAAGTAGAAGTAAGTCATGACCTGAGTATCTCGGAAATCACGGAATGTGTATGTACTTTCATTGATACTACCACCAAATTCAGTAAAACGGGTATTTACAATTTCCCAACCACCTGGAGCAGTGAATGTGAGTGCTAAGTCGGTGTATGAGTTGCGTATTCCCGGATGCGATACTGTTATTTTGGCAATGAAATCTGTGGTTTGATCTAAATTACTAATATTTATAGTGTTGCGATCAAAATCCATATACGTTACATTGATGTTTAAATTAGATGATGCCCCTTCGAGTTCTTTAGGCAATGGTTTGCCTTCGTTAATTAATTGAAGGAATGTTTCACCACCTGACTTATTCGTAAATTCGATATTTTGTGAAAGTGAGAACTCTAAAGGTAAATCAACCTGGATCATATGCATGTTAGTGCTAACCTCGTTATCTTTTCCGTTGTTAATATGATATGATACATTTATCTCACGCGCTACATCACGTTTGCTGTAATAGTCTGCAATTGCATATAATACCCAGGCTCTTGTTTGAGTGCTATACCAAGTATTATCGATCATTTTTTCAGACATCTCTGTTATCAGGTTGAATGCTTCTGTATTCTTATCTAAATAATCAAGTGTTTGCAATACCATAGCCTGATCACGGAGTGGCGAGCCATATGTGTACTGTACAGTTGCTAATTCTTTAGTAGCTGATAGCGAGTTAATTAGCTTTTCAGCAGCTTTTTTACGCCCATCAACAGCGTAGGCTGCAGCTAAACGCCATTTTGTCGCAGAGTGTAGGTCAGTAATTCCACGTAACCTGTTCATGGCCCCTTTTTGCGACTTGCCTGCTAAAGCTAGTGTATATAATCTGTAGGCTTGATTGAATCTTGATGTTGTGCCATTGTCAACCCAGTTTTTAGCCATGGTCTTTTGATAGCGCAACCATTTGTTGTATACAGCCTGATCAATTTTATAACCTGCTTTTTCAGCAACTATCATAAAATGTCCACCGTAGTTTGTTCCCCACTCGTTTACATTACTTGATCCTGGCCAGTAGCCAAAACCACCACTAGAATGCTGGAATTTTTTCAGTTTCTTCAAGGCAAAATCAATCTTTTCATCCATGCGTTTTTTATCATTTTCTCCAATTTGCATGATTTTAGCAGCATTGATCAGTCCGAGCACTCCTGAAACGGTTTGTTCAATACAGCCGTGTGGATAATTTAGTAAATAACTGAAATGTTTGTGAGCATTGAATGGGGGCATGGTAGCTATTTCTGCCGTCAATTTATTAGTGCTTGGTGTACCAATGGGATTTACTTCAATGGAGCGTTTTTCATTATCTTTTAATTGTACATAATCTACATTGTAAATGGTTGGTGTTGGGTTGTAGATTTCTATGAATAATGCTTCTTTGGCGGTATAACTTCCATCCATTGCATGTACACTAAAGTTTGTGTGTCCCGTGTTTTTTCCTGCGGTACATTCAAAGAAAATCATTTGCTCTTCTTGACCAGCTCCAAATGATATTTTTCGTGTAGGGTTTTCAACTTTAATGTTATTGTCAAATTTAAACTCTACAGAAACGCTTCCCGATGATGATTGATCGCGGAAAATATTTACAGGAACAATAAATTTATCGTTCATTACTAGTTTGCGCGGAGCAGTAGCCATTACCATAAGAGGCGATTTCACTTTTGTACTACGTTCTGCTTTACCGAATGCTTCATCGTTTCTGGCAATTACCATAGTTCTTACCTCACCAATGTATGGAGGTAGCTTTATTTTATGGGTCATTGACTTTCCTCCTCGAAGGTCAAAAGGTCCTTCGACAACTACAACGGGTTTGAAGCGTTGGTCAGCATTTTTCTCAGGATCGTTATCCATATCGGCTCCACCACCAATACCTATAACGCGCTCAATGGTCCCGTTAAATGCACCAATTACCCAGTCAAATAAGTCGTAAGTTATTACACCAAGTGCTTCGTGACTAAAGAAATGTTTGTGTGGATCTGGCGTTCTGAAATTAGTCAATGCCAATAGACCTTCATCTACAATAGCGATGGTGTAACTCATTGGTTTTCCTTCTTGCTCAGAGATGGTAATTTCAAACTCTTTTCCAGTTTCAACTGATTCATCCATTTCAATGATTGGCTTCAGTTTGGTGTCCGGATTATTTACGTCAATTCCTGCTACTCCGTAAAGTCTTAAAGGCAAATCATTACCAGTATTCTGATAAGGTTGTAAGTAATGGATATTTATATAGCAGTTTGGACTCATTTCAGGGGTTGTTTTAAATGAGAACGAAGTCTCTTTTTCTTGTGTATCAACCCAATATGTTTCAATTACTTTCACACCATCTTCAATGCTAATAAGTGCTTTACCACCATGTGTGGTTGGGAAACTTAGATTAACTGTTTCCCCAGTTACATATTCTTCTTTGTCTGTTGCAAATCGTAGCATATTCTGCGAAACTCCATCCGGACGGTTGTTCCTTCCGGCAATGGATGGCCAGTCAAAATAGATGAAATTAGAGGCTACCTGGTTATTTTGAAGGTTAGTTACTTCAATAAGGTAACGTCCCCAATCATCTCTACCCATCTCCATTTCAAAAGTACCTGCGCCTCCAGATATGTTCACATATTTTGTTTCTTTTAGCTTTTTATATCTTTTATAATAGTATCCAAAATCGCTTGATGATTCCCACCACCAACTCCAAGATACTTTGTAGATCCTAACTTTAGCTCTTACAGTATTGTTGTATTGTTCTCCTTTTGCATTAACTGCCACAACTTCAATGTTAATTGGTTTGTCTGTTTGGAACATGTTGTAGCGTCCATTAGGTTCTGGCAATCTTAATCCCACATAAGTTTCATAAGGTAAATATGACTGGCGAGCCGATGAAATACTGAAATTTCCATTAGGTTCAAACACTTTAAAGAAGTAGGAGAGGTTCACTTTAGAAGGTAAACTACTGCTTTGAGGCGAATATGGTGGAATTTGAGCATTACCAGACGCATCTAAGCTACCACTGTGATATAGGCTCGGTGAGGTTCTCAATTGATTCTCTTTATGGTTGAACTCAAAACCTGGATATTTGTCGAATTTTAAATACGATTTTTGAGCAGCACCTTCAACAGTATATTTTAATCCACTAACAGGTGCTCCATGCAACCATTCGCTATGCATATTTATTTTTTGATCTTCGCCAGCGTAAACGGTTTCATCAATGTCAATATCAATTTTTAAACGGTTAGGTTTAACTGTTTCAACAGATACAGATTGATTGAAAGTGATATTTCCAATCATAGCTTTTATATTCCATAGACCTGTTTCATCATCATCTTGTGTATTGAAATGTACAAGGTAATGGTCTGCTTTATTTCTTGGAATAACATGTTTGCCTATTTGTTGTCCGCGTGCGTTGTATAGCTCAATAGTAACTGGAGCATTTTCAGGTAAGTCTCCGGTAATATCGTTTAGCATAAATCCTGTGTAAATGGTATCACCCGGACGATATACGCCTCGTTCGTTATAAATAAATCCTTTAATACCATTTTGCACAGTAACTCCATCTGTTGGGAAGTGGCTGTATGATAGCGATTCGGAGCTCGTGAGTCTCAAGTAACTTGTGTGATTGCCATCAGATGCTTTGATAAAATAGGGTTTGTCTAACCCAGTAAATACTACTTTTCCATCGGAATCGGTTTTTTGTGATGCCAATACTTGCTGTTGGTAATCTAATACTTCTACGGTTGTTCCCGGAAGAATGCTGGTATTTGATAGTTTAGTTGTAAAAACGATAAGTTCTTTACCTTGCCCTTGTTTAGCAATGATTCCAATATCGCTCACCATAAAGTTATGAGACATGGCACGGCGGTAACCATAGTATGCTTCTTTGCATGGATTGTCTCTGTCGCGCCAATTGTAATCGTATGAATAGTAGTAATTTGTAAACATATCCCAGAAGTCATTTGGAGCTATAACAGCTTTATTTGAGCCCGCTCCATCATCACATTGGGTAATGGCATTTTCTTGGCGGAAAGCTATTTTAATATGATATAGTGCACCAGGCTGTTGTTCTACAATTTTACTTAAATCAATGTAAAAGGTATTCCATTGGCCCAGATCTGTATTGGCATATTGATCGAGAACTACTGTTTTTTCAAAAATAGGCTTTCCTACACGATTGAGCTGATAGTCTCCGGTTAAATCATTTACCTGGAGAAACTGAATAATATTGTTTTCATAAACACGATAAATACGTACATCAACAGCTCGCAAGTTTACTGCTTCAAATGCAAATAAAGCTCCTTGATTTCCAGGAGGAAGAATTACGTCTTCAGATTTTTTTCT
>PKTE01000218.1 GCA_002869335.1 Salinivirgaceae bacterium | reverse complement strand
GTTGTATTTCAGTTTGTCATTGTGATTATACTCATTGGGTTTGCTATCACAATTAACAGGCAAATGAACTTTATTTCAACAAAAGATTTGGGCTATACCAGCGAGAATGTGATCGTAATACGAGTGCCTCAGGCCAATGAAAAGGTAAATGTGCTCAAAGATGAATTAGAAAAAATGCCTGAAGTTATTAGCGCCGGAACAGCTCATCATTATCCAGGATTTCGATTGCAAGATATGAATTTTGCCATTGGTGAAGTTGATTTTCCATTCAAATTTGGTTTTATGAGTTACGATGCCATAAAAACACTGGGAATTAAACCGGTGAAGTTTTTTACAGACGAAAAAGAAGAAGCTACCGGCGTATGGATGATAAACGAAACGTTTTACAATAACCTCAGAAAGCATTTCACCGATGAGCAAATCGCATTAAGCGATTTCCCAGAAGAAGAATCTGAAGAGCCCGTTGATCCCAACGAAAGATTTATCATAAATGGTGTAATGAAAGACTTTCATTATGCTTCACTGTATTCTAAAATTGAGAATTTCGCCATTCATATCTCTAAGCCGGGGGGCATAAGATTTCGTTTTGTATTGGCTCGTTTTAAGCAAAATACATTCAATAGCTTGTTGCCTTTAATTAAGGAGAAGTTAGAAGAGATTTACCCGGGACAGCCCATCAATTATAGAATTTTGGATGAAGAGTTACATGCACAATATAAATCGGAGCAAAATCTGTTGGAGCTCATCAATATTTTTTCCATCATCTCTATTATTATAGCCTGTTTTGGGTTAACCGGCTTAACAATATTTGTTACAGAAAACCGTACAAAAGAAATAGGAATTCGAAAAGTAAACGGAGCCTCTATTTTTGAAATAATCAAATTGCTCAATTTCGATTTTATTAAATGGATAATACTTGCATTTATCATTGCAACACCTATCTCTTATTATGTATTTTCGAATTGGATCCAAAAGTTTGCATATCAAATACCATTGAGTTGGTGGATTTTTACGCTTGCCGGATTAATAGCTGTTGTGCTGGCGCTTTTTACCGTGAGCTGGTTTACGTATAAATCTGCAAAGAAAAATCCCGTAAACGCTTTAAAATATGAATAGTAATAACATTTAGAAGTATAAATATTAAACATAAAATCATGATAAAAATTGAAAATTTAAAGAAAGTATTTACCACAGAAGATATTGAAACGTATGCATTAAACGGAGTAAATATTCACGTGCAGGAGAAAGAATTTGTGGCCATAATGGGCCCTTCCGGTTGTGGCAAATCTACGCTGCTAAATATCGTCGGACTTTTGGACAATCCTACTGAGGGAAGCTATGTATTTAACAACATCGAAGTCGCTAAGTTGAAAGAGAAAGACCGCACTCAATTTCGTAAAGGAAACATCGGTTTTGTTTTTCAGAGCTTTAATTTGATCGATGAACTGAGCGTATTTGATAATGTAGAATTGCCTCTGATTTACTTGAAAATGAAAGCCTCTGAGCGCAAGAAGAAGGTCGATGAGGTGTTGCAGCGAATGAAGATCGGACACAGAGCAAAGCACTTTCCACAACAACTTTCCGGTGGGCAGCAACAGCGTGTAGCCATCGCCAGAGCTGTAGTAATGAATCCTAAGTTAATTTTGGCCGATGAACCTACCGGAAACCTCGATTCTAAAAACGGAGTAGAAGCCATGGAGTTACTTACAGAGTTGAACAAGGAGGGAGCAACCATCATTATGGTAACACACTCGGAGCGTGATGCAAATTTTGCACACCGCACTATCAATCTGTTTGATGGCCAGGTGATTCGTGAGACGCAGAATTAGTTTTGTTAGTTTCAGGTTACAGGTTTCACGTTTCAGGTTGCTGAACTTGAAACTTGAAACCTGTAACTTTTTAACGGATTCAGGTTAGCAGCAACATCCATTAAAAGTTAAGCGAAATGATACTATATTATCTGAAAATTGCAATTCAAAGAATCGTAAAGGCCCCTGTTTTTACAGGTATAAATGTGATTGCATTATCCATTGGAATTACAGCCTTTTATATACTTTTTATTCATGTGCTTAACGAAAAAAGCTATGACAAGCATTTTAAAAACTATGAAAATATATATCGGGTAATTTCAACCCCTCTTTCAAGTGAAACGCCCTGGGCCAGGAGTTTAGGCTTTATTAAAGGCGTATGTGAAGCTATGCCTGAAGTTGAGAATGCTACTCAATTTACACATTGTGAAATTGGAAGCATCGAAATTAACGAGGAGTCTTTTAAGCAAAAGGATATCATGTCAATTGATACAAATTTTGTGACGATGTTCGAAGTAGAAAGTGTTTTAGGAGATTTGTCTGATATTTCGGAACCGAATACCGCATTTATAACAGAAGATTTTGCAAAAAAGCACTTTAATAACCAAAACCCCATTGGAAAAACGATTAATATTTTAGCCCTGCAATACGCTCGCGATCTGGGTGAATACCAAATTAGAGGAGTAGTTAAAAATACACATCCCAAAACTCATTTTAATTATCAGGTTCTGCTCTCACAAAAAGGTGCTTTAGAGGAACGATTTTCTAGTCTGTTAAATCGTAAAATTCACTGGGTTTACAATTATATTCGAATTAAAGATAATGCATCATCTAATTTAATTTCGGAGAAACTTCAAAAGATATATGACGAGAGTAGTTTGCGGGAAATAAGAGGACCACTAGAATACAAATTCAGTTTAATTCCATTGGCAGATATTCATCTGAAAACCAATTATCGTTTTGAATTAAAGGAGAGTACAAGTAAAATAAATATTAGCTTATTCATAACTATCTCATTTGTAATATTGTTCATTAGCTTATTAAACTTCGTTATTTTAAACTTCGCAAAACTCATAAAAAGATCTGCGGAGCTTGATGTCAATAGAGTTTTTGGAGCAAATAAACGTCAACTTATTGAGCAAGTGGTAGTAGAGACGTTATTACTTTGCTCATCGGCAATTGCTGTTTCACTGATTACAATTCAATTGCTTAAACCAGTATTAAACCGGTTATTTGATATTGATTTTAGTATTTATTATTCTGAACCGATTATATATCTGTGTATTATTGGCGTATTGGTAATATGCAGTGTCTTAAGTGCATTTTTTGTATCTTTCTTTTTACTCGGGAAAAATTCAACAATCAACATTCTGTCGCATAATAAACGGTATTCAGGAAATGTTGTATTGAAATCATTGCTGGTATTGCAAACTGCTATTGTTATCATTCTCATTTCGAGCACCTTTATTGTAAATAAACAGATACAATTCATATCACAAAAATCGCTAGGTTTCGATAAAGAAAATGTATTGGTTCTTGAACAAAATGATTATACCAAAGATCCCACAATTTTCGCCAATGAATTAAAAAAGCAAAGTCAGGTTAAAAATGTGGGTTTTGCCCAGCAATATTTTGGTTATCCAACACAAAGTATGGATTTGGAGGATTTTGACCTGGAGGGCTCTGCGGAGTTGGTTTTGGCAAATTTTAACTATTTAGAGACAATGAATATTCCGTTGACTCATAATTGGATTGTTCCTTCTGTAGATACCATTGAAGGGCTGATTATCAATGAACATTTGTACAAACGATTATTGGAAAAGCACGGTAGTTTAGAAGCATTGGAAACTTTTCGCAATAACCAGGAATCGGAATCAGAATCAGATACTGAACCTGTAGAAATTATTGGAGTAGCTAAAGATTTTAACTACAATTCTGCTCATGAACCAATTGGCGACTTTGCCTTTTACGTTGATGGATCGCCCTTTCGGGCCCGTTTTATCCATATTAGAATAAATCCTGGAGAATTGCACGAGGCGCTTTCCTTAATTGAGCAAATATGGTATGAACACTATAGCGATCAGGAGTTCAAGTATTTTTTTATTGACGATAAGGTAGCTGAACAATATAAAGCTGAAATTATTCTGAGACGAATTCTTACTGGGTTTTCTATTCTTGGAATATTGATATGTATTATTGGAATTAGTGCCCTTTCGCTATTTATTTCACAACAAAAAACCAAAGAAATTGGCATCCGAAAAGTGAATGGCGCCAGGACAAATGAAATTCTAATCATGTTAAATAAAGAATTTCTAAAATGGATTGCAGTTGCTTTTGTACTAGCTTTTCCAATTGCCTACTACCTCATGGATATATGGATGGAGAACTTTGCTTACAAAACCTCACTTAGTTGGTGGATATTTGCTTTGGCAGGGCTCATAACACTAGTTGTTGCACTTATTACCATAAGCATCCAAAGTTATAGCGCTGCACGACGAAATCCCGTACTGTCTTTAAAATATGAATGACGTTAAGTTTCAAGTTTCATGTTTCAAGTTCAGCAACCTGAAACCTGAAACTAATTCTTCCAACAATAGGCTGTTATGCCTTTCCAAATCATTTTTCCTGTTTTGTGCATTTCGTTGAAGCAAGTAAAAAGCACCAGTGAAAACCAACACTTTATAATTAGAATATTTAAAGTTTGGGTGCCCCATTATATTTTTATTGGCATATTTCATTTTCTTTTTGAATTAT
>PKTE01000138.1 GCA_002869335.1 Salinivirgaceae bacterium | reverse complement strand
TGACCAATTCAGATAAAAAAGTGGGATTTGTTTTTTGTCCAACGTCAAATGCTCAGATAACGGAGAAAATGCCTGATTTTGACATGCTTATGAATTCTGGTTTTCCGGTGATGCTGGGGACAGATAGTGTGGCAAGTGGTCAGTCTTTAGATTTACTGGGCGAAATGAAATATTTGCAAATTCACTCTAATGTTACATTTGAAGAGATGCTTAGTTGGGTAACTATAAATGCTGCCAACTATATGCAATGGGACGATATGGGCAAGCTCAAAGAGGGAACTAAGCCGGGAATTAATTTAATTACCGGATTTGATTTTGAAAATAAGGTTCTGAAAAGTACTTCAAAAATTAGGAGAATTCTCTAATGTATTGTTTTTGAAGCTCGTATTTGATGAGTTTCCTCCCCAAAAGAACGGCCACAGTGGCTCCTATGATATTCATTAAAAAATCAAAAAAGTCAGCTTCTCTTGTTGTTGTAAGATATTCTTGAAACAACTCAATACCTCCACTATAAACAATTGGAATAACTGCTGCAATGATTATTATAATAGTCGGAGAGGTCTTCATGTAATCTGTTAATATGCGATACAAAAGCAAGGCAAATACAAAGTAAAACATGAAATGTGCAGCCTTATCGAGGTGTTTAATATTAAAAATTCCGCTCGAAAATTGATCAGCAGGAGTTATGCTTAAAAAAGTAATTAAAATGACCCACAGAAAAAGTAGGACTGGCATTAAAATTCGGCTTACAGGTGGTCTCATTGCAAAAATATTAATATGCTAAATTAACATTTCATTAGCATATTTTAGGCCAGTTTTGATTATTTGTATTTAGCTGTTTTATATATAATTTATTTGTAATCAGTCGTCTGTGTAAACTGATGCTGTCTTTTTATTTTGACTAACAGGATGAATAGTTTGATAAAAATTTGATTAAAAGAAATGAAGTTGTTTTAAATATTCATAATTTTATTTTTCTCGAATCGAATCATTTTTTGAAGGATCTTTATGGCTGGAATATATGTACATATCCCATTTTGCAAGTCTAGGTGTTATTACTGTGATTTCTACACAGTAACAAACCTTAAATTGGCTGATTCGTTTTTTAAGGCCCTTACTTTTGAGATTAGTCTTCGGAAGAAAATGTTGAAAAATGAAAAGGTAGAAACGATATACTTCGGCGGAGGTACACCATCGTTATTCACGCCTGAGCGATTGCAGCTAATCATAGACGAAATCCGATCCAATTTTGAAATAATTGATAGCCCCGAGATAACCATTGAACTTAATCCTGATGATATTACTCCTACTTATGTCAGAAAACTTAAAGCTACCGAAATCAATAGGGTAAGTTTGGGTATCCAGGCATTTTATAATTATCATTTACAATTGATGAATCGCAGGCATAAGGTATTTGGAGCCCTTAAATCAGTTGAATCACTTAAAGAGGAGGGATTTCACAATATCAGTATCGATCTTATTTATGGTTTGCCCGAAATGACAATGGTAGAATGGGAGAAAACTCTTCAAAAGGCTGTAAATATGAATATTCAACATATTTCTGCCTATCATTTAACTTATGAAGAGGGTACTGTATTTGATAAATTGCGCAAAAGTGGTATGCTCACACCCCCTTCTGATGAGAAAAGTTTTATACAATTCAATACCATGGTGGATCATTTTGAGGAAAATGGATTTATACATTATGAGTTATCCAACTTTGGTCGCATGGGGCGTTTTTCCAAACATAATGTGAGTTATTGGCAAAATAAACCATACCTTGGCATAGGACCTTCAGCACATAGCTATGATGGAAAAAAGAGATATTGGAATGTACCTGATATTAGTAAATACATACGTATCGATAAAAAGTCTGATGATATTCAGAGTGAAGAAATTCTTACCGAAACAGACAGATTCAATGAATACATAATGACTGGTCTTAGAACTTATTGGGGGATTGATTTAAACTATATTCAAAGAATGTATGGTCAAGAGTTGAGTAAGGCTATTGAAACAAAATTGAATTCTTTCGTATTATCTAATCATGTGAGAGAGAAAGAGCAAAAATTTTATCTTACAAGAGAGGGAATGTTTATAAGTGACTCTATTGCTGCCGAGCTTTTTAAAGAGCATGTAGAACAAAGTTCTGTAGAATGAATGTCGTTTTGCGACTTGTTGGTTAACAATAAATTAACTATTTTAGGGAATTAATTTAATCACCTGATGTTAGAAAAATCAATCCAAAATAACGGCTTCCATGAGTTGGAAACTCTCCGCGATTTATTGCATCAACAAAACACGTATATCTGGAAATGGGATTTCGAGAAAGAGTTGATTGAATTGGATGAGCTTTTTTATCAGAAACTCAATATTAAGAGAGATATTGAAAATCTAACTGCACAAATACTTTCATTGGTCCATGTACAAGATAAACTCAAGTGGTTAAGGTTTATCGTAAGTTTGCGCAAGAGTTGGGATATTCAAAATTTTGAGCTTCGAATTAAAGATGCTTCAAACAAATACATATGGTTTCGTTTAACAACCCAAAACACAGATGATACTCCAGCAAGAATGGGTTTGATTTTGGACATTACAAAAGATAAAAAGCATATATCGCAATACGAAGATCATAATAAGAAGATTATTATAAAAAATGAAATTCTGGAACTTAAAAACAAGGAAATTGAGAAAGCAAATCAACAGTTGATAGTTTCAGAAGATCGGTTTCTTAGTCTTTCTAGGATTGTAAATCAGGCTATTACTATTATTGAAAATAACAAGATTGTCTTTGTTAGTGATAGGCTGGCACAAATAACGGGTTACCCTATTGAGGACTTGTACAGCATGAAGCCAGAAGATCTTATTGCACCCGGAGAAACAAGCACAAAGGTTCCATTTGAAGATGGTCAAATTGAAGGATATGAGATGAACTTTTGGGGCTTTACAAAGAATGGGGAACGTAAATATTTTTCAAACATCTTTTATACCGAGAAGAACTCAGGAAAACCAAACTATAAATTTATTATTACAACAGATCGTACAAAAGAGAAAATTCAAAACGAACTGTTACGAAATAATGAAATGAAACTTAAGGCCACTCTTGAATCTCTACAAAAATATATTATAGTTATTGATAGTAAGGGTTTCATAATCAATTACTATAAACCTTCTAGTTTGAAACATTTTGTGTTTGAATCAACCTTGCAACTTATCGGAAAACACTATACTGATTTGCCGCTGCCTGAGGAGTTTATTGAGCGCATACTGGATACAACCATTAAAGTTCAAAATGAAGGTAAAAGTAAAACCATTGAAATTCCGCTTGAGGTGAAAGGGAAAATCCGTTGGTATTACGTAAATATTTCAATACGCTATTCAACAACGGGACAAAACATTGGCTGGACATTGGTAATGGATGATATTACGAGGATCAAGGCTACCGAAATGCAATTAAAAAACAGGGAAGCACAACTTTTTTCTTTAATAAATCATTTCCCTGATATAGTATGTCTGAAAGATAATGAGAATAGATGGATATTGGCCAATAAGCCACTATTAGAGCTTTATGGAATAAAAAATAAACCTTATTTGCTAAAAAATTGCAGAGACTTATCGCAACTATATCCTGAAAATAAGTCAATTTATTCCAAATGCTATGAAACGGATATTCAAGCATGGCATGCACGAGAGCAAATCAAGTTTGATATGACATTTGATATGCCCAATGAAACTCCACGCTCTTACGAAATTATAAAAGTACCGCTCTTCGATAACGAAGGAAACCCTACGTGGCTCATTATGTTGGGACGTGACATAACCAACCGAAAGAAAATGAACCAGGAACTTAAAATTGCCAAAGATAATGCTGAAAAAGCAGATCAGCTGAAAACAGCATTTTTAACAAATATGTCACATGAATTGCGTACCCCGCTGAATGGTATTGTCGGATTTTCACAACTTCTAAAAAATAATTTATACGAACAGCATGAACATGATGAGTTCGTAGGAATTATTTACGATTCAAGCAACTTGCTCTTAAGTATTATAAATGATATCATTTATTTATCACGAATGGAAACCGGGCAGATTAGTTTTGATATTAAGCCGGTAAATATAAATGAGTTATTGAAGGAGGCCTTTAGCTCATACAAACGCCAATATCATCATAAAGAGATTAAATTACATCTGGAATTTCCCAGGGCGCCAAGAGAAATTATTATTGATACTGACAAAATTCGCTTGCATCAAATATTAAACAATCTTGTGGCTAATGCATATAAGTTTACCAAAAAGGGAAGGATTGATATTTCTGTTGATTTTGATGAGGGGCATAAAAATTTAATTATTAGTGTTGAAGATACAGGTATCGGTATCCCAAAACATTATCATAGTACAATTTTTGAACGTTTCAGGCAGGTAGAAGAAGGGTACTCGCGTGAGTATGGTGGTGTAGGATTAGGTTTGGCCATTTCAAAAAAGCTTACCGAAGTGCTTGGTGGAAAAATAAAGCTTAGCTCGGAACCTCAAAAGGGCTCTAAGTTTAGTGTTATTTTACCATACATACAACGACCATTCGAGATTGAAGCATATCAAAAAGTACCTGATATTGAATTTATAAAAAACAAAAGGGTCTTGGCTGTGGAAGATGATGCGGGTAGCTATTTGTTATTGAAAAGTATATTTCAAAATACCGGATGTAAATTATTGCATACTAAAAATGGAAAAGAGGCAATTGAACTGCTACAGCAAGATTCGAAGATTGATTTAATTCTAATGGATATGCAAATGCCTGTAATGGATGGTTTGGAAGCCACAAAACAAATTAAGGCGATGACCTCGCATATCCCCATAATAGCCCAAACAGCCCATGCATTTACAAATGACCGCGAAAAATGTCTGGAGGCCGGCTGCGATGAATTCATTACTAAACCAATCCGATTTAATGAATTATTTAGTGCTATGTATCGAATTATGGTGAATGGTAAAATGGAAGTGTAACTTTATTTTGGTTTTTAAATAGTCAACTTACTACTTTTTTGAGTTATTAAAAAGGTTTTTATGCAAACGTTCCCAAAACAGGTTGTATAATATGTAAAATCCTTTAAGTTTCACGCAGAAATTATATACATTTGCTGCAATTCTAAAAAAATCAAATAAATTATGGCAGATGACATAAGCACAGCGTTTTAAGTTGCTTAGAAGTCTGAAAAATAATATCAAAATCACACACAAATGAAAAATATACTTGTTGTAGGAGCCGGAGGACAAATAGGTTCTGAGCTTGTTCCATTTTTGAGAAATACCTATGGTGTTAACAATGTGGTAGCAGCAGATATCGATGAGAGTAAATGTAAAAACTTATCTGATGGCCCATTTGAAAAGCTCGACGCAACAGACGGCAAAACCTTTGCTGAAATTGTAAAAAAACATAAGATTGATGCTATTTACAATATGGTAGCCTTGTTATCAGCAACGGGTGAAAAAAATCCAGAATTAGCATGGAAAATTAATATGGGCGCACTGGAAAACAGTTTAAACATTGCAAAAGAAAATAAGTGTGCTGTATTTACACCAAGCTCAATAGGAGCATTTGGACCAACTACACCAATGGATAACACACCACAGGACACCATTATGCAACCTAACACGATTTATGGGGTATGCAAAGTAAGTGGTGAGCTGCTTAGTAATTATTATTACGAAAGATTTGGTGTTGATACGCGTTCAGTCCGTTTCCCTGGAATTATTTCAAATGTAACACTGCCTGGTGGTGGAACAACTGATTATGCTGTAGAGATCTATTACGAAGCTATTAAACAGCAGAAATATACCAGTAATTTGGATAAAGGAACTTTTCTTGATATGATGTACATGCCCGATGCAATTAAAGCATGTGCTGATTTAATGGAGGCAGATCCAGCAAAACTTAAACATCGCAACTCATTTAATATAACAGCTATGAGTTTCGATCCTGAAATTATAGGAGATGAAATTCGCAAACATATTCCAGAGTTTAAATTATCATATGATGTTGATCCAGTGAAACAGGCAATTGCCAATTCTTGGCCAAACTCAATGGATGATAGTTGCGCAAGAGAAGAATGGGGATGGAACCCAAAATATAATCTTGCTGAAATGACCATCGATATGCTGGAAAAAATTCAGGAAAAACACGATAAAGGTTTGATTTAATTGAATCCGTGATTAAGTGGTCTCTGAGGAACGAAAAATTATTGTAAGTTTGTAGGAGAAACGATTCTATTTCTATGGATAAAATCAAATTAAAAGTTCTTGGAATTTCATATAGCCAAACGCAGTCTGGAGCATATGCCCTAATTTTGGCGGAAGAAAATGGTGAAAAACGAATTCCCATTATCATTGGAGGATTTGAAGCACAAGCTATTGCCATTGAGTTAGAAGGACTGAAACCACCAAGACCACTTACTCACGATCTGTTTATTAATTTTGCCGACGCATATAACATCAATATCCTGGATGTAACCATAAATCGCCTTGAAGAGGGAATTTTTTATTCTGAAATAACCTGTGATAATGGTAACAGTCGCATAAAAATAGATTCCCGAACAAGTGACAGTATTGCTTTGGCTTTGCGTTTTAAATGTCCGATTTATACAACACCAGAGGTGATGGAGAAGGCTGGAATTGAATTAGATCCTGATCAGGCTGAAGACGATGACAGTATAGCAAAACCAAAAATTTCTCGTAAGAAGCAGAAAGAAAAGTATGCTGAGAAGTCAATAGAAGAGCTTCAAAAAATGCTCGATGAGGCCATACAAAAAGAAAACTACGAATTAGCCTCTGAAATCAGAGACGAGATAAATCAAAGAGAGGAAGAATAAACATTCTTCCTCTCTCCTTTTTCTATAACTTTTTGAAAATTTCTAGTGTTGTAGCTGTTCAGCTACTTTTGGATCGTGCTTGTGCTTAAATAATACTGCAAAAAGTACTGTCACAACCATTGAGTATAATGCAAATGCAATCCATATATCTGGCCAATCTCTGCTACCGTTTTCCAGCAAGAAAAATTTATCTATTATAACACCGCTACCGTAGGCTCCAATAATGGTTCCAAATCCATTAGTCATCATCATGAATAAACCCTGACCACTTGCTCTTAATTCAGGTTTAACCTGTGTTTCTACAAATAGTGCTCCCGAAATATTGAAGAAGTCAAATGCCATTCCATATACAATCATTGAAAGCACAATCATCCATAAACCACCGTATGGGTCTCCGTATCCAAATAAGCCAAAACGAACGACCCAGGCAATCATACTCATTAACATAACCTTTTTGATTCCAAAACGCTTTAAAAAGAATGGAATGGTTAAAATGAATAGTGTTTCTGAGATTTGGGAAATAGACATAAATATTGTTGAGTATTTTACCAATAATGAATCAGCATATTCAGGAATGAATTTAAACTCATCTAAAAATACATCACCATACATGTTAGTTAATTGCAGCGATGCGCCAAGCAGCATGGCAAAAATGAAGAATACTGCCATCTTGTAATTAGCGAATAATTTGAAGGCATCTAAGCCAAACATTTGTGCAAATGTTTGTTTTCCTTCTGTTTTCCCTTTTGGCTTACATTTAGGAAGTGTAAATGAATATAAGCCCAAAATAACAGATGCAATGGCAGAATAATAAAACATCATTTCAGAAGCTTTAGCACCGGTTAAGTTAGTAACCCACATGGCAATAATAAAACCAACTGTTCCCCATACTCGAATTGGAGGAAAGTCTTTTATTACATCCATGCCTTCATTTTTTAGTGCATTGTAGCCTACTGTATTCGTAAGTGCAATGGTGGGCATATAAAATGTCATTGCTAAAAGCATAGCCCAGAAGAAAGTTTCCGGCGACTCAATAAATGGAAATGTAAAAACAGCTGCACCACCTAATAAATGGAGAATACCATATAATTTTTCTGCATTTATCCATCTGTCAGCGATAATTCCCGTGATAGTAGGCATGTATAATGAAGCAATTCCCAGTGTTAAGAATACTGCTCCAAAATCAGTTCCACTCCAACCTTTTGTGCCAAACCAATAGTTACCCAATGTAATTAACCATGCTCCCCAAACATAAAATTGGAGAAAGTTCATTACAATAAGGCGTATTTTTAGATTATTCATATGAATTAATTTTGTTATATCAGTTAAGTTTAAACTTTATAAAAATTAAGCTATCAAATATGTGAAAAATATGTGTAATTATAGGTGTTAGCATAGTAAAAAAATTTCCTGTATTTCGCTTGAAAGCTAGCGTATTTTTATGATTTTTAGTGTGGTGTTGCCAATAATGTCAGTAGATTTGTTTGATTTTAATATGATTTTACTGTAGATATTTATTGTTTTAAATAATATCAAAGTGTTATATTTTATCGTTCTTATTAGAAATTTCATCTTATGTCTGTTTTGTTTAAGCCATTTTTGATTTCTCTTATTTTAGTTTTGTTTGGTAATCAGCCTGACAATGAATTTAAAACTGCACAAAAAAAATACTCACGTGTACGAGTTGCCTATGCTGAAAAAGAACAAGGTGTCAAAGACCTTTTGACAGAAAAGGAATTAGATATCAATAAAATAAATTTGTATATCCGAGCTTTTAAAACGGAGAAAAAACTTGAATTATGGGGTAAGAATAAAACTGACGATAAATTTAAGTTGATAAAAATCTATGACTTCTGCACATCATCAGGGGTATTGGGACCCAAAAGAAAACAAGGCGATTATCAAATTCCTGAGGGATTTTACCACATCGACAGATTTAATCCATACAGTGTATTTTACTTGTCTTTAGGGATAAATTACCCAAATAAATCAGATCGTATTTTAGGAAAAAAAGGTTCATTAGGGGGAGATATTTTTATTCATGGCGATTGTGTTTCAATAGGATGTATTCCAATTACTATGCCCAAGATCAAAGAACTGTACGTGATGTGTGTGGAAGCCAAAAATAATGGGCAGCAAAAGATTCCCGTAACCATTTTTCCAGCTAAGCTCAACGAGCGTAACTACAAAATACTCACAGACCGATATAGTGAAGATACTGATAAAATCAACCTCTGGAAAGCCCTGAAAGACGGTTACCAATACTTCGAAAAAGAGAAAAAGCTACCCAGTGTTACATTTCTGAATGATGGCAGATACAAAGTTAACAGTGAATGTTGAATTAATATTGAATGTTTTCATTTTGACTGGCCTTGGTTTTTTAGTGGGCACCTTCTTTCATGAAATAAGCGAAAAATTAAAATCTGTTTGAACGGGTGCGTAAAAAATATGAAATGCAAATGTTTGTTTCCAGCATCCGCGAGTTATTTTAATTTAGCTTATGAAAGAAAAGAAGGTCACTAAAAAAGTTAAGCCTTGAATTTTTTGCTTCGTTTTTGTTTCAAGACAAAAATGAAGAGCCCGTCGGCTTGAGACAAAGGTTATAAATCACAGAAACGGAAAAAATGAAATCGAGATGATTATTAACTAAAATAGAATCCCCTACAACTTTTCAAAGTAATCCAATATATACGCTTTGGGTACAACTTTATGAAGTGATCCGATTAAATTGCCATTGATTTTATTCTTTCGTATTTTTAAAAAACGAAAAATTAAAATGACACGCCTAATCCTTACTCTCCTGCACCCAATTCTTTGGCTAACAAAAACTCTTGTCAGCAAAAAGCCCAGATTTTATGTGCCATTAAAAATGAATGATAAGTGCTATTGCAAAAGTGGAAAGATTTATAAACAATGTCATGCTAAAAAGGATAAAGAAAAAGGAAAAACAGCTTATTACATAGTCCACAAGGTCAAATCTCAGAATCCAAAACTGCAAAAATCCAAAGCTCCAATCCTCAAATATGTACTTCTTTCGGAATACAAAAAGAAACGTTTACAAAAAGTATATGCTTCGGATGAACGGGTTAAAAAGACTTTAGGTGCTGTGGATTATGGGGCATTATACATAATGGGAGCTTCGATTAATGAGAAAATACCAAATGCTTCAAAGTTTGAAACTGATTATGATGTTGCGTTTGATGAGGGTACTTTTGATACAGATTGAAATAAATAATACAATTCAGGCATCAAATTTGCTAAATACCTGAAATAAAAGTAGAAATACTTAGAAGACTCGGTAAAAATATTACCTTTGTCGGCTGATTTTATAAATTGAAATCGTATTTACGTGGTTATTTGAGTGAGTTGCTCAAAAAATGAATTTGTTTATTCGCTTATTTGTTGATTTGGAATATCATACAACCTCGGTGGCAAACTGAGACATATAGGCTTTATGACAGAAAAACGAATCAACAAATTAAGACTTTTTTAGTAAGGTAGGATAAACGTAAATTGATTTTTTTGCAGTAACAGTATAGAACAAACTTAAATAACATATATGATTAATTCTTTCAACGAATCCGGTCTAAAACCGGAGATCCTGGAGGCTATCCAGGCAATGGGTTTTGAAACCCCAACACCAATTCAAGCACAAACAATTCCATTTTTATTGTCGAATAAGCGTGACTTAATTGGACTGGCGCAGACAGGTACCGGTAAAACGGCTGCATTTGGATTACCTTCACTTCATTTAACAGAGGTTGATAATCGCGAAACACAAACACTAATTTTGTGTCCAACTCGCGAACTCTGTTTACAAATCACCAAAGATTTAGAAAACTACTCAAAAAATATAAAAGGGATGAATATTGTTCCCGTTTATGGTGGAGCAAGTATTGAGACCCAAATAAGATTACTTAGAAAAGGTGCGCAGGTTGTGGTTGGAACACCAGGCCGTACAAAAGACCTTATTAATCGTGGTAAACTGAAACACGAAAATATCAGTCGCCTTATTTTGGATGAGGCCGATGAAATGTTGAGCATGGGATTCAAAGATGATTTGGATGCCATCTTGGAAAATACACCTGAAGAAAAGCAAACACTACTTTTTTCAGCTACTATGTCAAGAGAAATTGCTCGCATTACCAAAACTTATATGACGGATCCGGAGCAAATTGAAGTAGCTGGGAGAAACGTGGCTGCTGATAATGTAGAGCATATTTTTTATATGGTGCAGGCCAGAGATCGTTATGAAGTATTGAAGCGTATAGCTGATGTTAACCCTGATATTTACGGAATAGTATTTTGTCGTACACGTCAGGAAACCAAAGATATTGCCCGCAAGTTTATGGAAGATGGCTATAATGCAGGTCCACTGCATGGTGATTTATCGCAGGCACAACGAGATGAGGCAATGGATCTTTTCCGCAGAAAGCAGTTGCAAATATTAGTAGCAACTGATGTTGCTGCCCGTGGTATCGACGTAAACGATTTAACACACGTTATTAATTATAACCTACCTGAAGATACGGAAGCCTATGTGCACCGAAGCGGACGTACAGGACGTGCCGGTAAAAAAGGTATTTCTATCGCCATTGTGCATACTCGCGAAGGACGTAAAATGCGTGAGGTAGAGAAAGCTGCTGGCATTAAGTTCAAAAGAGAAAAAGTACCGGGAGGAGAAGAGATTGTTGCAAAACAACTTCTTTCTTTTATTGATAAAGTAGGTAGTGTAAATGTAGAAGAGGCTCAGATTGAACCATTTTTGCCAGCTATTTATGAAAAAATGGAAAGCTTGAGCAGAGAAGAGTTGATCAAAAAATTTGTAACTGCTGAGTTTACACGCTTTTTAGATTATTATAAAAATGCTCGCGATATTAACGTCGATCCTAAAAATGTACGTGATGACCATAGGGGAGATAGAAATGATAGAGGCAGAAGAGGAGACAGAAGAGATCGTGGTGAGCGTCGTGAAAGAGGAGATAGAGGAGATAGAGGAGATAGAAGAGAAAGGGGTGACAGAGGCGATAGAGGTGGCCGCTTTAGCAATACTAACTTTGCAAGACTTTATGTTAACTTAGGAACTAATCACAAGCTTAATCCTACACGGTTAATTGGTTTGATAAACGAAACATTGCGTTCTAATAATTCTGAGATTGGTAAAATTGAAATATTGAAAAACTTCTCATTCTTTGAAATCGAAGATAAATTGAAGAGTAATTTGATTGATGGAATGATCGGTAAAAAGTTTGAAGGTCGCGCTGTTCTATTAGAAGAATCTGAAGGTAAAGGAGAAAGAGGCGACAGAGGCGATAGAGGGCCTAGAAGTGGAGCCAGACCCGGAGATTTTAAAAAGAAACGTGAAAAACGACCTCGTAGACCGAGAACATAATAAAAAAATGGAAATGTCACTGCGATCCCTATTTAATCGGGAGAAGCAGTCTGTTTATAATAAAATTAAAAGGTTCAGGCAACTGCTTGGACCTTTTGTTTTTGGCCATTTTTTAAACCACCTCGAATTGCGATAGATTTAGTATCCAAATTTCAAATAAATAACATCAACCAACCTTCTAAGGCTGATTATCATAATAGCTATTAACATATTTATGTTATAAAACATAATCCTTCGTGATTAAAGTCATTTAAAAATTTCCTTAACTTCATAAACTGGTAATATCGATTAATATTTATATTGTTGGGAATAAACATTTTATAGATTTTGATACTAGGCATAGGAACAGATATTTTCGAAGTCGCTCGCATAAAACAAGCTATGGAAAAAGATCCATTGTTTATTAAAAGCGTGTTTACAGAAACCGAAATCAATTATTGCCATCCCCGAAAAAGAAAAGAGGAAAACTATGCTGCCCGATATGCTGCCAAAGAAGCATTAATGAAAGCCCTGGGCACTGGTTGGAGAGATGGAATAAAATTCACAGACATTGAAATAGAAAATAATGAGCTGGGCAAACCTGAGATATCACTGACAGGAATTGCTAAGCAAATTGCTGATAAATTAGAAGTTAGTACAATTCATCTTTCCATAAGTCATACGAAAGAAATTGCTAACGCCTTTGTTATTATAAATAGCGACAAATGATCTAGACCAAAACAAAAGATAATCTAACTTTAAAAACAACTTCTATGTCAAACATTGGATCCTATGAGAAGAGACTAGAGAATTTCGACTGGTCGATTGCAGAAAACGAGCTTAATTACAAAAAGGGTGACAATATAAATATCGGATGGTATTGTTCCGATAGAATTTGTGATCTTGGTAAAGCAAATAAACCTGCTTTAATTTGGGAAGGATTAGGAGGGAAAGAGAAACAGTATACCTTTAATGATGTTCGTTTAAGAAGTAATACCATTGCTTCATTTTTAAAAGATTTAGGAATACAAACCGGAGATCGTGTATGCTTATTCATGGATAAAATTCCTGAATTGTATATTGGATTTTTGGGAATTCTAAAATTAGGAGCAGTCGCTCAACCATTATTTTCAGCCTTCGGTGATGAATCTTTACATGTACGCTTAGATAATGCAGAAACAACTGCAATTATTACACAGAGAAAACATGTTTCCAAAGTGCGTAAAATTCTAGATAAAATGCCCTATATGAAGCATATTATTTTAGTTGATTATGACGGAAGTAAGCCACTTAGAGAAAGAGAGATTGCCTTTAACATGGATGAGGCAGAACAAGTAGAAAACTTTGAAATTGCACCTACTAAAGCGGAATCCCATTCTGTTTTACACTATACCTCCGGAACCACAGGTCAGCCTAAAGGTGTTAAACATGTGCACTATTCCTTAATATCTCAATATTTAACCACAAAATGGGTTCTTGATTTACAGGAAGATGATATCTATTGGTGTACAGCAGATCCTGGTTGGGTTACTGGAACATCCTATGGGATTATTGGTCCATGGAGCTTGGGAATTACCCAGTGTGTCTTAGATACTGGATTCTCAGCAGAATCATGGTATAGGTTCATTGAAAAAAGAAAAATTACCATGTGGTACTCTGCGCCCACGGCAATTCGTTCTTTAATGAAGGCTGGTGAGGATTTGATAAAACAATTTGATTTATCAACATTACGCCATTTAGCAAGCGTTGGAGAGCCTTTAAATGCTGAGGCAGTAATATGGTCAGAGAAAGTATTTGGTAAACCATTCCTTGATACTTATTGGCAAACGGAGACAGGTTCCATGATGCTTACAAACTTTCCTGATATGAAAATAAAGCCTGGATCTATGGGAAAACCCTTCCCAGGTATTACTGCAACCATATTGGATACAAAAACATTCGAACCAATCAATGAAATAGGAAAACCAGGACTTATTGGTTTTAAACCTGGTTGGCCTGCAATGATGAGGACATACTGGAATAATGAAGAAACCTATAATAAAAAATTCGAGAATGGCTGGTATCTTCCAGGAGACCGTGCATATATTGACAATGAAGGTTACTACTGGTTTATAGGGCGTGATGATGATGTAATAAACACTGGCGGACATTTGGTTAGTCCATTTGAAGTAGAATCTGCTCTATTAGAACATGAGGCAGTTGCTGAATCGGCTGTTGTAGCAAAACCTGATGATGTAAATATGGAGGTAGTAAAGGCTTTTGTTACCCTTAAGCCAGGATATGTTGCTGATGAAGATATGGAACTTAAAATTATGAATTTTATTCGCAAGAAATTATCTCCATTAGCTATGCCTCAAGAAATTGAATATCGCGATTCTTTACCAAAAACACGAAGTGGGAAAATAATGCGACGTGTATTACATGCTGAAGAATGGGGTGAAGAAATTGGGGATATTTCTACTTTAGAAGATGATTAATTCGTAAATTACCAATATTGAAAATTATAAATCATTAACTAATAAATATTACTACTATGGAAGAAAATATGAAAGACATAATCTTGGAATATGTTATTGAAGAATACTGTGATGAAGAAGATGATGAAGTTACGTTTGATACTCCACTTATTTCTGGAGGTCTTGTTGATTCATTTTCAATGGTTTCGTTAAAAAGGTTTCTTGAAAACAAGTACAAAATTTCTATTCCTGATGCAGATGCTTCTCCTGAGGCTTTCGATTCAGTGAATAAAATTGAAACTTTAGTTAAACGATTTCTATAAATAATAAGCCATCTATTTCGATGGCTTTTTTATTCATCTAAACCCAAAATCAAATGGCATATTCAAATAAAGTACAAGAATTATATCAATCCCAGTTAAAATCCATTCAGGATGCTGGGTTATTTAAACAAGAAAGGTTTATCCATTCTTCACAAGCTGCGGATATAGAAGTTGAATTCCCAACAGGCTCTTCGTTAAATAAAGTAATAAACGTTTGTGCAAATAATTACCTTGGTTTATCAAGTCATCCTGAAGTAATTAAAGCAGCACACGAAGGTTTGGATACAAGAGGTTATGGAATGTCATCCGTAAGGTTCATATGTGGTACTCAGGATATTCATAGAGAATTGGAAAGAAAGGTTTCTGAGTTTCTGGGAACCGAAGACACCATTTTATTTCCATCATGTATGGATGCCAATGCTGGTGTTTTTGAAGCGATTCTTACAAGCGATGATGTAATGATTTCGGACCGATTGGTTCATGCATCTATTATTGATGGCATGAGGTTATGTCCTGCACAGCACGATACTTTTAAACACTCCAATATGGAGCATCTTGAAAAGAAATTACAATTACATGCTAATAAAAGGCTTAAAATTGTAATTAACGATGGTGTTTATTCCATGGACGGAGATACAGCAAAAATGGATGAAATTGCTGCTTTGTGTGAAAAATACGATGCGCTATTGTTTGTTGATGAGTCTCACTCTTCAGGTTTTATTGGAAAAACCGGACGTGGCACACACGAAAAGTATGGTGTTATGGATAAAGTAGATGTTATTACTACAACATTTGGAAAGGCATTGGGAGGTGCGTCCGGAGGATGCGTTTCTGGTAGAAAAGAAATTGTGGAAATGTGTCGCCAAAAGGCCCGTCCTTATTTATTTTCGAATACTATCGCTCCTGTTGTTGTTAGTGGTGTGTTAAGAGTACTAGATATTCTTTCTCAAAGTACAGAACGTAGAGATAAATTGGAAGAAAATACCAAATTCTGGCGAAAAGGATTAACAGAAGCAGGATTTGTATTGAAAGATGGGGATACTCCTATCGTTCCTGTAATGTTATTTAATGCGAAATTGTCACAGGATTTTTCACGTGATCTTTTTGATCTAGGAGTTTATGCTATTGGGTTCTTCTTTCCTGTAGTTCCTCAGGGAGCAGCGAGAATCCGCACGCAGATTTCAGCCGGACATGAAATGCATCATCTTGAAAAAGCTTTGGATGCTTTTATTAAGGTTGGTAAAAAGTACGATATCCTGGGTAAAACAAAACAAGAGATTATTGAGATGTACGGAAGTTAATCTCTTTTCAATTATTGAAAAAGCTGTCCAAGGACAGCTTTTTTTGTTTATTTCAATTTCAGAAATGTTTCATTATTAGTACATTTCTAAAAAATAATATGTCCTGACTTTTCTATGGTAAAAAACATAGTTTTTCTCCATTTCTTTCCTTGAAATTTATGCTACATTTGCAGCCAATTGATAAGAAATACAAACATTATCGAGTAAACGACTGTTAAATAAAATAAAACACTAAGTACGATGTACGGAAAAATAAAAGAGCATTTGCAAGCGGAATTAGAGGCTATTAAAAATGCTGGTCTTTATAAAAAAGAGAGAATTATTACTAGTGCACAAAAGGCTGATATTGTAATAAATACCGGTGAACAGGTTTTGAACTTTTGTGCAAATAATTACTTAGGATTATCAAATCATCCGCGACTAATACAAGCAGCGAAAAATTCATTAGATTCTCACGGATATGGCATGTCATCTGTTCGCTTTATTTGTGGAACGCAAGATTTGCATAAAGAATTGGAGAAGCAAATAGCTGACTATTTTGGAACAGAAGATACTATTCTCTATGCTGCATGTTTTGATGCAAATGGTGGTGTTTTTGAACCATTACTCACAAGTGAAGATGCAATCATTTCAGACACGCTAAATCATGCTTCAATAATCGATGGTGTTAGATTATGTAAAGCTCATCGTTATCGTTACGAATCTGCTGATATGGAAGATTTGGAAGATCGACTTAAAGAAGCTCAAAAGCACCGTTTTAGAATCATTGTAACCGACGGTGTATTTTCAATGGACGGACATGTTGCTCCAGTTGATAAAATAGTAGAACTGGCTGAAAAATATGATGCCATGGTTATGGTTGACGAATGTCACTCAGCAGGAGTTGTTGGAGAATCGGGACGTGGTGTAACAGAGTTATATAACTTAAAAGGAAAAGTTGACATTATAACCGGAACTTTAGGAAAAGCATTTGGTGGAGCAATAGGTGGTTTTACTACTGGTAAAAAAGAAATTATTGAAATACTACGACAAAAATCAAGACCATATTTATTTTCTAATTCAATTCCCCCATCAGTTGCCTCAGCTGGAATTGAAGTTTTTAAGATGCTAACGGAATCAAATGATCAGCACAATAGACTGGTTAATAATGTTGAGTATTTTAAAGAGAAAATGATTGCAGCCGGCTTTGATATCAAACCTACTGAATCAGCTATTATTGCGGTCATGTTATATGATGCCAAGTTAAGCCAGGAGATGGCAGCAAAATTATTAGAAGAGGGAATTTATGTAATTGGATTTTACTATCCGGTTGTTCCAAAAGAACAAGCAAGAATTAGGGTCCAGGTATCTGCTGGCCATAAAAAAGAGCACCTCGATAAGGCAGTTGAGGCATTTACTAAAGTAGGCAAAGAATTAGGTGTTTTGAAATAACCGAAGTTTCGATATTATAAAATACAAGATAAATTGAATTAATAGAAGGCTCCAGATGAAGGAGCCTTTTTTGCTTCAAATAAGTTCACTATCAGCTAAATATATCTTTGGTTTTGTGATCAGTTTCTCCAATAGCATCTAATCGGTGAGAGTCGTTAGCTGTGGTTTTTTGCGCCACCGCTAAAGCTAAGGCGACACGCGGTTGCTTACTTTTTTTGACCTGAAGCAAAAAAAGTAAGAGCCCAGCTGGCTTGAGGCGAAGGTCAATAACGGCAAGCCCTGATTCAATTCTATTTATTACTTAATTGATCTACTTAGTGCTAGATTTAACCAAAGCCACGCGATGAAATCGACGCGGCAGCGCAGGTAATAGAAATAGTTTCAACCATCTCCTCCTGAATTCCACAGCTTTCCTACGCACGAGGTGTGTCTTTAATTAATCTGCCTACTTGAAACCTTGAATTTTGGATTGGCCTAAAATAAAAGGAAATTCGAATTAAGGCAATGTCTTAGTAAGATCGGGAAGCTGAGAAGAATTTCGAAGATCACCCGATCGCACTTAGACATTGCGAAAATGAGGATGAATTTTATTTTCAGCCTTGATCTTTTTGCTTCGTTTTTGGATTAAGCCAAAAATGAAGAGCCCGTCGGCTTGAGACAAAGGTAAATAACGGTAAACCCGATTCAATTCTATTTGAGACTTAATATAAAAATGTAACATTTTTGAAATTTTGTTTAGAAGCTGCACTTTTAAATATTTTTATCCTGTCATTATCTAAAATGTTTTAACATAAATATCTTTGCATTCAATGCAAGAATTTTGGATTCAAATATTACAATCGTTTCTAATAGCCGGCATTTGGATTGCTCTGGCTACGCTGTTGGCTGAAAAGCTTGGAAGTAAAGCAGGTGGAGCCATTGCTAATTTACCATCTACAATTTTGGTCTCTTTGGTTTACGTGGCCATTGTCCGCACTCCACACTATGCAGCTGAAGCTGCCTTGGCAGCTCCATTAGGAATGGCAATTAATACTATATTTTTATTTACTTACATTTTGATGTTGCGCTATCATTTGGTTGTGGCCGCTATTAGTGCACTTTCAGTCTGGTTTTTTCTAGCCTGGTTGGTTTCACAATCACCAGAGATTACCATTTTATATTCTCTTGGATTATATTTTGCAGCTACTATCTTGACGTTTTATTTATTAGAATATGTATTCAAAATTCGTTCTATAGGGAAACAAAAAAGACCTTTCAAATGGTGGATTGTAGCTGTTCGGACTATTTTTGCTGGTTCGGTTGTGGGAACAACAGTAGCCATTAGTACATTTGCCAATAGTTTCTGGACTGGTATTTTCTCAACTTTCCCTGCTGTAATGTTGAGTTCAATGACTATTTTAACCATATCGCAGGGTCCCAGGTTTGCTCAAGCAGTTGGTAAAACTATGATACTGGCATCCATTAATATTGTAATTTATGCCATTTTGGTTCATTTACTTTATACTACAATTGGTGTTCTGTGGGGAACTGTTTTGGCTTTTGTGGCAGCCGCATTATTTATATGGTTTATTAAACCGCTTTTAGTAAGAATGAAATAATTGAATTATGATAAATACTGACGAATTTTTCATGAAAATGGCACTTCAGGAAGCCAAAATTGCTTATAACGAAGGTGAAATCTCCGTGGGAGCTGTCATAACTTGCCACGATCAGGTGATTGCAAAAGCACATAACCAGACCGAAAAATTGAATGATGTGACTGCCCACGCTGAAATGATTGCCTTTACTGCAGCTGCCGAAGCACTAGGAGGGAAATATCTGACTGATTGTACTTTGTATGTAACGCTTGAGCCTTGTGTAATGTGTGCTGGCGCATCTTTTTGGACACAAATCTCACGTGTGGTTTATGGTGCTTCTGATGAAAAACGCGGATATTCACAAAAAGGAAATCTATTGCACCCCAAAACTAAAATAGAAGGTGGATTAATGGCAGAGATCTCTGAGGAAATGCTAAAAGCATTTTTTGCAGCACGACGGAAGTAATTATCCTGCCCGAAAACGGTCATTTTTCGCTACCTCCCATATTTTCACTATTTTGCAAATTGTTTAAAAAATTTGCGCTATGAAGTTTAAGTTACTTGCTACAACCCTGTTGATGTTCTCAACAATTTTTTCAATTTACGGTCAGGATTTAAAATCATTAACTATTGATGATTTAATGAACTGGAATTATCTTAAAAGAGATCAAATATCTCGCAATGGCGAATTTGTCTCTTATGAAATAACGCCATTAAAAGGTGATGGGAAGTTGATGGTGTGGAATAAAAACGATAAAAAAGATATGTCGTTTAAAAGAGCTACCAGGGCATCATTTTCTCCTGAATCCAATTTTATAGCATTTAAGATTAAACCTTATTATGATACAGTTAGAGAATTAAAGCTTAAGAAGACCAAAAAAGATAAATTGCCAAAAGATTCTCTTGGAGTTTATCTTCTTGAAACTGGAGAGATAAAGAAATTTGAACGGGTGAAGTCATTTACAATGCCAAAAAAGGGCAGTTCTTGGATGGCATGGCTAAATGAGAAAAAACTCAAAAAGAAAGAGGAAGTTAAAGAGGATACAGCATCAGGTAAGGAACAGGAAGAGCCTAAAAAAGAGAAGAAAAATAAGAAAAAGAAAACTTTTGATAAGAACGCACCAAAGTCTTTTGAACTAGTGGTTTATAATCCAATAACCGATGCTCAATATACCTACGATAAAGTAACTGAATACGAGTTTTCTGAAAAAGGAAATATACTTGTATTTATTCGCCAGCAGAATGATTCACTGCTTCGTTCAGCAGTTGTAAAATTTGATACTAAAAATGAAAATGCTGATACCATTTTTATCAATGATGGTTTATCGAAAAAAATTACGATAGATCATAAAGGTGAGCAAATTGCATTTATTCATAGCGAAGATTCAATCAAAGAAAAAGTTTATAGTCTGAAGTATTACGATGGCAAAGAAGTGAGTCAAATTGTTGATACTTTGACAGAGGACATTCAGAATAAATGGACTGTGAGTGAGAACGGTCGTATCTATTTTTCAAAGAAAGACAAGCGATTATTTTTTGGAGTTGCAGAGGCTCCAAAACTCGAACCAAAAGATACTTTGCTTGATGAGGAAAAGGTTAACCTGGACCTTTGGAGTTGGACGGATGGAAAGTTGCAGCCGGAGCAACTTGCTAACAAGGATCGTGAACTTAAGCGTACTTATTTGACATATTTCGATGTAAAAAGTCAAAAGGTAGTGCAATTGGAAAATGAAGCCCTAAAGTCAGTTTATACTTGTTTGCAGGGTGATGGCAGTAATGCTATTGGTTACGATTATAATAAATATGAAAGAATAGGTTCGTGGGAAATGCCTTATTACAAAGATATATATGCTGTTGATATGGAGACAGGTAAGCGCGAATTAGTTTTAGAAAAAATTCAATCGTCAGTAAGTCTCTCAAATTCTGGTAATTTCATAAGATATTTCAGCAACAGTGATTCTAGCTGGCATGTATACAATATAAAAACGAAAGCGCATTTGCCGGTAACTGAAGATATTGATGTGCCATTTGATCGCCAAACGCATGATTATCCTAATGAACCATCATCTTATGGCTCTGCTGGTTGGACAGCGGATGATAAATGGCTACTGGTTTACGATGAGTTTGATATTTGGCAAATAGATCCTACAGGGAAAAAAGAACCTGCAAATCTGACAAACGGCTTTGGCCGCAAAAACAATATTGAGTTCCGTCGAATACGTTTGGATATGGAAGAGATGTTCATTGACCCCAAAGAAGATATTTTATTGGCTGCTTTCAATAAGAAAACCAAAGAGTCTGGCTTTTATACAGTTAAAATTGGCCAAAAAGGTGATCCTCAAAAACTAATCATGGGTGCTTATAAGTATTATAGACCAATTAAAGCCGAGTTATCAGAAAATATAATTATCAAGCGTTCCACATATCGCGAATATGCTGATGTGTATTATAGCAACGTGGCTTTCAAGGATATTGCGAAAATTTCAAATACAAATCCACAGCAAAAAGATTATAAGTGGGGTAATGTGGAGTTAGTAAAATGGATAACTACTGAAGGAACTGTTGAAGAGGGTTTGTTGTATAAGCCAGAAAATTTCGATCCCAATAAGAAATACCCAATGATGGTATATTTCTATCGATTATATTCTGATCAATTAAATTCACATTGGACTCCCGGACCAAGTCGTTCTATAATTAATCCAACATTCTATGCCAGCAACGATTATTTTGTATTTATTCCTAATATCAGGTATAAGGTTGGTTATCCTGGCGAAAGCGCCTATAATTATGTGGTTAGTGGTGTGACTTCATTGCTTAATAAGCATAGTTTTATAGATAAAGATCGGGTAGGTATTCAAGGTCAAAGTTGGGGTGGATACGAAGTTGCATATATTGTTACCAAAACAGATATGTTTGCAGCTGCCTCCGCTGGAGCGCCTGTTTCAAATATGACAAGTGCCTATGGAGGAATTCGCTGGACCAGTGGAATGAGCCGCATGTTTCAATATGAAGAAACGCAATCCCGAATTGGTGGTACGCTTTGGGAAAAGCCGCTTAATTATATCGAAAATAGCCCGGTATTTTATGCTCCAAAAGTGAATACACCATTGTTAATTCGTCATAATGATAAAGATGGAGCAGTGCCGTGGTATCAGGGAATTGAGTACTTTGTAGCTTTGCGCAGATTGAACAAACCGGTTTGGTTGCTCAATTACAATGGAGGTCCTCATAATGAGAAGTCTGGTAGTCCGAATCGAAAAGATTTAAGTATTCGCATGAAGCAGTTCTTTGATCATTATCTGAAAGATGCCCCTGCACCAGTATGGATGAAAGAAGGAATTCCTGCCGTTAAGAAAGGAAAAACTATGGGATATGAGATTGAGGAGTAATTAGTGAAGAATATTCTGAATATTGATGTTTTACTTTATAAAAACAAATTGAATCCAGAAGGCAGAATACACTTTGTGATATTTATAGCTGCCTTCTGAATTCTATCAATCAAATTTAAACTTGTGTTTGAAGGAAGTAGTTTATGATTTGTTGAAAAAGTTGTGGATTTATTTTTAAAATCTTTTTTTCATGCCATGTACTGAGCTTGTCGAAGTGAAAAAAAAAGATACAAAAAAGTCAATGTCAAATTACGGTTATTCGCCTTTTGGCTCATGAGGGCTACGCCGTTCACCCCCACTCTGATCAATGAATTAAATGGCATATAAAAGCTGGACAAGTCTCTTTTATGCCATTTATATTGATTGAACATTCATTCCATCGTTAGCCCGCCAACGGCGAAGCCCTCACGATTTTATGAGTAATTTGATCGGGCCAACCCGCATTAGGAGCTGCGGGTAATAGAATTAGTCACGGTTGATTTCGTTCGGCCTAAGTCTTTTAAGTGGGCACCTTCTACTTGAAGATTTCGGCCGTAGGTAAATTAAAAACTGTTTGAGATGATGCCCAATATCAGTGAGGTGAAAAAAGATCTGAACAGCATCATCGAGTTTTTTTAATTTAGAAATCAAAAGTAAAGAAGGTCGCTTAAAAGACTAAGCCAAGCCCTTTTTGCTTCGTTTTTGGGGCATCAAAAATGAAGAGCCTGTCGGCTTGAGATAAAGTTTATAAATCACTGGAACGAAAAAAATAAAATCGAGATGGTTAATAACTAAAAAAGAGTCTCCCCAACTTTTCAAAGTAATTCAAAATATTTGCTTAGTCCACAACTTTATAAAGTGATCCGTTGTCTGTTTGAGAGGTAGTTTAAGTTATTCTGCTTTCTTCTCCATTTTATCCCAATCATATTTTTTCTTCTTAGGTTTCATTGAAAGCATAACTACGGAACACCCTGCTTCTCCGTCTTTGTATTGTATGGTTATATAATAAATGCCAGTTTTTGAACACAGGAATTTGAAAGCAGGAGCTAGGTCTTTGCTTTTCTTTTTTTCATTACTTCCAAAAAAGCGAAAATCATCATAAAGTTTTACTATAGCTTCACCCTTAAGGGTTTTATCATTAGCAATAGTAAATGTATAATCTGTTCCTTTATTGAGATAAACTGAAAAATTTGCCATACTTGGGTTTCCTCGTTTTTTTGCTTTGGCAAACCGAAGTTTAAAATGCTTGAGGTAGATCGTTTCTCCAAGTTTTGCTCTACATGAGTCAATGAGAGAGTTGTTGCATTGAGCAAATGAGTCTGTAATCGTAAATACCAGTGTAATTAACAGAAATAGCTTAATGATTCTCATGTTATTTTGCGAAAATTAAATGATTTTACAATGCTAAAGATAGCAGGTAAATCATAAATAATCAATATTGTTGAAATCAAAATAAAAACTTCACAGCCTAAATTCAAGACTGTGAAGTTTTTAATATTTTAATTAAGTTTTCCTGAAATATTATTTAATTGCTACTCGGAGCTTATCACCTTTAATCCAACCACCATGATTCTCAATAGAATCAATTGCTGTTTTTGGCATCACAATCATGTTTGTGGTTAATTCGTTAAACTTGAATGTTTTAGCCATGTTGTCGTCTACTAGTAGCTCAAATTTTTTCACTTTTAAGTAGCCGAATTCTTTTAAATCCTTAATGTCACCGGGTTCAATATAAATGGTGAAGATATCAGCTGGAATACCAGAGCCTTTTGGCTTATCTTCATCATCATCACCACCACCATCCATTAAGAAGTCGGGAACATCATCTTTTTGATTTTGAACTTTATAAAGCTCTTTTCGAACAAAAATTCTTACATAGTTGTCGAATTTTTCATCCTGAAAGATTACGTAGTTTTCGCCAACAGTATATTTAGTGGTTTCATATTGTCTTACCTCCAAAGGTCTACAACCATTATTGGGAACTTCAGAACAAGGGCATTCAGTAATCTCTCCTGTTTTCAAGTCAACCTTTTTGAACTCATTTTTATAAACATCCGTGTTGGCATAGAAATAGTTTCCTTCCGGATCAAATTCACTATTGTAAAGTTCAATTCGTTTTGCTTCCACACGCAATTCCTGAACTGCTTCCCATGTGTAAAGCCTGTAAATGTATAAATGAATATAACGATAACTGGTTGCTGCAAAGGTCAGTGCAAGATAGTTGTTGTTCTTGTCTACTTTTACCTCTAGTAATTGGCTTCTTTTATGCTCAGGACCTTTAATTCGATGCTCAAATCTATAATCTTTAAGCATTTCATCAAGTGTTTGACCTAGCAAACCCTGAATGCTAAAAAGCGAAATAAATAGTAATGTAATTATTAACCTTTGCATGATGTGATTTTTTATGTAACTAATTTAATGCAAAAAATGAACCTAACATTAATTTTCAAGTTTCTTTAACAGACTGTTAAGGGAAACTTTGCTTCTTAATATTTCAGGTAGTTCTTCAATTTTTACTCTGTTTTGCTCCATTGTATCACGGTCTCTAATGGTTACAGTATTATTCTCAAGAGTCTCATGATCAACCGTAATTGCATAAGGTGTCCCAATGGCATCTTGTCTTCTGTATCTTCTTCCAATTGAATCTTTTTCTTCGTAATGACAATTGAAATCAAATTTTAGTGTATTGATAATTTCACGAGCTTTGTCTGGCAATCCGTCTTTTTTAACAAGTGGAAGCACTGCAAGCTGAATTGGAGCAAGTGCCGGTGGAATAGCTAAAACAACTCTTTGATCTTTTTTGCCATCTTCTTTTTCGATGGTTTCTTCCTTATATGATGCACTCAATACAGCAAGAAACATACGATCTAGTCCAATTGAAGTTTCCAGTACATATGGAACATAGCTTTCGTTACGCTCATTGTCAAAATATTGTATTTTTTTACCAGAGAATTTTTGATGTTGACCTAAATCAAAATCAGTTCTTGAGTGTATTCCTTCTAATTCTTTGAATCCAAATGGGAATTTAAATTCAATATCTGTGGCTGCATTGGCATAATGGGCAAGTTTATCGTGGTCGTGGAATTTGAGATTTGATTCATCATTTCCAAGAGCTTTGTGCCACTTCATGCGCTTTTCTTTCCACGTCTCGAACCATTTCTTTTCAGTTCCTGGTTGAATAAAGTACTGCATTTCCATTTGTTCAAATTCGCGCATACGGAAAATAAATTGTCTTGCTACAATCTCATTTCTAAATGCTTTTCCAATTTGAGCAATTCCAAAAGGAAGATTTAATCGCCCTGATTTTTGTACATTCAGGTAATTTACAAATATTCCCTGAGCTGTTTCTGGTCTTAAATAAATTGTAGATGCATCGTCGTTTACTGAACCTAATTTTGTGTCAAACATTAAGTTAAACTGTCTAACATCAGTCCAGTTTCTGCTTCCACTTACTGGACAGGCAATTTCAGCGTCTTCAATGATTTTTTTAACTTCTGCTAAATCATCATTTTCCATTGCGGTTTTGAAGCGTAAAAGTACATCATCAATTTTCTTCTGATTAGCCTGAACTCTTGGGTTAGTTTCTCTGAATTGCTTCTCATCAAAACTATCTCCAAATCTTTTTTGAGCTTTTGTAATTTCTTTATCAATCTTAGCTTCAATTTTTTGAATGTAATCTTCAATTAAAACATCAGCTCTGTATCTTTTCTTCGAATCTTTATTGTCAATTAATGGATCATTAAATGCATCAACGTGTCCTGAGGCTTTCCATACAGTCGGATGCATAAATATTGCAGAATCAATACCAACAATATTTTCATGTAGCATAACCATTGATTTCCACCAATAGCTTTTTATATTGTTTTTTAATTCTGCTCCTAGCTGTCCATAGTCATAAACGGCACTTAATCCATCGTAAATTTCGCTGCTTTGGAAAATAAATCCATATTCTTTGGCATGCGATATAATTTTTTTAAATGTATCTTCTTGACTCATAGTTTAATGCTTGAAAAATTTGAATTAGCAAAAATAGGGTAAATAAATGGCTTTTCATAACCTTTTTAAGATTTAACTTTTAATGAAGTTTTAGATTTTAGAAATAGCTGAATTGATCGTGTGCTTAGAATATTTTTATGTATGAAATCGTTATGATTCATATATTTTTCGTTTAATTTTGATTGTTTTTATTTCTTTGCATTAATTATGGCATAGAAAATCAGGAGTAAATGGAATTGAAATTTGATTTTTTAGTGGTTGGATCGGGCATTGCCGGTTTAAGTTTTGCATTAAAGGTTGCAAATCATGGAAAAGTATGTGTGTTAAGTAAAACACAAATCGATGAAACTAATACACGGTATGCTCAAGGTGGAATTGCCGCTGTTACTTATGAGCCCGATAATTTCGAAAAGCATATTGAAGATACCTTAAATGCCGGGAGCTATTTAAACAATAGAGAGGTTGTAGAAATGGTTGTAAAAGAAGGGCCTGAGCAAATTAAACAACTTCTGGACTGGGGGGCTAATTTCGATAAAAATGATCAGGGAGAGTTTGATTTAGGTAGAGAAGGTGGGCATACTGAACATCGCATTTTGCATCATAAAGATAATACCGGTGCAGAAATACAAGATGCACTTATTCAACAGTTGCATAGTCATAAAAATATTACAGTTCTGGATCATCATTTTGCCATTGATTTAATAACGCAACACCATTTAGGACAAGATGTAACTCGACATGATGATGATATTGAGTGCTATGGCGCCTATGCTATCAACCTTGTGTCAGGGAAACCAATGACTATTTTGGCAAAAGCTACACTTGTAGCCACTGGAGGCAGCGGAAATCTTTACCATACTACAACCAATCCTCCTATTGCCACTGGAGATGGCGTGGCCATGGTTTATAGAGCCAAAGGCATAGTTGAAAATTTGGAATTTGTGCAATTTCATCCAACTGCTTTATATAATCCAGGGGAAAATCCGGCTTTCCTTATTACAGAGGCTCTCCGGGGGTTTGGCGCTATTTTACGCACTTCTGATGATATAGCTTTTATGGATAAATATGATAAAC
>PKTE01000278.1 GCA_002869335.1 Salinivirgaceae bacterium | reverse complement strand
GCCAATGGTCGATATGGATATTATAGTTCACGCGGCAGAGATGGTCAGGATTACGATATTTTTGAGATTATATTCCTCGGACCTGAAAAACCATTGATTCAAAGTTCTGAAGACTTACTAATAGCCAGTCTGGCAGAACCTATTACCGAAACTGTGATTGAAAAATCTGTAGAGATCAAAACAATTAGACTTACCATCGTAAAAGGAAAAATTTACGACGCCATTACAAACGATCCCATCACAGCCACAATCGAAATCAGCGATAACGATGCAGATTCTGTAATTATGACTAGTGAAACTGGCGAAGGTGGCGAATATCTGGTATCATTGCCTTCAGGTAAAAACTATGCAATGACCATTAAAGCAAAAGATTATCTTTTCCATTCTGAGAATTTTAATATTCCGCCAGCAACTAACTATCAAGAGATTATTAAGGACATTGCCATGAATAAACTGGCAGCTGGAACCAAAGTTATTTTGAACAACATTTTCTTTGAATATGGAAAAACAGTGTTAAGAACCACTTCATATCCGGAACTTAACCGTGTAGTAAAACTGCTCGAAGCATATCCAAAAATGACAATCGAAATCTCTGGTCACACAGATAACAAGGGATCATTAGCAATTAATAAAAAGATATCTGAAAAACGGGCCAAAGCTGTAGTTGACTACATTCTAGCACAGGGTATCGAAGAAGCAAGATTGACATATAAAGGTTATGCATATTTGCAACCTGTTGCCACAAATGATACAGAGGAAGGTAGACAGCGTAACCGTCGAGTAGAATTTAAAATTATTAGTGCCAAGTAAAAACCAACGATATGAGAAAAACATATTTAAAATACCTAAAAATCACTTTAGTTGCCATATTATCCATATGGTTTATTAAAGGATGTATAGATGACAACTTTGAACTCGATAAGCTGAATATGCATACTGAAAATGAAGGTATATGGGGAATACCACTTGTAAAAACAAGTTTTGTAATGGAAGACCTTGTGAATATAGTTGACACAACTGGATTTGTTGATACTGATGATGAGGGTTTAATACTACTTGTATATACTGACACAGGATATTCTGCTACAGCAAGAGAGGAAATTGTTTTCCCTGATCAAAGTTACGATACACTATTCAATGAACAAGATTATCAAAATGCAGGAGGCTTTCAGGGAGGATTGGTAACGATGTCAAAAGCCAACATCAATTATCTTTTTATTGCAGCAGCTGCTAATCAGCTATTAGATAGTATGTACATTGAGTCGAGTTTATTGGATATTGATATCAGGTCAACTTTTAAATATCAAGGATCAGTAACACTTACCTTCCCAGAGTTGAAGAAAGATGGAGTAGCCTATCAAAAGGTAATTCCAATAAATGATGCTTCAGGGAATTTTGTTTACAACAATACATTTGATGACCTTGATGGGTACATGCTTGATTTTACAAACTTTACAGAGCCCAACAATTTTTTTATAACCTACCAGGTTGAATTAATTGAAAATACCGGTAGCGGAGCTGTTAATCCGAATGCTATTTGCGACGTTGACGTTAATTTTCGTGAGATTCAATATGAATATATTTGGGGATACTTAGGCACACAAACACTTGATATTCCTGCGAAAGAATTAAAATTAGATTTTTTCTCTGCTTTTGATGTCGGCGAATTCGAATTGTACGATCCACGTATTAAAATAAATGTAATCAACTCATTTGGTCTTTCGGTCGGTATTAGTTTACCTACATTTAAAATGAAACTAAGTGATGATACGTGGAATGATATAGTTGGCCCGGAAGTACCAACTGCTGGTGACCCATGGATATTCTATTCGCCAGAAGAAAGCTATCCGGCACCTATTATTCCTACGGATACAACGGTTAAAATATCAGGAGTCGGTACTAACCTTAATGAATTAGTAGCCCAGTTACCTAAAAAGCTAACATTTGGAGGAGCTGCTAAACTCAATCCAGAAGAATCTGGTGAGAGAACCAATTTTATGTCAAAAGATAGTCGGGTAAATGCCATTGTTGATTTTGAAATACCCATGTGGGGAAGAACTTCCGGAATAACCTTCCAGGATACAATGGACTTAGACCTTGGAAATATCTCTGAAGATATGGAGATGATTAAATTCGTTGACTTAAAATTAGACGTTGAAAACGGTTTACCGCATAGCTTAGGCTTAGTAGCCTACCTAACTGATTCTCTTTACAACATAATCGACACAATTCCAAATGCAAATGACTGGCCAAGTAGTGACACGCTTTGGATTGTTGAATCTGGCGTAATTGGGCCAGATAGTCTTATTAATCAAGAAACTGGCAAAACTCATAGCACATCAATTATTCGCTACGAAGAAGATGTTGACTTACTAGATAATGTGAAATATTTGCTACTTAATATTAAGTTCTTAACTACTGATGGAGATACTCCAAATCCACCTTATGTAAAATATTACGATTATTATGAGATGGACTTTAAGGTAAGTGCAGATTGGCAATTTGAAATTAATGAGGACTTATAAAATGAGGACAATGAACAAAAGAATCATATTACCAATACTACTATTTTTATTCTTCAGCCTGAACATTAATTCTCTTTTTGCTCAGGAGGCCATTACGATGTACAATATGCGAACATTACCGCAAAGTAGTAGATTAAATCCAGCTTTTCAAACAGGCTATAATGGACACTTTGGAGGATTATTAAGCATAACTCCATTATTCCCGGCTATAGACTTTAGTTTTAATAGTAATAAATTAGTATATAATGACATTATTTACCCTGGAACAGGAGAATTTGATGGTTCTCTTATTTGGGCATTTAACAGCCAGGAAGAAGCGCTAAAGCTTGTTGATAAACTTGAAAAAATCAACACATTTGATCTAAATTTAAATCTAAACCTTTTTAATATAGGTTTCAAAACAAAAAATATCTATTGGAATATTCATGCTGCTAATAAGACTTTTGTAAACATGGCCATTCCCGGTGGACTCATTGAGTTAGTTGTAAAAGGTAACAGGCATCCTGATATAACACCTAATATGGACCTATCCGGGTTAGGTGTAAATATGACTAACTATCTTGAATTTGGAGTTGGTGCATCTATGAAAGTTACAGCTGATTTAACAGTTGGAGCTCGCTTTAAAGCACTCGGTGGGATTGCTAACATAGAATCAACCAAAACAGATCTTCACCTTAACTCACATGAAGATACATTGACATTAGCAGCTGATTTACAATTTAGATCTTCCCAACCGGCACTTACACTTGATTCTCTATATTATGATCAAGTCAGAGACACATTTTTAGTAGATTATACAGAAAGAAGCACAAGTGAATTAATAAGTGATATCGGATACAAATTTAACAATCCGGGGTTTGCGATTGACTTAGGAGCAGAATATCAAATAATGCCTGAATTAAAAGCCTATGTAAGTATAACCGATATTGGTTTTATCAATTGGAAAACCAATGTAGCTGAAATTAGATCAGCTGATGAAGAGTTTATCTTTCAGGGTTTTGATATACAACGATATATTGATGACAATAATCCCAATACCACAGAACCAAACATGGGAGAAGAATACCAGGACAGTTTATTAACATTATTTGATGTAAAGAAAACCAATACAAGTAGTTACAAAACCTGGCTACCTGCAAAATTATACGTCGGAGCTTCATATAACTTAACTGATGCTATTGGATTCGGAGCATTATATCGAGGTGTATACTATAATGGAGATATGCAATCGGCTATTTCATTATCGGCCAATGTAAACACGAACCATATCTCCGCTACTGTTTCCTATACAATGATGGAAGATAATATGGACAACATAGGGCTAGGATTTGCAGGTCGATTTGGACCATTCCAAACATTCATTATTAGTGACCATGTATTAGAAGAATTCTGGCCACAAACAGCCCGTGATGTAAATATAAGACTAGGATTTAACTGGATATTTGGATACAAAAAAGATAAAGCCGCATTAATCGAATAATGTTCGACTTGTAACAGGTAGTGTTCATAAACGTACAATTATTTAAAACACTCCGAAAACACAATCAACTGTCAAACAGGGCATAAAGGCATTTGGCATTTATATTGCAAAGTTAGGGTAGACAATTTTTCTCATAGCTCTCTCTAACCAATCAGCACAACGAAACCGATCTCCCCGATCGGTTTCATTTTTTTATATGAATATTATAGAAATTAAATTAAACTTCTTTGGTAATATAAAAAGCAAGCACATATTAGCTTACATGCGAAATGAAGTAACATCGAAAATTAAACAATAGTAAATAGAAAGCTTACAATCTCCTGACTTCGACAAGAAAATAGTGTGTATTTTATGGGCGCCTGATTATAAATGTGTTGCAGCCTTGGTATAATGAGATTTGGGTGACCCATAGTAATTTTCGTTATGTTTAAGAAGTTTTGAATATAATTAACTAAACTTTTTTTCTTGAAAAAAAAAGTTGCAAAAAATTCAAGATCAAATTACGCTTCTACCCGCCCTGTTCAATAAACTAAATGACATATAAAAGCTGGACAAGCCTCTTTTATGTCATTTATATT
>PKTE01000003.1 GCA_002869335.1 Salinivirgaceae bacterium | reverse complement strand
TAGGATATTCTTATCTAACCAATTATAATCCATCACACCCTTTTTTTATGCAATTAAGTATATTTTTTTTACAATTTCCAGTTTTTTTATCCTACAACCGTCTAAATAACTGTTTTTTATCCCACATTCTCTTCCAAATCTGCTATATCGACATCTTTACCAGATTCAAAATTCTGCTTTTTCAAAGGATCTGCTGAAACCTCTTCATACATCATTCTATTGCGTGATATATCTGATGCCAAATAAATTGCATTACGCATAGATGCTGGGTTTCCAAGGTCTTTACCAACAATATCAAAGGCTGTTCCATGTCCAGGAGAAGTTCTTACAACTGATAAACCTGCTGAATAATTTACACCTTCGCCTTGGGATAGTACCTTAAACGGTATTAAACCCTGATCGTGGTACATAGCTAAAACAGCATCGTATTGTGTATATGCGCCCGAGCCAAAGAAACCATCAGCTGGGAATGGACCCACAGCCATAATACCCTCTTCACGAGCTTTGTCAATAGCAGGCTTAATAATATCCCTATCTTCAGTTCCAATAATTCCATTATCTCCGGCATGGGGATTCAACCCTAATACTGCAATCTTTCCTTTTGACAATCCAAAATCACGAACTAAACTATCGCCTAATACTTTTATTTTATTATAAACCACATTGGTAGTCAATGCATCAGAAACATCTTTTAGCGGTACATGAGCTGTAACAACACCAATTCGTATTTCATTAAACACCATCAACATCAACACCTCTTCACTATTAAATTGCTTTTGGAAGTATTCAGTATGCCCGGGAAAAGCAAACCCGGCTTCTTTAATATTTTCTTTGCAAATGGGCGCAGTAACCATGGCATCTATATTTCCGGATTGCATGTCAGCTACCATTTTATCTAAAGCTACAAGTGAAGCCTCGCCTGCCATTTTGGTGCTTTTACCCAACTCAACCCGCACATTATCATCCAAAACATTAATTAAATTGGCTCTTTTAGGATTGGCCTCATCAGCAGTTCGTATTGCGTTAAAACTAAAGTTTTCAATATCCAATGCTTTTCTATGATAAGCAGCTACTTTGGGCGATCCGTACAAAATTGGTGTACAAATATCATTCATGCGTTGATCATTCAAAGCTTTTATAACTACCTCATAACTAATACCATTAATATCACCTTGCGATATTCCAACTTTTATTTTTGCGTCTTTCTTCATCTTAGTCAATTTATATTCATTCACTTCACCAGCTAACAATTAAAGCTGGCAAGATATTTTTATGATTCTACTTTTCGATTTATATCAAATTTACAAAACTACAAATAAACACATTATTTTGCGAGCTCCTTCACAAAGTCATATAATAATCTAACTCCTACGCCAGTAGCTCCAAATTTATAATAGAAACGAGGTTTATGTGTAAAGGCTACTCCGGCAATATCTAAATGCATAAACGGATGATTTGTAAATTTCTCTAAAAATTTTCCAGCGGTTATGGCACCAGCACTAGCGCCACCAATATTTTTCATGTCGGCAATCTCTGACTTTAGCATGGAAGCATAATCATCCCAAAATGGAAATCTTGCAACTCTTTCATAGGTATTAAATCCAGAAGCTTCGAGCTTATTAAAATATGCATCATCGGCATTACCCATCACGGCAATACCATGAGGACCAACAGCTCTTGCAGCAGCTCCGGTTAACGTAGCAATAGAAACCACCAACTCAGGTTCATATTTATCGGCATAACTCAAAGCATCAGCCAGTATTAATCGACCTTCCGCGTCAGTGTTCATTACCTCAACCGTTTTTCCGTTATACATGGTAATAACATCACCAGGCGAATATGATTTTGCATCTACCCTATTATCTGTTGCAGGAATTAACGCTATAGCGTGAATAGGCATTTTATTGCGGGCAATACTATACATTAAACCAGCTACTGCAGCTCCACCAGCCATGTCAGACTTCATATAATCCATGCTATTGTCAGTAGGCTTAATACTTAAACCACCACTATCATACATTACCCCCTTGCCAACAAATACAAATGGCTTTTTGCTCTTTGCCTTCGGATGCTTCCACTCCAATTTAACCATTACAGGAGGCTCGCTACTACCCTGATTAACAGCCAATATACCACCCATTTTCATTTTTTGAAGATCCTCTTTGCGATACAATTCCACATTGAGCACTGAGTTATGAGCTTGTTGTGTAACGATATCAGCAAAACGGGTTGCATTTAATGTTGAAGCAGGCTCATTTACAAGATCTCTGGTAAATGAAACAGCTTGTGTCATTGTTTCAAGCTCTTCAATTTCTTTCTCTTTAATTTTAGGATTGTAAATATTCAACCGCTTTAGAGATTTTTTAGGATCTTTCTGGTTCTTATATTTATCAAATCTATACAATGACATTAAAAGCCCTTCTACCAATGCCTTAGTGGGTTCAAAAGCTTTTGTATTATCAATTATCGTCAAAAAGTCCAGCTCATTTTTATTCACAAAATCAGCCAACTCCACACCTGTTCTTCGTAATGATTCGGCCTCATTCTTACAATCGTCCTTACATCCGGTTACAACAATAAAATTCCAGTGATAAAAATAATTTAGCGGTATTAATTTTGCATCCTGTGCTATTTGGTGCTGAATAAAATCTATCTCACGATCAGAAAAAATGTTTTTATCCAGTTTATCAAAGCTGTTTACAATAAAAACAGCATTTACTAACTGCGGATTTTCTTTAACAAGATTGAATATTAAATTGTCCATACTACGTCAATTTTGATTCATCGTAAAGGTACAAATTTCACTGAAAATTCGGCTAATAAGCAGGGATAACTATTTTTGTAGAATAATCAAAGACATTCAAATGCAAATCTCAACTGAAATTCAAGATAAAATAGCACAAGGAGCTTCATTAACCAAACATGAAGCAATAGAATTATATCGCAATGCCCCATTAACAGAACTTATGATGCTGGCTCATGAGCAAAGAATGCAAAAAAATGACCGAAAACATGTGGGATGGATCATTGATCGTAATGTGAATATAACGAATGGCTGTTTTAGTCAGTGTACGTTTTGCAATTTTTGTGTCAAACCCGGTAGTGAGAATGAATATATCACTTCATTAGAGCAGTATAGAGAAAAAATTGACACGCTTTTCGAGTTGGGTGGAGATCAATTATTGTTGCAAGGTGGCATGCATCCTAAACTTGGATTGGCATTTTACACAAAACTATTTAGCGATCTTAAAAATGCCTATCCAAAACTTAAATTGCATGCATTAGGTCCAGCCGAAGTACATTTTCTGGCAAAAAAAGCTAAACTTTCAATTTCTGAAACGCTAAAAGAACTCACAGCAGCAGGAATGGATAGTTTGCCCGGTGCCGGAGCTGAGATTTTGGTTGACAGGGTTCGAAATATAGTTTCTCCAGCTAAATGCACAGCAGATGAGTGGCTCAATGTAATGCGTGAAGCCCATCAATTAGGAATGGTCACCTCTGCCACCATGATGTTTGGACACGTTGAAACTGTTGAAGAGCGCATTGAGCACTTACTTCGGTTACGAGAAGTACAAGCTGAAAAACCTGAAGAAGCACCAGGGTTTGTCACTTTTATACCATGGCCATTTATGTCAGAAGGAACTAAACTACTTGATAAATTCCCCAACATAGAACCTGTTTTTTCGGAAGAGTATTTACGCATGATTGCCATCAGCCGATTGGTGCTTGATAATATTCCAAATTTACAGGCATCGTTACTCACTGTGGGTGAAGAAATAGCCAAATTGTGCCTTTTTGCAGGCGCTAACGACCTCGGTTCTATTATGATTGAGGAAAATGTGGTTTCCAGCGCAGGCGTTGAGCGAATTATTGAAAAAAATACGATTACAGACACCATTCGCGCTGCCGGATTCATTCCAAGATTAAGGAATCAGGCGTATGAGTTTGTGGAATAGAAAAAAGAATACTTTTAGAACAGTCGGGCTCCGATTTGTTCTATTCCGCCAATATTATCCTTCTGGAATCTTTTTGCTTTCCATCAGTACACACGATAAAGTAAATTCCGGGATTTAGTTTCAATCCGTTTTCGGAGGTTCCATTCCATTGGTAATTATAGATTCCATCACTGATTGAATTTGGGGAAAGTGTTTTTACCTTTTGTGATTTCAAATTATAAATACTCACATCAGGTATTCCATTCCAACTTAAACTACTGACCTGAATATTAAGATTTTCCTTAAACGGATTTGGATAACCTGTTAATTGAATTCCATCTTCAGGATCAGGATCAATGGCGCCAATATCATCATGCTTAGCATCGCGTTTATAATAAATCTCATAAATAGTGTCTTTATCTTCCATCCAGAGATAATCTATATAATCTTCACTAAATTTCAGATATGCAATTGAAGGATGCAACGGATTTCCCGGCACAGTATCTCTGATCTCAAGATTATAATCATCATAAAAAGCATGAAAAAGGGTGTCTCTTCTTTTAAAGAGGAAACTGAATCCTACTGGCAGTATTACATCATCTACACATAAATAATCAACAGGATATTCACTAGAAAAAACTTCATCCCCATTAATTACAATTTGATTATTTT
>PKTE01000350.1 GCA_002869335.1 Salinivirgaceae bacterium | reverse complement strand
TTAGATTATGGTTCATGATTTATCAGGAATCATCACATACATAAATGAGCATGGTGAAAAACTATTAGGAATCAAAAAAGACCAAATTATTGGCACTTCTGTTCAACAATTTTTAAAGCCAAAAGAGATTGAGGAACAAAAAACAATGATTCAGAAAGCCATTGAGGGTAAGGCTAAAAGTCATATAACAAGTTTCAAGATAAAAGATCAGGAGCTTGGAGAAACTATTTATTTACGCATGATTGCAAACCCTATTTTTAGAGAAAATAAAATATCGGAAATTTTAGTAACAGCCTATAATGTTACAGATATCAAAAATGCTGAAAAGAAGCTGCAAGAAAGTGAGAAAAAATACAGATTGCTTATCGAAAACCAAAACGAACTGGTGATTAGTTACAACAGCAAACTGGAGGGTATATATGCAAGTCCAAATTACTTTAAAACCTTTGGATTAACAGAAGAAGAGGTAATTTCCAAATCATTTGTTCCATTAATACATGAAGAGGATCTTGATTTAGCCATGAAATCAATTCGAACTACCATTGAAACAGGAGAAAGCTCCGGTCACGAGGTTAGAGTAAAAACACCACAAGGCTGGCGGTGGTTTGGATGGTCACTTAATGCATTAAATGAAGACAATACAGAAGATATTACAGTAGTCGCTGTTGGTAGGGATATTACAGACAGAAAAATAGCTGAAGAAAAACTAAAAAATAGCGAAGAAAAATTCAGAGGCGCTTTTGTCACAAGTCCAGATGCTGTAACATTCACAAAACTAAATGGTGAATATATAGAAGTGAATGATGGTTTCGAAAGGTTATCTGGATATAAAAAAGAGGAGGTTATAGGAAAACTAGCCTCTGATATTAATATTTGGGCTAACGTAGCTGATAGGCAAAAACTGGTAGATCAACTCAAAGAAAAAGGCATTGTTGAGAATATGGAAACAACCTTTAAAGTAAGGAATGGTGATCTTTTGCCCGCCCTTATCTCAGCTAAAATTATCAACCTTAACAATGAAGCTCACATTCTAATTGTCACCAGAGAAATACGTGAAAGAAAGCAGATGGAGCAAGACCTCTTACGCGCAAAAAATCAGGCTGAAGAGAGTAATAAACTTAAAACAGAGTTTCTGCATAATATGTCCCATGAGATCCGAACACCAATGAACGGAATTGTTGGATTCTCCAAAATGCTAGACAAACCAGGAATCAACGATAAAAAAAGAAAATACTATACTAAAATCATTCAAAACAGCAGTTTTCAATTACAAAAAATTATTGATGATATCTTAGAGATTTCAACACTTGAAACTAAACAAATTAAAGCTCAAAATCGACCTATAAATTTGAATGACTTTTTAATGGAGCAATTTTCCATCTTCAACCTAAAAGCCAAAGAAAACAAGTTACGTCTTTACCTTAATAGACCTTTAAAAGATGACCAGTCTTCTATAAAAATTGACAAAAGCAAATTAGCCAAAGTCATTAGCAACTTAATTGAAAACGCCATTCGTTATACCAACAAGGGAACTATTGAAATTGGGTACAATATTGAAAACAATGACCTTTTAATATATGTAAAAGACACAGGTATCGGAATCCCAAAACAAAAACAACGGTTGATTTTTGAAAGATTTTCACAAGCTGAGCATCAAATTTCAAAAAAGAGTGGTGGTTTAGGTTTGGGCTTAGCTATTTAAAAAGAAAACGCCGAACTAATGGGAGGAGAAATTCTGGTTGAGTCTTCACCAGGAAAAGGATCAACATTTACATTGAAAATTCCTTATTCACCAGTAAATAAAACTTCCACAGAGGATCAAAAAACTATTAATGATATAACTAAAGAATATAAAATTCTTATCGTTGAAGACGATGAAACAAATTACATGTTCTATGAGGCATTGCTTGAAGAAGAATTAGATATTCCATACACACTCAAACATGCCTATGACGGACAAGAAGCTATTGACCTTTTCAACAATAATGGAAATATTTTCGACCTTATTCTAATGGACATTAAACTCCCTAGAGTTAATGGATACGAAGCTTCGAAAACAATAAAATCCATACATCCAGACATTCCTATAATTGCGCAAAGTGCTTATGCAAAGTCCGTAGACAATGAAAAAATGAAAGATGCAAAATTTGATGCATTCCTTGCAAAACCTGTTGAAAAAGAAGACCTGATATCATTAATTAAAAGGTTTTTAAAGTAATGTTCAGTTTTTTTCTTATTTTTTTGGTAAATTTCAACTTATCAAATAAGAAATCATGCGCATAAAAGCCATACTAATAATACTTCTGCAATTATTATTTACTCAAATATTTGCCCAAACCGAGGGTAGAATTGGGATACCTAATATTCGAAACTACCCCACTAAAATTATAGAAGCTGGCGCACAAACCTGGTCAATAGACATCGCTCCTAATGGGTTTACATATTTTGCAAATAATGATGGGGTTTTGGAATTTGATGGCATTCATTGGCGCAATTATCCTATTCCAGGAAACAGTATTGTTCGCTGCGTAAAAGCAACTATGGACGAACGAATATATGCAGGCGGATTTAATGAATTTGGATATTTTCAATCCAATGAAAATGGTATTATAAAATATCATTCACTCATGCCCTTACTAGATCAAAAGTACAGTGATTTCGGGGAGATGTGGCGCATATATGAGCTGCCAATAGGTATCGTTTTCCAATCTTATGATCACATAATCATTTACAAAGACGAAGCAGTTAAAGTTATCGAAGCTCCAAGCCTATTTCATTTCTCATTTCTAGCAAATGGTGAGATCTATGTAAATGATCAGAAAAATGGACTATATCGACTGGCAAATACCAGATTAGTTAAGCTAACTGGAGTTTCCGAATTAAAAGGAATGCTAATTTCAACCATTCTACCTCATAAAAATGGTCTTTTGATAGCCACTTCTGATGAAAAGATATATTTGTTCAATGGTATAAAACTCAGTCCATGGAAAACTGAAGCCTCTGCTATGTTGCAGCAAAACCAGGTTTATACTGGCCTGTTACTCAAAGATGAAACATACGTTTTTGGGACTATCCAGGATGGCTTAGTATTTTGCAATTCATCTGGTAAAATACTCCAGCATATCAACCTAAATAAAGGACTTCAAAACAGCACAGTTTTAAGTTTGCAAATTGATCAACACGAAAATTTATGGGTTGGTCTGGATAATGGAATTGATTACATAGAAATTAACTCTCCTATCTCCTATCTGTCAGAATCAAATAACCTGAGTACAGGCTACGATGCCATTCTATTCGACGATATACTTTATCTTGGAACAAACAGAGGATTATTTTACCACGATTGGAAATCATTACAAAATGGTTCCGGCATACAAAGATTCACTTTAATACCCAATACACAAGGTCAGATTTGGAGTTTGAAAGAGATTGATGGGAAATTATTTTGCGGCCATACTTCGGGCATTTTTATTATTGAAAAGTCAAGAGCAAAGAGAATTGCGGATATTCAAGGCGGATGGACTTTTATTCAACCAGAAGACAATAAGAATATAATTCTTGTGGGAACTTATACCGGATTAGTAAAATTAGAGAAACGTTTTGGCCGATGGACGTTCGTAAAACAACTGAAAGGGTTTGACGAATCATCAAGGACTATTGAATACCGCAAACCAGGTGAACTATGGATGACTCATGGGTACAAAGGAATTTTCAATATTAAACTGAATGATAATTATGACTCAGTAATCGACATCAAATTTTATAATGATTCTACTGGATTACCCACAAGTAAAAATATCAAAGTAACTAAAATCAATGGTAAAATAGTCTTTCCAACAGGTTATGGTCTATACACTTATGATGAGACAAATGACAAATTCATTCGAGATATCCAACAAAACAAGAACTTCTCATCAACAGGCATAAGAGATCTACTGGAAGACAATTATGGCAACGTGTGGTACTTTACACAAAATGAAACAGGGGTCTTCCGTTTACAGGAAGATGGAACATACGTTAATGTAAGTATTCCTTTCAAAGAGCTGAAAGATCGATTTATAGATTGGTTTCAATTTGTCTATCCAATCAACGAAGACCATATTATTTTTGGACTTGAAAATGGATTTGCACTCTATAACGCAAATAAAAGTAAAGATTACCGAAAACCTTTCCAGGCATACATCAGAAAGGTCACTTTAATGAGCAATGATTCTGTAATTTATGGAGGAGGCCGACCGAATAATATTCTTTTTAAGGAAGTTTTTTACCGCGACAATCAACTGAAATTTGAATTTGCTGCCAATGACAATGAAAATCCAGGTAGCATCCTCTTTTCAACTAAACTAGTTGTTTTCGACGACAAATGGAGTGAATGGAACAGCCGCACCATCAGAGAATTTACAAACTTAAGAAGCGGTTATTATACATTTAGTGTAAAGGCTAAAAATATCTTTGAACAAGAAAGCACAATTCATTCATTTATTTTCGAAGTACACCCACCATGGTTCCTTAATTGGCAGGGTTTAATTGTTTATATTGGAATACTCATTCTTTTCGTGCTGATGCTTATCAGATACATACGATACAAAACAGCAAAATCAAAAAGAGAAGAGAAAGAGCGTCAGAAAAGAAAGTTCATGGAGCGTGAGAAAGAGCTACAAACCAGCGCATTGAGAGCAGAAAAAGAGATGGTAAAAATGCGTAATGATAAGCTGAGAGCTGAAATGAAACAACGCGACAAAGAATTGGCCAACACAACCATGGAGATGATCCAGAAAGGTAAACTTCTGAATTCAATTAAAAACAGCCTCATGAAGGTTTCTGAAGAGATAAATGATGACCTTATTAGTCGCAGGATTAAACAAATAAACCGAAAAATAGACCGAGAAATGGATACAGAACAGCATTGGGCTGTATTCGACAAGCATTTCAATAAAGTGCACGAAGAATTCCTAAAGCGACTTAAAGAAACATATCCGGATTTAACACCAAAAGAGATGAAGTTATGTGCATTTCTTAGACTTAACATAAGCAGTAAAGAAATTGCAACACTTATGAACATCTCCACAAGAGGTGTCGAAATCAGCAGATATAGACTTCGAAAGAAACTTCAATTGGATACTAAAACCAATTTATCGGAGTTCATACTTTCATTTTAAAAATCGGCTTGCTTTAAAGCTAATTCGATTAATTTTGCATTCTACAAAAGAATTGTATAGATGAAAAGATTAAAATACGTTATAGCCCTGGCAGCTGCTCTTTTTATTATTGTAAGTTGCTCCAATAATAGCAACAAAGAAAAAAACCTTACTATATACCATGTGAATGATGTCCACGGACAGATAAAAAACATGGCCAAAATCAAGCAAATAGTTGATGTACAGAAAAAGAAAAACCCTACCATATTAGTGAGTGCAGGCGATATGTTTTCAGGAAATCCTGTGGTGGACAATTACAAAGATCCTGGCTATCCGATGATTGACATCATGAATCAAACTGGATTTAGTATTGCTACGCTGGGTAATCATGAATTCGATAATGGAGATAGCATCTTAGCAATCCGAATTGCACAATCTAATTTCCCTTGGATTTCGGCCAATGCTGATTTTTCAAAAACACCCATAAAAGAAGTTAAACCATACAAAACAATTACAATTGATGGAATTAAAGTAACTTTTCTGGGACTGGTTGAAACAGGAGGAATGCAAGGAGCTGTTATCCCTTCTACACATCCATGGGATATTAAAAATATAGATTTTAGCAGAGCACAAGATATCTTACCAAATTATAAAAACCTAAAATCACAAGAAAAGGCTGACGTATACATTGCATTATCGCATCTTGGACATACAGAAAGCCCGGAAGGAATGATTGGCGACTTTCAGTTAGCAAAAGTATTTCCATATTTCGATGCTATCATTGGCGGGCACACTCACCGCAGAATAGATACCATAATAAATGGCATACCTGTATTGCAAGCACGCAGTTATTTGCATTACATAGGGAAAATAGATTTAAAAATCGGCAATAACAAAGTAAAGGTCATTAATTCCGAACTGATTAACCTTGATGATTATACAAAAACTGACCAACTTGTAGCTAAATCTGTAGATCAATACAACAATGAAATGAATGCCATACTAGATCAAGAGATAGGCTACTCTGAAACCAAGCTTACAAAAACAGAAGTAGGCTGCATGTTTACCGCAGCATTAAAAGATATCATGAAGGCAGATTTATGTATTCAAAATACAGGAGGAATTCGCTCATCCCTTGACGAAGGTCCCATTACCATAAGGGAGATATATGAAATTGACCCATTCAATAACGGAACTATTCTCTATGAACTATCAATTGGTGACCTAAAAAAATTCCTAAAAGAATCTGAATCTGGTTTTTTCTATTCAGGCCTCAGTCTAAAGCAAAAAGGCCATGAAATATTAGTTTATGACGCATCTGATAATCTTCTAAGTGATTCTAAAACTATCAAACTTGGCATGAACGATTATATTGCAGCCGTGCATAATAAATTCTTTACTGGAAAAGGTTACAACTTCAGCAAAACGAGTTCTCAAATGCTCATTCAATTTTTTAATAACTCAAAAAATAATATTAATTTCTCAGGTTGTAACTCCTATTTTAAATTTGAATAATATTGGCTGATTTTCAGGATTAAAATTAGTTTTCTATCACTTTGTACTAAAGATCAACTTACGTACATGAATGCAATTGCATGAACATTCATAAAAAGGATATGTTTGTCTTGAATATATAGTATTCATTTAAATTTAAAAATATGGCAAACTTTGCATTTTGGAAATCTGCCCTAACAACTGTACCTAGTATCTCAAAAGATGAATGGCACGGTTTAGATCTAATCTCACGATGGTTATTAGCCACAAGAGCATCCGTATTAATAATGACAGCATTCTCCGCAATCATAGCGGTAGTTTTAGCGTATTTATTTGATACTTTTGACATTATAAACTTTTCAGTAGCCTTTGTAGGACTCATTTTTGCGCATGCCTCAAACAACCTCATCAACGATTTGGTAGACTACAAAAAGGGAGTAGATAAAAACAACTATTTCCGGTCACTTTATGGTGTCCAGTTATTGGAGCACAATTACACATCAACTAAAACTTTCTACAAATACATTGCAGTATCGCTAATCATAGCTAGCATAAGCGGACTATTTCTGATTTTTAGAACCGATATCATTACCACTGCGTTTTTTGTATCAGGATTAATATTTCTTATTTTTTACACCTGGCCGTTTAAATATATCGGATTAGGGGAAATTGTTGTTTTGTTAGTTTGGGGCCCACTCATGATTGGTGGAACCTATTATGTGACAACTTCAGGCAGCTGGAACTGGGATGTAGTTTACATTGCACTGCTTTATGCTATTGGACCTACAACAGTTTTTCTGGGGAAACATACCGACAAGCTTAAAGAGTATCTCAAAAAGAAAGTGTACACTTTACCGGTTATACTTAAAGAAAAAAGCTCACGATATTTTACAATGTCTTTATGGATTATTCAATATGCCATGATAGGTTATTACGTATATGAAAATAATGCGTGGCCGCTACTTATCACCCTATTGGCAATTCCCAAATTAATATTCACATTCAAAGTATTTGGACAACCCCGACCTACAGAAAAACCTGAAAACAACCAAACAGGCTGGCCACTCTATTTAGTTAGCTACGCATTTATATACAATCGCTTATTCAGCATGTTGTTTTTTGTAGGATTACTTGGAAGTTTGGTTATGGTAAAAATGGGTATCATTTAATATAGAAAAAAAGATCAATAAAAAAGTGCCGCCCGTGAAAGGCGGCACTTTTATTATATGTATGAATTTAATTAATTTTTCTCTACAGCTTCAAGAGTAATATCCCAAGTATCGGCGCTACCATCATAAATATCGTAGTGTACAAGGAAAATATCACCAATAGCCAAATCAGCAAAGTTCGCTTTAAGAATTGTAGAAATTTTCTCTATTCTTACGTCAAGTGACTCTTCATTAGCTCCAGGACGTACATCAAAGTTATAATACGTTCCATTTCCAACAAGTGCATAATCAGCATTGGTTAATGTATACTCTCTTGTATGAGTCGCTGTTGTTTCAACAAACTCAATTGGAGTTACAAATGACCATGCAGCACTACTTGAAGTCATAGAAGCAGTTTGTTCAGTAACACTTCCAATAATATCCCAACCTGAAGTAGATTTTACAAGTTTTAATATTTCCTGTGTTAAGCCGCCTGAATAAAGATTATAAAGGATATACACAACATCTCCTTCTTGAGCATATTGGTATTCAACATAATCTGTATTTAAACCTTGAAGGTAAATAGGTACTCTAAATTCTGCATCATCCTCATCACCAAAGTTAGGATAAGATTGACCCATTGCAGTATAATCAGCAGACTCAAGTGCATAAGCATAAGTCCACTCGTCATCGCCAAGATTTACAAATGTATTTGAAACAGTATCTGTAACTCCACCGCCAAAATACCAGGCATATGTTAAGGTAATTAAGTCCCCTTTACCAGCATCAGGGTAATTTGAATTCAAGAATAAATATAAGCCATTGAAATTGTCAAAATTATAGTAAGAGCTTGAATAATCAGCTGAATCTAACTCATAATCTGCGATAGTATCGTTTAAATACAGCGATTGATAATAATTATATGTTACCTGAAGTTCTGCGCCAGGATCAGTTAAAAATAATTCATTGATGATTTCTGGCAAATAATCAGCAACAGGGGCTGATTCAGAAAAGTTCTTATAATTAGCTACACTCTCATTACTAGATAACTCATAGTCATCATCCGTTAGTGTATATTCACTATCGGCAGGCACTTTATCTAAATTAGCCAACCTTAAAGAGTCATTGTTTGGCAATTCATCGTATATATCTTTATTGGGCTCACATGCATTCAAACCCAGAAAGATTATACTTATTGATAATAGATATAATATATTTTTCATTGTTTTATTTTTTTGAGTTTGAAATTAGAATCTGATTTTTAGACCCATTGACCATGTACGTCCAAAACCATAGTAAACACTTGCTGACTGCCAATCATGCCCACTACCATCCTCTGCTTCAGAAACATACTCTGCATCAAACAAGTTATAAAAATGTGCATAAAATGTTGCATCTAACTTGTTAACTTTAAAGTCGTAACTAATATTAGCATCAAAAAGCTGGTAATCTGGAAGCTTCCATGAATCAGGGTTCTCACCATCAATCTGGCTATCTTCACCACGATCAGCTGGTTCAAAGTTTGCATATAAGTTATCGTTATGATAGAAATCTAAACCAAATTTAAGCTTTGGCAATATTTCGTATGATAAACCAAGGAAAAACTTAGTTTGAGCAGCATCTCCAACATGTACATCTTTCACATACACATCAATAGTTTCTTGATAGACCTGATCATCATCATAAATATCTACACCCTCAACATTATTATTCCATCTCCAGTTACCAATAGTAGCAGATGCATGTATCCAGAATTTAGATGTTGGTTGAGCTTGTAATTCAAATTCAATTCCCTGGTGTTTTGCGTCTACTCCTAAAATATTAGCATTATAGAAAGTAGTAAATCCATCAACCTCTGTAGCATAAGACTGAGTTAAGGTTTTGTCTAACCATAAAGTATGATACAAACTTGCAGAAGCTTTAATATATTTATTTTGGAAACCATAACCCAATTCTATATTAAATACTTTTTCATTTTCTGCTTCATCATTCACATTATTAATGTAATTCAAGAAGATAGCATCAAAATCTGGTTGACGCTCAAAATAACCTGTATTTAAGAAGAGGTTCATCGTCTCAGTTAGGTTATAGTTAGCACCGGCTTTAATAACATATCCAAAGAAATTTACCCATTCAGAATCGGTTCCTTCCATTGCACGATTAAAGTCTGATTCTCCAAGATCTGCCAAATATTGAGCTTCAAGTGCAGCATCCTTATTAATTTTGTCAATTAAATTATCTGAGAAATAATTGAAGTAATCAACTCGTTTATAACTTTTTAAACTTGCGGATGTAGCAATGTATGCATCAAGGTTACCTGTAGAGTATTCACCAGTTAAATATCCACCACCCCATGATACAAGTCCATCATTATGATAGGCAATTTTATCGCCCTCTTTAACAATTTTATAAGGTTTGTTTACATCTACACCTTCTTCGTAGTAAAACTGTCCTCCAAGTAAGTCTGTAACTTCACGATAATGTTCTCCTTTATAGTACCTACCATCTATTCCAGCTTGGATCTTTATATTATCATTCAATTCTTTTTTATACGTTGACAAAATACCCCACCATGAGTGGTTATTATTTGAAGAACGCATAATTGTTTCAGCTCCAGCTGCTCCGGCTGCAATATTTTCTTCTACAATACGATCAAAATTAATTTGGCCATCGAGCAAGTAACTTCCTGAGAATTTATCTGTGTTACCATATCCACCAGTTCCACCACCAGTACCAATTGATCCATAAATTGATGTGTTTACAAATGTTTTCTCATCAATAGTCCAGAAGTGGTTAAAGATAGCCTGTGGCTTATGATAGAAGTTTGTATTCAAATTATAAACCTCTCCGGCTTTATATCCCCAATCTCTATTATAACGAATTCCTCTTTTATTGTTTTGATAATCTTCAATACTTAACATGGTTCTTCTTTGACCATGTGTTTGAGGCGCACCAAAAATAGAGAATAGGAAGCTGTGTTTATCATTTAATCTTTTGGATAAACTAATATAATATGAGTATGATTCAAATTCCGAACCATCTACAAAAGTATTTCCATTAGTCTTTGCTAGTGCAACAGTACTTGCCCAACCATTCTCATCTTGTCCGGTTGACAATGTAACACCATAGTTTAAATAACTGTCATTCCCAGTATATAAATAAGCGTTTCCGCCTCTTTCCATATCACTGGTCTTAGTCATAATATTGATAGTACCTCCAAGAGAAGGAAGAGCTAATTTAGAAGCACCAAGTCCTCTTTGAACCTGAATAATTCTTGTAACATCATTAAGACCTGCCCAGTTTGACCAATATACCCAACCATTTTCCATGTCATTTACAGGCACACCATTAATCAAGGTTGCAGTATTTCGTGCATCAAATCCACGAATGTTTATCCTTGAATCACCAAATCCACCCCCTGTTTTTGTTACATAAGTACTTGGAGCAGCTTTCATAATTTCAGGAAATTCCTGATTACCCAGTTTCTCCTGAATTTGTCTAATGCTAATAGTTGAAACTGCCACTGGAGTCTCACGACCAATTGCAACATCAGCAACCACTTTAACTTCATTAAGTCCTACAGAATTAGCTTCCAGCTCAATTGTACAGAGATCAACATCACCATTAGCACTCACCTTCATGTTTTTTGTGATATAACCGATGTAACTTAATCTTAAGTTATACTCACCTTTTTTCTCTAAAGGCATGTCGAACTCACCATTTAATAATGTAAAAGTTCCTTCACTGGTTTCTTCAACGAAAATTGTTGCCCCAATTAAAGGTTCGCCATTATCAGCATCTATTATGACACCAGTAACTGAAACCTGAGCAAACGTTGATGCAGCTATGAAAAGCATCACCAGCGTTAGTAGATTTTTTTTCATTTTAAATAATTTTAGTTAATAATTTGACCACTCAATGATGTGAAAATAATAAATAATTAGCTGTTCTGGGAATAGAACGTTAATAAATTATAAACACGTTATTAAGGATGGCTTTATTAATCTATAGAAAGAAAGTAAAATCAACTATAAATAAGAAGCTTACACCACAAAAAAAGGACAGAAGTTAATTCAACTCTGTCCTTAAAATGTTATTTTACTGAAGCTTTTTATTTAATAGGCTTCTCTTTTTTAATGGTGACCACATACCCCATTTTCTCTAGTGCCTTTTTAAGCTGTGCATCACTATTCTTTGAAGTCTTATACTCCACTGTTACCTCTTTTTTATCGAGATCAACTTTTACATCTTTTACACCTTTTTCAAAAGGAATCTCTTTCATTATTTTCATTTCACATTTATGGCAATCTAAATTGCACTCAAATGTGGTTTTTTGAACTTTTTTATCCTGCGCTTGCAAACTTACTGATGTGCTTACAAGTAAGGCAATTGCGATTAACTGAATGATTTTTTTCATAATTGTATTACTTAGGTTTTTTTCTTTATTTTAAAAAAACATTTCACGCAACGAGCGCAACGAAAATACGCTGCGACCACTACGATTTATATCGTTGAGACCGCTGTGTCTTCGTAGCGATCGCTGCGTGGTAATTTATAAGACAATCCATTTATTTTATTAGTATATATTTAATTCCTCCATAAAACATGCGACCATATAACGGCCCCCATACCATGGATGCATCGAAATTATTACCAAAAGGATTTTCTACATCCACAATGGCATAATCTTGTGTGAAATTGGTTAGATTTTCAACTCCCACATAGAAACTCCATTTGCGATAGTTCTTAGTCACTTGCGCTATCACATTAATAAATGATTGAGGCTTTGAAATGCCGTAGAATTCCGGGTCATTGTCATACACTCCAGGCAAGCGGGACAATCCATGAAACTGAACGGTAGCATCAAATACCCATTTATTCATATTGGTAGCATATCCGGCACTGATAAGGCCTTTATACTTGTTCACAAATGGTTCTTGCAATAACTCTCCGCTATAATTTGTCCGAACATCGTTTATTCGATAAGCTGCTGTTAAGTCGAACCGTTCAAAAAGCTCAATCATTAATTCTGCCTGAATACTGCTTGCATAAGCATTTCCCATTAGATTATAGAAATGTACAGCTTCTGACGATTGCTCCCGATCCACTACCAGTTTATTCTCAAATTGGGTATAAAAATACTCCACTGAAAATGTCATATCCCGACCGAATAATGGATAATCAGTTACGATACTTGCACCATAATTCCAGGCTTCTTCCTGCTCAATCTCCTCATCGAATATAAAGTTTCTGGAGCTTGCCAGCAAACTCGTATTTTCATCAATTGCGTAGGGGCTTCTGTAACCTTTTCCAGCAGAAGTGCGAATAGTCAGATACTCCAAAAATCGGTATTTAAAATGAACTCTTGGCGTAAAAAAACCACCATACCGGGAACTGTTATCGTACCGCATGCCGGCCATAAAAGTCAATTTATCAGTTGGTTTATAGTTGTACTCTAAAAATACTCCAGGCACAAAATTGGCATTATTGTAGGCAGAATCCTGAAACAGAGAGTTGTTCTTATCATACACCACACTCAGACCGGTATTATACGAATGCATGGTATTGAAAAGATAAGTTTGAAATATAAAATTACCATACAAATTCAACTGCTCCGTATTAAAAATCCTATCGCCGTAAAATGAATTACGGTCAAAGTAATTGAATGATAAAATTGTTCCCAGGCTGGTTTGCGGTCTTCCAAACATGAACCCAACTTTAGAAAAAGCACTGAAACGCTCAACATCAATGCCTATTCCATAGGCTGACTGATTCTGGTGCGGTATGTCAGGATCAAACCCGACTTGTCCTGCATTACGCTCTTCAGCCAAATAACTAATTCCAAATTTACCGTCAACCTTATCACCCATGTATTGCCAGCGGTTCATAAAAGATCCAATATTGGTCATTGGTTTATCCAAAAAGCCATCATCATTCATATCCATTTCACGCACATGAGTGGCGCCATGAGCCAAAATAGATGTAGCCCATTTATCAGTCACTTTTTGAGTGTAACCTAAATTAGTCTCTAATTTCCCATCCTGATTGGCATAGGCATAAAAGTGCATCTTTTCATCGCCCATTGGCTCTTTGTACTGTATATTAATTTGCCCGGTCATGGACTCATAGCCATTTTTAACAGCGGAAGCACCTTTAGAAACGTTAATACGCTCCATCCACGTTCCGGGAATATAATCCAACCCAAAAGCCGTTTCAGCACCACGAAGAATGGGTATATTTTCCAACATCAACTGTGAGTAACGGCCATCAAGACCAAGCAAGCGTATTTGCTTTACTCCCGACACAGCATCAGAGTATGACACATCCACAGAAGCGTTAGTTTCAAAGCTTTCGGACAGATTGCAACAGGCAAATCTATTAAGCTCTTTTTGGCTAATAGTTTGGGTTAGTCGCGGATCAATTCGCGAAATTGATGTGGCTTTTACACGCTCTGTTATTGTTACTTCTGATAATTGAGCACCGGGATAAAGTGTATGCTTAATGGCTTTTGCTCCTGAAATATGCAGTGTATCTGATGCATATCCCACAAAACTTAACACTAGCATATGGGCACCATCTGGCTTTTTAAGTTTAAAATATCCGTTTTGATCTGTAATGGTCCCCGATGTTTGACCAACCCAATATACATTGGCTCCAGTCAAGGGAGCTTTTGCATTGGAATCAGCACCATCAAAGATCCATCCTTCAATACTTTTAGCTTGCAGGCTAATTTGAAAAATACCTGCAATAGCAAATAGAATGTATTTTAGCATAACATTTCTCTTTTTAGCTATTCTATAATATGATGAATACATATCATCATTTACTGCATAAATGCAGTATGAAAATCACATTTATAAAGAGATGTTATGCGGAAGGAATTTTCAATTGTCGATTAGAAATTATAATATACTTACCATATTGATCCTGTTTTGGAGGAGGATCGGTATATTCATTTTCAGAATCTGGTGTTTGATCTGTGTATTTTTCGAAAAATAAAGGTGTTACTACCGCAAAAAGATTTATTATTTTGGGCGATTCTATTTTATGCACAGCTTTGGCTAAATACTCCATTTCAAGCTGTATAAACTCAGTACCGGAATCACAACAATCATCCTTAGTTGGAGTTTCTGAATCAATGGTGCATTTTTCACAATGAGGAACTTCTGACGCTACAGGTGCACACTGACAGTTAAAATCAGCAGCCGTATAGGTTTGATCCAATACGGGTAAAGTAACAATATAATCGGTTGTTCCGGAAGTACTGCAGTGGTGATAGCGTAATTCCACGCCACTTAAACTTATCAATAAAGCTATTGATAATAAGATGGTTGAAATACTTTTCATATTTACACTTAACTCCCTCATACTAAATTACTAACAAAAACCACTCCTAACAGTTCAGATAAAAAAACAAAATTACATCTTTTTATCTGAATTGAAAGTTTATTAATACAGAATATAAATAACATCACATACTTGCAACAAAATACATAAATAGTATTTTTGCAACTCCTAAATAATTAAACCAATATTAGTTTAGGCAGCTATAAAAGTACTTCAAAACAACAGATATGAGAAAAATTATCATATTGACAATTGCCCTACTTGCATACATTACATTATATGCCCAAAAAACTTATAAATACCCTATAGCCCCTAAAGATTCCATTTACGATTCATATTTTGATACTATTATATATGATCCATATCAGTGGATGGAAAACCCGAACGACCCAAGACTTACAGATTGGCTAAAACAACAAAAAAAAATAAACAATAAGCAAAGCAGAAGACAAACCAGAAAGCAAACACTATACACACAGTGGCTCTATCTAAATTTTGACATAAAAAGAAAAAAAATTGAAAACAATATCAATAGAAAAAGTGAAGAACCCATAAAGTACGTTTTCGATAGATACACATACAATCTAAGAAAAACAAAAAACCTTAGATACCGTAGGAAGGAAAGCTCTGTATATCATAAATTAATTGAAACAGACAATTACAAAAAAAATAAAGATGACATCGTCACGGTAGAACACATTCAAGTGTACAATACAAAAGATATTGCATTGGTTGAATTGGTTCATAACGGAGGTGATTGGAGCGAACTGCATCTATTTGATTTAAAAACAGCATCAAAGCTACCTGAAGTAATAAAAAACATAATATCACCTTTTGCTGTTTTTATCAAAGATGGTTTTTTATATGAAAGGTACGACACTCCTAAAAAAGGAAGAGAACTTCTTGACAATTTAACAGGCCAGGCACTTTACTATCATAAGTTCAAAACACCGCAGGAAGATGATATACTTTTATATAAGAATCCTGACATAACTAACCAATCTAGATTTTCTGTTCGTTTGATAGACTCTTTATTGTTTTTTACTCATAAAAAAACTATAGATGGTTTAAGATATAACGCAATTGGACATGCTCCATTAGATATAAAAAATCCTATTTCAATAACAGACTTTCTGATCTACCCCGATGATAAAAACATTGAGCTAAACATTAAATATCTAGTTGGAGACACAATAATAATTAAATCTAATTGGGGTAAACCGAACTATAATGTACTAATTGGAAATATAAACCAAACTAATAAACTAGAAATTCTAGTCCCAGAATTAGATATACCGCTTTATTCTGTTAATAGATTCGGAAAAAATAAACTTTCATGCGTGTACAAATCAGAAGATCAATACATAGCCCTGGTATTAAACTACAAAGGTGAAATACTTAAAAAATTTGACTTCCCAAAGGGTAAAAAACTAAATGGATTTTTTGAACCTGACGAAACGGCAGAATATACACAGTTTTATTTGTCTTCATATTTTCACCCCAATTTATATTATGAGATTTCCCTTAAAGACTTTTCTATTAAACCAATTCAGTCAATTAAAATCCCTTATGAACAAGATGATTTTGAAACCAGATATGTAACCTATGAGTCAAAAGATGGCACACAAGTTCCAATGTATATAACATGTGCTAAAGACACAAAATTAGACGGAACCAATCCCACAATACTATATGGTTACGGAGGCTATGGAACTATAATTGAACCTAAATTTAGAAGTGAAAGAATGCAATGGCTGCTCAATGGAGGCATTTATGCTACTCCTAATATTAGAGGTGGAGGAGCAAAGGGCGATGAATGGAGTAAAAAAGGTAGAGGAATTAATAAGCAAAACACTATTGACGACTTTATAGCAGCAGCAGAATACCTGATCGAAGAAAATTATACAAATCCTGAAAAACTTGCCATTATGGGAAAATCTCATGGCGGCATGCTAATAGGAGCAACTGTTACACAACGACCTGAATTATTTAAGGCGGCCATTGCGGAAGCTGGAGCATTTGATATGCTTAGATTTCATAAATACACCATCGGATCAATTAATACAAACATAAATGAATTTGGCAATATCAACATTGAAGAAGAATTCTTAAGCATGTTAGATTATAGCCCTTTGCACAACATTAAAAAGAATGTCAAGTACCCAAATATCCTCCTAACCACGGGCGATAAAGATGATAGAGTTCCGCCTCATCATTCATATAAATTTCTCGCAACATTGCAGGAAAAAGGATCCCCACAGTCGCTTTATCAATTGTATATTATTCCGGGGGCAGGGCACGGCGGGGCATTAACCTGTGATGAAGCCGTCGATAAAATATTATTTCAATATTATTATCTATATGAAGAACTTGGCATAAAATTCTGGTAAATCTATTTTTCAAACAAAAAACGCAACATATTTTCAGCCTGCTCAGCCCAGGCTTTTTCACTTTGCGTTGCATCAGGGGTCACAATATATTCAATTGATTCAGGATTCCAACCTTTCGCCAAAAGTTTATTATATAATTGCTTAGTATTATCAATTGTGCTCTGACCTTCCCCTGTGCCTACATATAAAAAGATTCGCTGATTTGTAGGTTTTGATAAGCTAGTAACTTCAGATAAAATGTATTTATTATCCCACCACACAGAGGGCGATAAAACCAATAACGACCCAAACTTATACGGATATTTCAATCCAATATACATCGTTATTAATCCACCTAGTGATGAACCTCCAAGCGCAGTGTTATTTGGTCCTTTTTTGACTCTGTAATTGTTTTCTATGTAAGGCATCACTTTTTCAATTAAGAACTTCGCATAGTCATCTCCTTTGCCTCCCATTGGTGGTTTTGTAGCCTTAATAGTATTATAATCACCCTTTGAATCCTTAATAAACTCAAAATTTATTCCTGCTCTTTGCAAGTAAAATTGATGTTTTGACTTTCGAATGGTTCGTTGCCATGTGTCACTACCAGGAATAATCACATAAATAGTATCCGATTGATTTTTTACTTTTAGAATTGTAGAGTCTTCTGTAACAAATATTCCGCCTTTAATATCAGACTTTACTTTAACCTCATCAGCACTCTGCCGATGAAAAGTATGCGACCATTTCTGGCGAGTTGGAGTATACTCATCAATTCGATCAGACGTATTGCTCACACCAACAATAATAAATGGCTCCACAACATCACTACTAATCAACTTTTCAGCTGCCTCATCCAATTGCCACTCGCTGCCACCATAAATCTGATCAAAAAGCATCTGTCCATCGTGCATATATAGAACTGGATATTTAGCATCACTACCTTCATATCCTGGAGGAAAATAAATATGTAAGTTTCTATTTGCCAGGTATCTACATTTGAAATCCTCAACCATTTGAACATTTCCTGTCTTTGTAGATTTGAGCGCAGCTGGCTTATCTTCCCACGCAATATGTAAAACATTCTTTACTCCACGCTTAATTGTAAACACATGATTTTGACCTTCTTGCCACCCTCCATTAGGGTTATCGGCTCCATCTACTTTTATTTTAAAGCTGATTGTTATACTATCTAAAGAGATTTTAAAAGGTAAACTAATTTCATATATTAAATCTTCATTAAAATCTTCAGCAACCATAGTATTACTCCATGATAGCGGGGCAATATCTCCTCGCAAACCAACACTCTCTTTTGCAGGATTAAACCAACCCTCTTTTTGCGGCTTATCCATTTTAATTAAAACTTTCAATGTATCCTTATTATAATTTTGCTGTGCGAGAGACATAAATGGGATAACCATCAGAATAAACAAAACAGTTCGTAGAATTGCCATAGTTGTATATTTAGCGTGAGTTAGTAATTTATATTTATGAACATATAACGTTTTATTTTTACTAACAAATAATACAAGTAAATTTACCTATCAAAAACAAAAAAAATCGACTTAACTTTATAAAGTCTAGGAAAAAGAAGATTATACAAAAAGATAGAATAGGGTATTATTATTCACTTTTCAAAGTCTGCCAAAGTATGAGCGAAAAAAGTCAGGATAAAATAAAGGAGTTACAAGAGAAAATAGAAGCTTTAAACAAAGAGAACGAATTATATCGTCAAATTATCAATAAACTACCTATTGGCATTCAATTATTCGATAAAGAAGGAACTTCTTACTTATATAATGAAAAACAAAAAGAACTTTTAGGCTTACCTAACCTTTCTACAGGAATTGGAAAATTTAATGTGCTTAATGACCCATACGCTAAAGAGAGCGGAGCATCTAAACTATATGAAAAGGCCTACAAAGGAATTTCACATGAACACAACTACGAATATAATTTAGGAAGTGAAGATAACAAATGGGATACTAAAAAAGAGAAGCGCACTTTTAATGAGAAAATTATTCCTATCACAAATAAAAAAGGAGAAGTTCAATATGTACTTGCAGAACTGGAAGATATTTCTGAAAAAATCAAACATGAAATAGAATTAGAGGACAGTCAAAAAAGGTGGAAATTTGCCATAGAGAATAATAAAGATGGATTGTGGGATTGGAATATGATAACTAATGAAGTTTTTTTCTCAACACAATGGAAAAAAATGATTGGCTATGATGACCATGAGTTGCCCAATAAGTTTGAAGAATGGGATAAACGAATCCACCCGGAAGATAGAGAAAAAACTTATACTGAATTAGATAAACACATTAAAGGGAAAACAGAAATTTATCAAAGTGAACACAGACTTAAATGCAAAGATGGTAGTTACAAGTGGATACTTGACAGGGGTATGATAATCGAACATGATGAAAACAATAAACCTTCACGCATGCTCGGCACACATACCGATATTAGTTACCGGAAAAATGCAGAAAAAGCGTTGCAAGCATCAGAGCAGAAATATAGATTATTTGTTGAAAACTTTACAGGCATTGCTTTTAGTGGTGACTTCAACTTTGTTCCCTCATTCTTTCATGGAGCAGTTGAAGACATTACCGGCTATACAGAAGCAGAATTTTTAGAAGGCAAACCCAGATGGATAGATATTATTGGCAAGGATTACTTAACTGAAATAGAAACATCTGCAAAAAAACTTAAAACTGTACCAAGTTTCTCCACAACAAGAGAATATAAAATATTTCGAAAAGATGGTTTACAAAGATGGGTAAGAGAAAGAATTCACAATCTTACAGATGAAAACAATAATATAATTGGCGTACAAGGTGTGATCTATGATATAACGATCAACAAAATTATTGAAAACAAAGTAAAAGAGAATGAAAAGAAATTTAAAGCAATCTTTGAAACTCTGGAAATAGGATTATCAATTACGAATGAAAATGGAGATATAATTGATTGTAATCAAGCGTCTGAAAAGATTTTAGGATTAAGTCGAAAAGAGCACCTAAGTAAAAACCATTTCGACAGAAACTGGAATGCAATAAAACCAGATCATTCTCCATTCCCACCTCGTGAGTTCGCAAGCGTAAAAGCACTAAAAGAAAACAGGACTATTTCAAACATAGAAATGGGTATAAAGAAAAAAGGGAAAATTACCTGGATTTCAGTTTCAGCAACGCCACTAAAAATAAAAGGTTTTGGAGTATTTATAGCTTATGCAGACATCACAGACATAAAAGAAAAGGAACAAAAACTAAGAGAGTTAAATAACGCTAAAGACAAAATTCTGTCCATTATTTCGCACGATTTGCGTACTCCATTTAATGCACTCATTGGAATGAATAAATTAGCTGAACAGAAATTAAATCATAATAATATTGAATCAGCTAAAAGAATTATACATTCAGTACAGAAATCGTCACAAACAACACTAAACCTACTCGACAATCTTTTACAATGGGCAAGAGCTCAAACAAATAGAATCAGTTTTACACCATTAGCAATAAATCTTCATGAGTTAACTCAGGAAATCATTGATTTTTCAAAATTAAACTACAATTCTAAAAAAATTGAAGTACAAAACACAATTGAAAAAGATATTCAAATAGTGGCAGACAGGAATATGCTTTCGACAATAATCAGAAACTTAATTTCCAATGCTATAAAATTCACTGGCATGAATTGTAAAATAGTTATGGGTGCTGATTCAACAGACAAAGAATATACTGTGTTTATAAAAGACAATGGCGTTGGAATTGACACAAATAATTTACAAAACCTATTCAAAATTACGAATAATTTTACTCAATATGGTACAAACGAAGAGAAAGGAACAGGCCTTGGCCTAATGCTTTGCAAGGATTTCATAGAAAGACACAATGGTAAGATTTGGATAGAAAGCAAAAAAGACGAGGGAACTACGGCATACTTCTCAATTCCCAAAAGGAATGTTTAAGCATTAAGAAAAACCTAAATTGAAACCTGGTATTTATCTTCAAAAAACAGGTATAAAAACCCTAAGAACTCATTGTTGAATTGGTTAAATTTATAAAACGTTAATCCAGATTAACAAAGATCAATATGCCAGAAATTAAAGACATACAAAAGGTATTATTAAATGCTATTATAGATGGCGAAAAAAATCTAGCAGTTGAAACGGTTGTTAATTGGGCAAAGCAAAATACATTTAGAAAGGCCTTTACAGACATTTTCGATCAAGTACTAATTGAAATTGGCGACCTTTGGTATAAAAACAAATTATCGTTAGCACAAGGATACATTGCTGGAAAGGTTGCTGAGGAAGTTTTCCTCCATGCCTCCAATGATGATGAATTTACAAAACATACAGTTAAGAAGGGCAACGTTGTTGTGGGAAATATAATAGATGACTTTCATTCATTAGGCAGGAAGTTACTCTCGATTTTCTTAAAAGCTGCAGGTTATACTGTACATGATTTAGGCAATGATATTTCAGCTCAAGAGTTCGTTGAAAAAGCAATTGAAACAAATGCCCGCATTATCGGGGTATCCGCTATGATGTACACTACTGCTAAAAACATTGAACAAGTAAGAGCAGAACTAGATAAACGAAACCTTTCAGGGAAAATACAACTAGCCGTTGGAGGAGCCGTCTTCAAATTAAAACCTGAATTAGTAGAAGAAGTAGGCGGTGATGATACAGCAGACAATGCCATTAATGCTCCTGCCCTATTTGACGAACTTTGGAAAAAATCGTTAACATATGAATGATACAATAACTTCTGAAACTAGCTATGCAAAGGTAATGAATGCATTACAGGGAAAGCCAAACAGCAGAGTCCCTTTTGGAATGTTATTATCCCTTTATGGAAAAAACTATGTAAAAGAATCCATTGATACATATTACGCTAATCCAGAAGTTTATTTCAAAGGCCAAACACAAATCATTCATAAATTTAACCCTGATATTATATCCACTCCCTTTGTGCTTGCATATGACGGAAAAGTATTTGGCAGTGAATTGAAACATTTTAAAAACTCACCTCCCCAAATAAGAAAACCGGCTTGCAATGATTACAGAGATATAAACAAAATCAAAACTCCGGATCTAACAAATCCTTGCCAACAGTATATTTTAGAAACAGCCAATCTTCTGTCATCAAAGTATAAAAATGACAAGCTAATTGCAGGACTAATGCTTTCTAATATAGATATGCCTGCCCTCATAATGGGTATTGAAGGATGGCTAGACACACTATTATTCCATGAAGAAAATGCCATTGAACTACTTAAAAAAACAACGGACTATTTCGTAGCATTTGCCAATGAAATGTTTCGTAGAGGTATTGATGTATTGGTTATTCCAAATATGTTTTCTAACCCATCTATCATCACCAATGCTATAATGGATAATATCACGCTTGAATTTTTAATAAACGGCCTAAGGAAAGTTAACGGTCCTGTAATTATTCACCATGGTGGTGCCAGGTTAGGTCATTTTTTGCAGTATTACACAAATTTACCAAACGTAATTGGCTTTGCGATAGATTCATCTGATGATTTTCATTCTTCAAGAAAACGAATTGGGAATAAATTACTCCTGGGAAACATAGACATGAAAATCATTTCCAATAAAACACCCGCCATAATTGAGCGACACACAAGATCGATTTTAGAAGAGCAAAAGCAAGACAGAAACTATATTTTTTATAATGCCAATGCGGACATTATGCTGGAAACACCAGAAGAAAACATTATGGCCGTATGCAATACAATTAACTCATTTGAACTACAAAATTAAATGAAGCAAACTGTGATAATAGCATGTAGTATTTTCAAGAATGAACTAAATAATACCAAAAATTTAGGCACTATAGATATTATATATCTGGACTCCATGTTACACATGGTCCCTGACAAACTAGAAAACTCACTAACCAGGCTAATTGACAAGTATAAAAAACACAATATAATTTTACTATATGGGGAGTGTTACCCGGGAATTACAGAACTAGAAAAAAACAGCAATGTATACAGAGTTCCCGGAATAAATTGCATTAACATCACCCTTGAAAACAAACATTATAAAAAACTTAGAAAAGATGGAGCCTTCATTTTATTGAACGAATGGCTTAAAAGGTGGAAAGAAGTATTTCAGGAAGAATTAGGATTTAAAAATAGCGCAAATGCCACTGCGTTTATGCAAGAAATGCATAGCAAAGTTGTATATTTAGATACAGGAAACGAGGAAATCCCCTTTGAAACATTAAAAGAAATCTCTAATTACGTTGGGTTACCATACAGTATTGAAAAAACAAATGCAATAATATTGGAAGACGAAATAAACAAGGCTATAAACTATTTTAAGCATGCAAGTTAACCAGACGAATACAATATTATTTTTTGACCTTGTAAAAAACACCATGCGCTTTGCTGAGAACCCAGGTAAACTAGGAAAATACCTGACGGAAAACTTACGCGAGTTAATTGGATGTAAGGCTGTTATAATCAAATACTATAAAAAAAACACAACACACTTACTAAATGTAAGTCCTCAGCGTAAAAAAGAGTTGGCCACTAGTAAGGAGATGATTGATTTTGCAAGTGCCTGCAGAATACTAACTAAACCAACAATTGTTTCTCAAAAAGATGCCTCAAACGAAATTAAAAAAGCGCTAATATTACTAAACACGCAACAATCCATTTATATTCCTTTACAAATTGGGAAAGAGAGAATAGGATCTCTCATTATACACGACCTACTAACAAACATTGGAAACAAAGCAGTTCTTGACGCCCTTGAACAATTATCAAGCGTAGTGGCACTTACATTAAAAAATGCAATTATATTTCAAGACTTAGAAGAAAAAGTAAAACAAAGAACCGATGCACTAAAACTAAAGAATGAAGAATTAGCGTTGGTTAATTTAGATTTACGCATTGCCAAAGAATACGCAGAAGAAAATGAGATTCAGTTGAAGGAAGCTCAAAGAATAGCCAAAACAGGAAGCTGGTATTACAACCCTGACACGGAAATGGGTTATTGGTCAGACGAACTGTATGAACTATTCAATTTAAAAATAGCTATTAATCCACCTACCTTCAAGGAATTTATTTCACTTTTGCATCCAGGTGATCGTAAAATGGCATTAAGCATGTATAAAAAGGGGCTTATAACAAACGAATTCTTTTCTTATGATTGTAGAGTAAACCCCGAACAAACCAATGGTAAAGAAAAATGGCTTAACATTGCTATAAGTCCAAAAGAAATAGAAGGTAAATATGCAGAACAGCTATCGGGTACAATGACTGACATAACGGAACGTAAACTGTTTGAGAAAGAACTGATAAAAGCTAAAGAATTAGCTGAAGAAAATGCAACTAAATACAAACTAATACTTGAAGAATCAAATATAGGGGTAGTCACCATTGACCCTCAAACTGCAGGAATGATCGATTTTAATGACCAGGTTTGCAAACAATTAGGATACACACGTAAAGAATTCGCTAAACTTAAAGTTTTCGATATAGAGGCAATTGAAAAAAAAGAAGAAATAGAGAAAAGAATTAAGGATACATTAAAAAGCGGACATGCAGAATTTGAAACAAAACAGAAATGTAAAAATGGCGATTTAATTGATGTAAGGGTATCAATTAGTCTTATTAAAATTAAAGAAAAGCAATATTACCAATGCATTTTTGAAGATATTACACAGCGAAAACAACATGAAAACGAATTAATTAAAGCAAAAGAAGAAGCTGAGAAGAAGGAACTATTACTTAGATCGTATATTGAAAATGCACCCGATGCCGTATTTGTAGCCAATGAAAAAGGCCGGTATATAAGTGCCAACAATGCTGCATGTAAAATTACCGGCTATTCAAAAGAAGAGCTCTTAAACATGCATGTAGAAGAAATTACAGCACCTATAGACAGAGAAAAAGGCAAAAAACACTTTGAAAGATTAGTAAAAGAAGCCTATGCAAGTGAAATTGTTCGATTTACTCATAAAAGTGGTGAATTAAGATATTGGAGTATTGATGCAGTAAAAATATCAGACACAAAGTTTCTTGGATTTTCAAAAGACATTACAGACCAAATCAAAGCACAACAAGACCTTTTTAAAGAAAAAGAAAAAGCACAAGAAAGTGAATTGAGGTTCAAAGCCCTTCATAATGCCTCTTTTGGTGGAATTGCAATACACGACAAAGGAGTTATTTTAGATTGCAACCTTGGGCTTTCAGAAATGACTGGATTTGAACTTGATGAACTAATCGGAATGAATGGACTTTTACTTATTGCAGAAAGCAAACGAGATTTTGTGCTGAAACAGATTTCCAGTGGCTATGAAAAGCCATACGAAGCAATAGGTGTTAAAAAGGATGGAGAGGAATACCCTCTTCGATTAGAAGCCCGAAATATTCCTTACAGAGGAAAAGAAGTGAGAGTTGTGGAGTTCAGAGATATTAGCGAGCAAAAGAAATATGAACAAGAACTTAAATTAGCAAAAGAAAAAGCCGAACAAAGTAACCAACTCAAGACAGAAGTTCTGCATAATATGTCACATGAAATTCGTACACCTATGAATGGGATCATTGGCTTTTCAAAAATCCTGGACAAACCAAATTTACCTGAAGCTAAACGTAAAAACTATCTCAGAATATTGCAAAGTAGTAGCTACCAACTACTACGCACCATTGACGACATTCTTGAAATAAGCACACTGGAAACCAGACAGTTACACCCCGTAAACGAATCTTTCAATCTCAACGAATTACTTTTAAGCTTATTCTCAATATTTGATCTAAAAGCAAAAGAGCATAATATGCCTCTATATCTCAAAAGATATTTAGATGACGATGAGAGTTTCATCATTAGTGATAAGTCCAAGATTCATAAAATTATAAGTAACCTCATCGAAAATGCACTGAAGTTCACCAACTCAGGTCATATTGAATTTGGCTACACAATTAAGGAAAATGAACTACATATTTATGTGAGCGACACAGGAGTGGGCATATCATCAAATAATTTGACCCATATTTTTGAAAGATTCTCGCAAGAGGAAAAACAACTTTCTCGGAAACAGGGTGGCCTTGGATTAGGACTCTCCATTGCCAAAGAAAATGCAGAATTATTAGGAGGCAGAATTACAGTTGAATCTGAAAAAGGTAAAGGATCAAAATTCACACTAATCCTACCCTACATTACAGAAAATAATAAACAACCAGAACATAAAGAAGAAGGTCCCCATGTGCTTATTGTAGAAGATGAAGAAAATAACTTGCTCTACCTTCAAACGTTGCTCAATGAAGAATATACTCGAGATATACAGATTATACATGCTAAAAACGGTAAAGAGGCAATAGAAATATGTGAAAAAGAACCGATAAGGCTTGTTTTGATGGATCTAAAACTTCCTAAACTTAATGGATACGAAGCAACAAAAATCATCAAAAAGAAACACCCTGACATTATTGTAATAGCCCAAACTGCCTATTCAACAAAACAAGACATTCACAAAGCAAAAGAGAGTGGCTGCGACGATTTCATCAGCAAACCCATTGAGACTGAAAAGCTTTTCAAATTAATGAATAACTATCTATTTTGATTGTAAAGAGTCTACATTTCACAATTGCTCATTTATCTTTTGCCTATACAACTGAGTTCTATACTTATGAATATTAGGATAAATCCAGTCTGTATCCATGTAATACACATAACCATCGCGGACCTTTATTTTTTGTGGGAAAGTGTGTTTTTCAATTTTAGTAGTTGAAATCACCTCTCCACTATTAATATCGATTTGTTTCAAATAAGTAATACTTTCCTTTTCAAACACAGCAAAGTAATGTCCATTGTGATCACTTATGATTTTATTATTCCACTTCCTTTGTTTATGATACGATATAGGCACAGCTGCTAATCTTTCACCACATACATTATATCTAAACAAAGAATCATTCACATGATCAAACAAAACAATCTCATTATTACTCTCAAAAATGGGCGCACTAATAGGTTTGGATACAACCTTTTCGTACCATAAAATCAACTCAAAATTATCTCTGGTAAATGGAATCTTAAGACTATTCACATTTCCATCCCAGGTTCCATTGTATATTTCATTTAGAAACATAGGAACATTTGCAGAATAAATACTTACAATTTGATTAAAATATTCCTGGGCATATTTGGCTGCTATTTCATTATAAATATGATGTAATACCTGTTTTTGATTTGTATTTCTATCAACAGAAAAATAAAGCTGCTCTTTATTATGATTGACCAATTCAGAGAAAACAAGTAACGAATCAGTAGCCACAACGCAATTTTCCACAATATTTGCAAATCTACTTTTTGACGCCACATCAAGCAACTCAATATCATCAGGTTTGAGATATAATTGGTAAACAGTATCCTCAGCGAACACATGTATACCACCAAAAGCATTGCGATAGAATTTATCCAATTTCCATGGAAATTCCAGTTGCGCAACGGTATTATAATCAAAATCGAGCATTCGAATACTATAATTCTTATCAACTTTAAGCAGGAGTAAAAGACGATTCATCCAAAACTCATAATCGATTAGTTTTATTTCAGGACGGTAAAAAACTGATTCTATACCAGATGCATTAATTGATATAGCATCTAATTGCATTGTGCGACGAACCATTGAAATATTAACAAATATGGTATCTGATTTTCGT
>PKTE01000289.1 GCA_002869335.1 Salinivirgaceae bacterium | reverse complement strand
TGCAATGTATAGCGTAGTAGCTGCCCTTTATTCTATAGTTATGCCAAAATTCATTAAGCTAACAAACAGAAAATTTGTATATGCCTTTTCTTTAGTGATGGGAGGATTGGGTTACATCTCAACTATCATATTTACGAATCAATACATGTTGTTAATATCAATGATTGGTGTAGGAATGGCATGGGCAGGTATATTAGCTATGCCTTATATGATATTATCTGGAGCACTTCCAGCAAAACGTATGGGTATTTACATGGGACTATTCAACCTTACTGTTGTGATTCCTCAGATTCTAAGTGGTGTAATTGGTGGCCCTATTTTACGGTCATTCTTCGATGGAGAAGGAATTTATGTTCTTGTGTTTGCCGGAATAATTATGATTCTTGGTGCAATAGCAGTAAGTTTTGTAACAGATAAATCTCAGGACACTGAAGGTGCTGTTCAAGGTGGCGGTGGGCACTAGTAAAGAATTAACAAGATTTTATATAAAAATAATTAGCCCAGGGTTGAGCTCTAGCTTGCCCGGGGCTAATTATTTTAAAATACTAAAACGTTGATTTCCTCACAATAAGCTTTGTAGGAATTATCTCTGTTCTTGGAGGTAATACTTCTTCGGAATTTATCCTTTCCAATAACAATTCTGCAGATTTTTTTCCCATGAGAAAACCATTCTGTTCAATTGTAGTTAATGGCGGATCAGACAAACGACTAATCATACCATTTGTAAAGCCGACTACGGATACATGTTCAGGAACTTTTATACCAGCTTCACGCAATGCACTTATGGCTCCCAATGCAGTTAGGTCATTTACAGCAAAAATGGCCTGAGGAAGATCTCCTTTCTCTATAAGTTTAGCGATCTCTTGCTCTCCTTTTTCAAAGTTATCAGCTTCTATCACCCTATCTTCTCTAAATATGATTCCATTATCGCTTAAGGCATGTCTATATCCTGACAAGCGTTGGTGGCTAATGGTTAATGATTCAGGTCCTTTTAAATGCAAAATATCTTTACAACCAGTATTTATTAAGTATTTAGTAGCATCATAAGCTGCACGTTTATCATCAATAATTACATTATCGGCGTTGATACCCTGACAAGTACGATCGAAAAAAACCATTGGAACACCAGCTGCATTAATATGTTTGAAGTGGTCGTAATTGGTTGTTTCTTTTGTTCTGGATATTAACATACCATCAACCCTACTCCCTAATAGCGTATGTGTATTATGAATTTCCCGTTCATAAGACTCATTAGATTGACTAATAATAACATTGTACCCGGCTTTACTGGCAACTTCATCAATTCCACTAATTACAGATGAAAAAAAGTGATGTACAATTTCCGGCACCACCAAACCTATTACATTACTCTTACGACTCTTCAAACTAAGAGCAATTGAATTAGGCTGGTAGCCCATTTCCCGGGCATATTTTACAACTTTATCTTTTGTTTCCTGACTAATATCCGGATGATCTTTCAGAGCTCTTGAAACCGTTGATGGAGAGATATTTAGTGCTGCCGCAATATCTTTTATCGTAATAAAACTATTTTTCATATTGAACTAAATCAATTATATAAATGTTAAATCTTTTTAAAGATACAATTAAAAAACAATTTATCGAAACTTTTTTCGCAATCGATTGCGAACTCGTTTGCGTAAAAAAATATCGCTAAATTCTTGATTTTAAGCCGATATGAAATATATTTGTAAGTGGGAAATGACACTTGATTAAATAAATTTTAAGGCAATTTTTTAATTGAGTAAAGAAAAAATTAAATGAATGTGAAAAATAAACATTCGTTAAAAAATAAAATCAAAATTATCAGCAGATGAACTTTTTAAATTTACGATTTTTAAAAGCATTATTTACAGGTATCCTGTTAATTACTGCTAGTGTTGCTTTTTCGCAGCATACAGTAACGGGTACAGTAAACGATATGGATGGGAATACCCTACCGGGTGTTAACGTAACCATTAAAGGGACCACTGTGGGTACGATCACAGACGTGCAAGGCCAATACAAGATTGATGTTCCAGGGAACGATGCTGTGTTGGTTTTTTCATTTATAGGCTATAGTAAAGAAGAAATTACAGTTGGGGGACAAAAAACAATTGACATTACACTAATGCCTGACATAGAGGCTTTGAGTGAAGTACTCGTTATTGGTTATGGTACCATGAAAAAAGAAGATAAAACAGGTGCCGTAAGTCAAGTAACTGCTGAAGAATTAAATGGAGGTGTTGTAACAGACGCTATTCAAACCATTCAGGGACGTACTCCTGGTGTAACTATTACTAAGTCAGGTGGTGACCCTAATGCTGGATTCGCTGTTCGTGTTAGAGGTGCTAATGGATATGGAGCAGGAACAAGTCCTCTTTATGTTGTAGATGGAGTTCCTGGAGTTGATCCAACAACAGTTGCGCCTGAAGACATTAAAACTTTTGATATTTTAAAAGACGCAGCATCTACTGCGATTTACGGTTCACAAGGAGCCAATGGTGTTATTATAATTACGACAAAACAAGGTACTTCTAACAAGTCTGATGGTAATGAATTTGTTAGTAATGTAAACTTCAACTCTAAAATCTCTCTAGACTACACAGCAAATCGTTATGACATGATGGATGCAAGTGAGTTAAGGAATTATGTACAGACGATTGCTGATGCAACCGGTAGTAACGTTGAAGACATATTTAATGATGGTGGTTCTAATACTGACTGGCAGGATGAAATATTTAGAACTGGTGTAACTAGTTCAAATAATATTAGTTTTTCTGGAGGTAATAAAAAATCATCTTATTACGCATCTGCTACCCATGCAAACTGGGAAGGTGTAATGAAAGGGACCTCCAAAGAGAGAACTATTGGTAAAATAAATGTCAACCATTCAGGAATTGACGATAAATTAAGAATTCAAGGTAGTTTATCTGGTACTATTGAACATAATGATTATGAAAATTATGATGGATGGGATCAAGATGATATTATATACCAGGCACTTTCTAGAAACCCAACAGATCCTGTTTATACAGAAAATGGTGGATACTATGAAGCAAATAGAGTTTTCAATTATCAAAACCCTTTGAAAATCATAAATAAAATTCAAAATGAAAGAGATGCTCAGAGGTTTTATGGTATGATGAAAGCAGACTTAGAATTAGTTGAAAACTTAATAACTAGTGCTCGAGTAGGTTTTACACAAAATGATTATGTGAGCAACTATTTTAAACCAGCCAATACGCTTGCTAGTGGAAACCCAGGTGATGGAAGGAAACAATACGGAATGGATAACCAGAAATTACTTGAACTAACAGCTAGCTATTCAAAAGAAATTGGACAACATAGTTTACATGGAGTTGGTGGATATTCTTGGCAAGAGAACTATTATGAAGGATTTTATGCACAAGGAGAAAGTCCAATCTCACCTTCAATAGGAATCAACAACTTACAGAACTTTATCGATATTAATTACGAGGATATAGGCTCATGGGCAGGATCATCCAGATTAATTGGTTTCTTTGGTAGAGTTAGATACGACTTCAACAAAAAATATTATGCTTCAGCCTCTTTAAGAAGAGATGGATCAAGTAAATTTGGAGAAAACAACAAATGGGGTTGGTTTCCAACATTTGCAGCAGGATGGAGAATTGATAAAGAACAATTCATGGCTGATTTAAGTTGGTTAGATATGCTTAAACTAAGAGCTAGTTATGGAGTTGCCGGAAACCAGGATATTGGTAACTATCGCAGTTTAGTGCCATGGGAATTACAAGGTCCAGGAATTAACCCACTCAATGGAGAAACAGTTATCAATATTGGTGCAGCTTGGAATAAAAACCCAAATCTGCAATGGGAAGAAACTGCAGAAATAAACATTGGAATAGATTTCGGCCTATTAAATAATAGAATATCGGGTAGTATGGATGTTTACAACAAAACAACTACAAATTTATTAGGTGAGGTTCCAGTTCCTGTACCACCAAACTTAGCTTCTACAACATTTATGAATTCAGGTGAGTTGAGAAGTTATGGATTTGAGTTTTTTGCAGAAGGTTACGTTTATGACAGACCATCCTTCAAATGGAAATCTGCAATAAGTCTTGCCCACAATACTACCAAGGTTATTGACCTTGGGGAAGGTTTTGATGAAGGTGAAGTAAGTAAAAGAGGATGGATATCTGGACGTGGATTAGTAGGAGATCAAAACTGGGTTCTTGGAATACTTGAAGGAGAAGAAATTGGTTCATTCTACCTACCTGTATATGTTACTTTATTAGATGGAGATTTTGTATACTTATCAGAAAGTGGTGGATACACAACAGAATTATCAAAAGCAAAAAGACAAGTTGTTGGAACTGCTGCTCCTGATTTAGAATTTGGATGGCACAATACATTTACTTTTTACGACAATTGGATTGTTGAAGTCTCATTCAGAGGTATGGTTGGCAATGACATTTATAATGCCACAGAGATGCTATTTGATGCTACAACAAACATTCCTGATCTAAACGGGTTACCATCAGCAGTGGATTGGTACGAAGAAGGTAGAACAAATGCCCCAAGTCTTGCTGATTTTTATGTATAAGATGCATCATTTATCAGACTTGATTATTTATCTGTAGGATATGAATTTGATTTAAAACAAATAAATTGGATTAAGTCTTTAAAATTATATGCTGCATCTAACAATCTATTTGTGTTAACAGGATATTCAGGAATTGACCCTGAAGCATCTATAACTGGATTAGATTTTGGAGTAGATCAATATAATGTATATCCAAAAACAAGAACATTTACATTTGGTATAAATGCCACATTCTAAAATTCAAAATATAGAGAAGATGAAAAGAATATTAATATATAGTTTACTATTAGCAATTTTAGGATTTGCCTGTACAGATCTAGAAGAAGAACTGTATGATAAAATCCCTGAAGACTCCTATCATGAAAATGACGAACAAATTGCCAATTTAGGAATCAAGGTATATACTAGTTTAACTAACCTAATTGATGATGGTGGATGGTGGTTTCTTGCACAAGAATTAACTGGTGATGGATTCTGCGGACCAACAAGAGCTGGAGACTGGGAAGATGGTGGAAAATGGGTTGAAATGCACAGACACACCTGGGGAAACAACACTGAAGGTGTAAACCGTATGTGGAGCGCCATGTATGATGGTGTAACAAATGCAAACCAAACGCTTGACTTGCTTAATAAGTTAACATCAAATGAGGCTATAGAAGCAAAAAAATCAGAAATGAAATTAATGCGATCATTTTATTATTATTTACTGATTGACAACTATGGCGATGTTCCTTACTTAACAAGTGCGGAAAGCGCACCCGAATTTCCATTTAAATTAAAAAGAGAAAAAATATTTGACAGTCTTACTACAACAGTAGAAGGCATTCTTCCAAACCTCAAACTAGAAGATAGTAAATATCTGGCAACCAGATACATGGCTTACGCACTATTAGCTAAGTTATATATAAATGCTGAGGTTTATACAGGAACTCCACAATGGGCAAAAGCCGAAATGTACATTGATAGTGTAATGACTGGACCATACTCATTATCAAATGATGTATTGGAACCATTTGTAACAGACAATGAAAACTCAAGTGAAATTATCTTCAGCATAGCATTTGACGAGAATGATGCACAAGGTTTTAGGTTACACATGCGTACCTTGCACTATCAACATAATTTGAAATACGACATGCTAGTAGGTCCATGGAATGGTTTATGTATTACCCCTGATCTATGGAATAGCTATACAAGCGATGACATTAGAAAAGATGCCTATAATATTTATGGACAGCAATATGCATCTGATGGTTCCGAAATTATTGATGGTGGTACTGAAGAACCGCTAATTATTCACCCAGTATTGCCAGCATTAGTAATGACACAAGACTTAGGCTTTACGCTTGACCAGATTCGTAATACTGGTGCACGTGTGCAAAAATATGAAATTGCGATGGGTGCAAAAGAAAACCTAAGTAATGATTTTCCACTATTCAGAATCACTGATTTCTATCTTATGAAAGCTGAAGTTATGATTCGTCAGGGAGGTGATGGAGCTGGTGATGCATACATTACACCTATCAGAACACGTGCTGGATTAGGTGCAGCATCTGGATTTGGTCTTGATAGTTTACTATTAGAAAGAGGAAAAGAATTATATGTAGAAGGACACAGAAGACAAGATCTAATTCGATTTGATAAGTTTACTGACCCTTGGTGGGAAAAAGGTGGAGAATACGAGGGAACATCTGACGATCCATCTGTTGAATTATTCCCAATACCTAAATGGGCCACAGATGCCAATGACAATTTATTAGCAGACCCACAATAAATTATTTTATAACTTAATTTTAAATTTTAATTATTATGAAAAAGTCACTTTTTAGCAACATTTTTAAATTTGCACTATTTTTCGTAGCTGCTGCAGTTATTGTTACAGCTTGTAAAGACGACGATGATGACGATGACAACAACAATCCTGTTATCGTACTTGACGGATTCTACGTACATGGAGATGCTACAGCTTCAGCTGATCTTGCATCAAACATGATGATGTCAACTACTAGAAATGAAGTAGGTCAGGTTGATCGTACAACTCTTTATGAGAAGTATATTGCGCTTAAAGCTAACACTGATTTCCACATTACACAAGTAGCTGGATCTACTCAAACAACTTGGGGACCAGGTGGAGATTTCGCAGAAGTTACAAACCCAACTACTGATGAGCCTCAAGGTGCTCCATTTTGGCGTGGAAGTTTAGTTGAAACTTCAGATGCTTTCCAGGTGCCTGCTGACGGATTATATCATGTAGTATTTGATACTGAATTCATGAGAGTTGTAGTTGCACGTGTACAATGGGGTGTTATTGGTGCTGCTACTCCTGGTGGATTGAGCGGTTCAACTGCACTTACTGAAGGTACTTTCGGTCTTGAATCAATGACATTCCAAACTACTGAAATGGAAATGACATTAGGTGATTTCAAATTCCGTTATTCAGACGGTTGGAAAATCGAAATTGACACTACAGACACAAACCCAGACAACCACGTAAAAGTTAATACAAACTATGGTGGATCTGTTGCAGAACTTGTTCCTGGTGGAGACAACATCAACAATGCAGAATCAGGATATTATACAGTAACAATGAGCTGGTCATTAGCTAATGGAACAACTGCTACTTTAGAAAGAACAGGTGACCTTCCATTAACTGATTATTCTGACGTTTCATTAGGACTTATTGGAGATGGATTTAATGATGCTGATGGAAACCAGTGGAGCTGGGATGGTGGATATGGATTACAGACTCCAACTGTTGATGGTGATGTATACACATGGACATGGGATGGTATCGAAGTACTTTCAGCTGGATCATTCAAAATCCGTGAAGGAGAAGACTGGAATGGTTATTCATTCGGTTACCCACAAGTTACAATGGCTGGTGGAGCTGCTGCAGACTTCGAAGCTAATGGAGATGGAAACTTTGTTCCACTTTCAGATCAAACTGTAAATATCTCATTTGAGATTAATGCTGCCACAGAGACTTACACATTTACTGTAGACGCAGTAGTTAAGTAATAAAACATACCAAAAGACTGCCTTATAGGGGGCAGTCTTTTTTCTCTTTTTTACAACACATTCTTAATATAAAAATTATCCCGGCATCACATGAATTTTGACTGCCGATAGCCAAAAGTGTGCAATCTTTTAAACCCGGAAAAGTGAAGAATTACATTACACATCATCCCTGGAAAATTATCGAAGAGGGGTATCATGCAGAGCATAACCGAATTTCAGAAAGTATATTTAGTCTTGGAAATGGTAAATTTGGTCAAAGAGGAAATTTTGAAGAGTATTTCTCAGGTGAAACATTACAAGGAAACTACCTTGGAGGTGTATATTATCCTGACAAAACACGTGTCGGATGGTGGAAAAATGGCTATCCTGAATATTTTGCAAAAGTGCTAAATGCGCCGGACTGGAACGGGATCCGTATAAAAATTAACGGAGAGGAACTCGATCCACACCGGCTCAAACTTACAGATTTTGTAAGAGAGCTAAACATGCAAGATGGTTATTTCAAAAAAACATATATCGCAGAATTTACTGACGGCAAACAAGTTAAAATTGAATCAAAACGTATGCTCAGTATCGTTAACGACGAACTGGGAGCAATAAAATATAGTATTACACCACTCAATTTCTCATCATCTGTTGAAGTACTTCTACCTATAGATGGAAACATAATGAACGAAGATGCCAACTACGATGAGTATTTTTGGGATGAAATTGAGAAATCGGCATCGGCTAGAGCACCTTATCTGATTGTAGAAACTCGAAAAACACATTTCAGAGCTTGTTATGCCATGCATTACACGCTTGAGGTTGATGGTAAACCTCAGTCATTAACTCAATTTGATACAATTGAGCAAGAAAAATATATTGCGCACAAAACACATATTGAACTCGAAGAAGGTAAAACTTCAACCATTTATAAATACGCAGCTATTGTAACTTCAAGATATCATGAAAATAATGAGCTTAAAGAAGCTGCTTCTGAAGTATTGGCTGATGCAAAACATAAAGGGTTTTGCAAAATACTTGACGATCAAAAAGCTGCCTGGGCAGATAAATGGAATCATGGCGACATTGCTGTAGAAGGAGATACAGCAGCGCAGCAAGGCATACGCTACAATATTTTCCAACTAAATCAAACCTATACAGGTAAAGACGAAAGATTAAATATTGGACCTAAGGGATTTACAGGTGAAAAATACGGAGGAAGCACATATTGGGATACAGAAGCCTACCTCCTGCCCTTTTACCTCAGCACCTCAGAACCAGAAGTAGCCAGAAACCTTCTGATATATCGCTTTAAGCATTTGCAAAAAGCCATTGAGAATGCTGAAAAACTTGGTTTTAAGGACGGAGCTGCTCTTTACCCAATGGTAACCATGAATGGCGAAGAATGCCATAATGAGTGGGAAATAACATTCGAAGAAATTCATAGGAATGGAGCAATTGCATTTGCTATATACAACTACATTAGATATACCGGAGATCAATCATACCTTGAAGAATATGGTTTAGAAGTATTAATTGGCATTTCACGATTCTGGGCTCAAAGAGTTAATTTTTCTGAAGAAAAACAGAAATATGTAATGCTAGGTGTAACTGGTCCTAATGAATACGAGAATAATGTACACAACAATTGGTATACATTAAAAATGGCTCAATGGACAATGCAATATACAAAAGAATCCATTGAATATGTTAAAAGTAACATACCAGAAGAATGGACTAGAATTGCCACAAAATCATCATTCAACGAGACAGAGGAATTAAAAAAGTGGACAGATATCTGTAATAACCTATATCTTCCAAAAGATGAAAAAAGGAATATATTCTTACAACAAGATGGATTTTTAGACAAAGACCTTCGCACCGTAAATGAAATTCCTGAAAATCAAAAACCTATTCACAAGCACTGGTCATGGGACAGGATATTAAGAAGCTGCTACATCAAACAAGCAGACGTGCTCCAGGGCTTGTATTTTCTTGAAGATCAATTTGATACAGATACAATCAAACGCAATTATGATTTCTATGAACCAATGACCGTGCATGAATCTTCATTATCAGCATGTATTCACTCAATTATTGCTGCTAAACTTGGCGATGAAAAACGTTCATATGAATTCTATTTGTCTGCCTCCAGGCTTGACCTTGACGATTACAATAGTGATAGCGATGAAGGGTTACACATCACTAGTATGGGCGGAACATGGATGACTGTTACACAAGGTTTTGGAGGTATGAGAATCAAAGAAAACAAACTATCTTTTGAACCTTTCATGCCAGAAAAATGGAAATCATTTGCTTTCAAAATCAATTTTAGAGGTCACTTATTAAACATTAAAATTGACAAGAAGAATGTAAATATTGAAAATAAAGGTAACAATTCACTTGAAGTTCTATTATTTGGTAAGCCACATGCCATAGCAGCCAATGATAGTATTTCGGTGAATATGAAACATTAATATCAAAAAGGATGCTTCTAACTTATTGAAGCATCCTTTAATTTTAAAAATATCATAAGATGAAACAGACAGGGATATTTATTTTAGGATTGGTAGTAATTCTTTCAATTGTAAGCTGTAGCCAAAAACATGAAAAATTTCAATTGCCAGAGAAGCAGTTAATAATTGGCGTTGCCTCTCCCATCAAACTTGATCCGGGAAAAACAGAAGTGGTTTTAACTGACTATTTCCCGACAGAACCTGTCATTGACTCTGTAACGGCTTCAGAAGGAATAATTGTATCAGCTATACACGATCAAAAGGTTACCTTATCACCTGCGAACGCTGATATCCCTAAAATTGGAGCACTACATGTTTACACAGAAGGATCGCAATATGATATATTAGTAAAGAAGTCTTCCAAAAAAACCGTCATATTCACTTACAAACCTCAGAAACCTTATAAGGTTATTCAAATGAAAGGAGAATTCAATGCTTGGAACCCATTGAGTACAACCCTTGAAAAAGAAGGTGATGTTTACACTACAACCCTGACATTAGAACCAGGTGAATACCAATACTTAATTGTGGCGGATGGTAAAGAAATAATTGACTATCAAAACCACGACAGCATTAGCAACGGTATGGGAGGATTCAATTCCCTTTTGAAGGTAGGTAAATATAAAGACCTAAACCAACCTCACCTTGTGGCTCATGGCACTAGCAATAACATACTAATTATCAACAAAATAAACCCTATAGATCAATTACTTGTTTTTGGTCAAAACAGGTTAATACCTGAGCATTATATTGCTCTGCATAATGATCGTATTGAAATAAAAATTCCAGGGGAATTAGCTAAACTTAAAAGAAGTTACATAAGGGTTCAGGCCTCAAATAATGATGGATTCTCAAACTTTTTGACAGTACCTCTTGATAAAGGTCTTGTTGTAACCTCTCCCAAAGAGTTAACAAGATTAGATTTTGAGGCTGCAACACTTTATAATGTATTCATTGATAGATTTTATGATGGCAACCCAGAGAATACATGGAAAATAAAAGATAAACGCATCCTTCCCAAAGCTAATTATTTTGGAGGCGACATAGAAGGTGTAATTCAAAAAATAAACGATGGCTATTTTAGCAACCTGGGCATTAACACTATTTGGATCTCGCCTGTAATCAAAAACCCTGAAGAAGCTTATGGTATGTTCCCCGATCCAAAAACAAGCTTTTCAGCTTACCATGGTTATTGGCCGATTTCATTTACGCAAATCAATCCACATTTTGGGACTAAAGAAGATCTAAAAAAACTAGTACAAACAGCACATGATAATAACATGAATGTGCTTTTAGATTTTGTAGCCAACCATGTGCATGAAAATCATCCATTTATTAAGGCCCATCCGGATTATAAAACCAATCTATACCTTCCCGATGGCACTCTTAACACCGAGAAATGGGATTCACAAAGACTTACAACCTGGTTTGATGTATTTTTACCAACACTTGACTTAGAAAAACCAGAAGTAACAGAAATGCTTACTGACTCAGCTGTGTGGTGGATTAAGGAGTATAATTTAGACGGATTCCGTCATGATGCAACTAAGCATATACCTGAAATATTCTGGCGTACGTTGACAAAAAAGCTACGCACTGAAATAGTAATTCCAGAAAATCGCAGGCTTTACCAAATTGGGGAAACTTACGGATCACCACAATTAATTGGCAGTTATGTAAATAGCGGGCAATTAGATGCTCAGTTTGACTTCAATGTTTACGATGCAATTGTGAGTACGCTTGCGGGAAATAATAGTTTTGAGGATTTGGTTTCTGAAATAGGTAAGAGTCAAAAATACTACTGAAATCACCATCTCATGGGCAATATCACAGGTAATCAAGATAGAGCACGTTTTATTTCATATGCTTCAGGAGCATTGAAATTTACTGAAGATGCCAAAAAAGCTGGGTGGAAACGTGATATTGAAGTTAAAGACCCTGTTGGATATAAGCGAGCTGCTATGCTAAATGCTATCATTAGTACATTACCAGGTTTGCCAGTAATATTTTATGGCGATGAAATTGGCATGCCCGGAGGGAACGATCCAGACAATCGTCGCATGATGCAATTTGATGGTTTAAAAGATCAGGAGAAGAACCTAAAAACAATAACTTCTAAACTGCTTAATTTCAGACAAAAAGCATTACCTCTGATATTTGGTGATATTCAATTTTTACAAACATCTTCCAATATATTAGTATATAAACGATCTTATTTAAACAAGTTAGTTATTGTAGCATTCAATAAGAGTGATGCTGATGCAACCATAAGTATTAAAAAGTCTGATTTATGTGAAAATGCAAATTTCAAAAGCATTTTTGGACATGCAACAACATTTTAAGATGGTAATCTTACAATTAGCTTACCATCCAATAATTTTGAAATAATAACGAATATTAAATAATTCCCAAAATTTACCTGCAATGAAGAATTTACTAATTATGTCAATGATTTCTTTAGCATTTATTTTCGGAGGTTGTAACCAGGCAAAAAAGAACGAGGTTGCAGCACAGGCCGCAAAATCTGATCCGATTGAACAATCGAAAAGCGCCACTATTTATGAGGTTAATTTAAGGCAATATACGCCAGAAGGAACTATCAATGCTTTTATTAAGCACATCCCAAGACTAAAGGCATTGGGTGTTGATATTCTTTGGATTATGCCTATTCATCCAATAGGTGAAAAAAATAGAAAAGGATCTAAAGGGAGCTACTATGCAGTGAAAGATTATAAAGCAGTTAACCCTGAATTTGGTACAAAAGAGGACTTTAAAAAGTTGGTTGAAACCGCTCATGAGAACGGGATGATGCTAATTCTTGATTGGGTAGCCAATCATACTGCCTGGGATAATCCATGGATTGAATCAAATCCTGAATGGTACACTCAAGATTCTACGGGTAAAATTATTGCTCCTGTTGATGATTGGACAGACGTAGCTGACTTAAATTATGATAACGAAGGTTTAAGAGCAGCCATGACTGATGCACTAGTATACTGGGTAAAAGAATTCAACATTGACGGTTATCGTTGCGATGTGGCAAGTATGGTTCCAAATGATTTTTGGGAAAGTGCGCGAGATGCGATGGAAAAAGTAAAGCCTGTATTTATGCTGGCTGAAGCTGAAGAACCAAAATTGCATAAAAAAGCTTTTGATGCTAACTATGCATGGGAATTACATCATATTATGAATGAAATATCAAAAGGAAAGCAAAACGCTAACCACTTAAGAAAATATTTCAAGAAAGAGCCTACCAGATTTGCAGACAGCATTTACCGTATGGGATTTACGTCAAATCACGATGAGAACTCATGGAACGGAACTGTATACGAAAGAATGCCAAACAGCTATAAAACATTTGCTGTTTTCACTTATGCTGCTCCTACCTTCCCATTGATTTACAGTGGACAAGAAGCTGGATTAGACAAAAGACTTAAGTTTTTTGAAAAAGATACCATTGAGTGGAAGGAAAATGAAATGGCTGTGCTTTACAAGCAATTAAACGATGTAAAACACAAAACACCAGCATTATGGAACGGTCGTTATGGTGGCGCAATTGATACAGTTAAAACAAATAATTCAAAGAAAATATTCGCATTTACACGCCAAAAAGATGACAGTAAAATATTGGCAGTATTTAACTTCTCTGATAAAGAAGTAGAAGTGCAATTCAAAGATTTTAAATGCGAAAAAACATTTGCAGATATTTTTAGCGATAAAAAAATAACTAGCAAAGACAAGTTAAAATTAGAACCATGGGGCTATTTTTTGGGTTTATAGTTTAAACATAAAAGGATAATCACATGAAGTATTTAGTAACCATATTAATATCAATGTTAATGATGAGCGTGAGCGCACAAAATGAGAGGCTAAACCGTATTGAGCCGCCAAACTGGTGGACAGGAATGAAAGATAATAGCCTTCAGCTATTAGTGCATGGAGAGAACATAGGTCAAACTATGCCCGAGTTTAAAAATGGAGAAATAAAAATTGTAGATGTACACAGGCTTAAAAACAATAACTACCTGTTTATTGATCTTGAAATTGGATCAAATGTAAAACCTGGAACTTATAATCTTCAATTTATTGAAAATGGTAAAATAACAGCTGAATACGATTATAATTTAAGTGAAAAATCTGACAAGAAACGTGGATTTTCAGCAGCAGATTTAATTTACCTGGTAATGCCCGATCGTTTTGCCAATGGTAACCCAAAAAACGACAGCCATCCGGATATGATCGAAAAGGCTGACCGCACAAATCCCAATGGAAGACACGGTGGTGACTTACAGGGAATAATTAACCATTTAGACTATCTCAAAGATCTTGGAATGACAGCCTTGTGGCTCAATCCATTTTTTGAAAATAACATGGACGATTATTCCTATCACGGCTATGCAATTACTGACTTTTACAATACAGATGCGCGTTTTGGTGATAACGACCTTTATAAAAAGTTAGTTGACGAAAGCCACAATAAAGGAATGAAAGTGATCATGGATGTTGTGGTAAACCATTGTGGCATAAACCATTGGTGGATGAAAGATCTTCCTTCAGAAGATTGGATCAATAGCCATAAGAAGTTTCAAACAAACTACAGAGGTTCGGTAATTGCTGATCCACATGCATCAAAATATGATAGAAATAAATTCTCCAGTGGTTGGTTTGTGGAAACCATGCCTGACCTTAACCAAAACAACAAATTTCTGGCAAAATACCTTATCCAAAATATGATTTGGTGGATCGAATTCTCAGGAATTGATGGTTTAAGAATGGATACACAACCTTACGCTGAAAAAGATTTTGTAGCCAGATACGCCCAAAGAATTCGTGAAGAATACCCTGATTTTACAATTTTAGGAGAAACCTGGTTGCAAAAAGTTGCATTAACTGCTTACTTTCAAGAAAATAGCCCAGTATCTCAAGGATACAATTCGCATATACCAACCAACACTGACTTCCCCTTGTATTACGCCATCAAAGATGGTCTAAATCAAGAAGATGGGTGGACATCAGGTTTGGCACAAATTTACTATGTGTTGGCAAGAGATTTCCTTTACAATGATCCTTTCCAGAATGTAATATTCATTGACAATCACGATCTTGACCGCTTTTACTCATCCGTTGATGAAGATATGAGAAAGTATAAAATGGGGTTGGGAATTCTTTTGACAATGCGAGGTATTCCAATGCTATACTACGGTGATGAAATTGCTATGACAGGTCTGGAGCATACAGGACATGGAAATATTCGCAAAGATTTTCCAGGTGGCTGGAAAGAAGATGAACGAAATGCATTTACGGAAAAAGGAAGAACCGAAAGAGAAAATGAAGCATTTGATTTCATAAGGAAATTAGCTAACTGGCGCCAGAGTTCAGAAGCTATTTCAAAAGGTGGACTAACTCATTTTGTGCCTGACAATAACACATACGTTTATTTCAGACATACTGATAATGAGGCCGTAATGGTTATTTTAAACAACAACCCTGAAAAAGACAGAACTATTGATGGAGAAAGATTTGAGGAGATTTTAAGCCAATACGGAACCGGAAAAGATATATTAACCGGGAATACTGTAACAGATAAAAACACGTTCAATATAAAGGCAAAATCTATACGTATAATTGAATTTAAAAAATAAAAAGAGCTCCTTGACTTTTTCATAAAGTTTTTTTAGTGAGGCGTGTAGGCTTATACAATTCGGCGATTTGCAAATGTCGTCGGATTGTAAAGCCTTTTTTTCAAAATATCCTTAAGTTTGGATAAAAATGTATCAAAATGAGAAAACTGTATCTTATAACAATCGCATTAGCTTTTATACTAATACATGCAGGTAGTGTTGCGCAAGTAGTTACTACAAATCAAGAATACCCGTTACCCGACGGTTCATTAACAATAACTTATAATGCTGATCAAGGAAATGCTGCATTGGCCGGATATGATGGGGATATTTATGCACATACAGGTGTAATAACATCAGCCAGCACCTCTCCCAGCGATTGGAAATACGTAAAAACAGATTGGGGTGAAAACACTGCTGCAACCCAATTAACTAAAATATCAGGAGATACATGGCAACTTATTCTGACACCAGACATCCGCAGTTACTATAGTGTACCTGCCAGTGAAACTATTGAGCAACTAGCTTTCGTTTTTCGAAACGAAGATGGTTCCATTGTAGGTCGTAGTGAAGATGGAGGTGATATTTTCATTAATGTTTACAATAATCCGTATGATATTACATGGAACAGCCCTGATACATTAGCCATTTATAGCATTGGTGACGAAATTGAAATAAATGCAGTAGTATTGGCAGCCACAGAAATGTCAATTGATATAAATGGAACAAATGTAGCTACAAATGCATCAAACAATATTAACTATACATTTCAAGCTGATCAAACAGGTGTAAATACTGTTACATTACATGTAACTGGTACTGACACAACATTTACCGACGAAATTAGCTTTTATGTAAGAACAGAAACTCAAACTGCTGAATTACCCTCTGCAAACCTTGTTGATGGAATCAATTATATTGATGACAATACCGTTACTCTGGTTCTATTTGCACCTTACAAAGATTTTGTTTTTGTAAAAGGAAGTTTCAACGATTGGAATATTGGAGAGGATAATCAAATGTTACGCACACCTGACAGTGCAAGATATTGGGTTACGCTAGAAAATCTCGAAGCAGGTAAAGAATATGCTTTTCAATACATAGTAGATGGGGAAATAACCATTGCAGATCCGTACGCTGATAAAATATTAGATCCATGGAATGACCAGTACATTCCGGAATCAACCTATCCTAACTTAATGGATTACCCAGTTGGAAAAGCCGACGGTATTGTTTCAGTATTCCAAACAGCTCAAACTGAATACCAATGGCAAATTGACCAATTTGAGAAACCATTTAAAAAAGATCTTATTGTCTATGAATTGCTAGTGCGAGATTTTACCGAAGCTCGGAACTACCAAACACTTATAGATACTATCAATTATTTGAAAAATTTAGGTGTAAACGCCATTGAACTTATGCCCGTAAGTGAATTTGAAGGAAATAGCAGTTGGGGTTACAACCCATCATTTTATTTTGCTCCAGACAAATATTACGGAACTAAAGATGATTTAAAAGAATTTATTGATGTTTGCCACCAAAATGGGATGGCAGTTATTTTAGACATGGTGCTAAATCATAGTTATGGACAATCTCCATTGGTACAATTATATTTCAATGGAAGCGCTGGAGATTACGGACAACCCACACCAGAAAACCCATGGTACAATCAAGTATCGCCTAATCAGGCATACTCATGGGGATTCGACTTTAATCATGAAAGTCCATACACCAAAGAATTTGTAAGCAGAGTTACTAAATATTGGCTAGAAGAGTATAAATTTGATGGCTTCCGATTTGACTTTACAAAAGGTTTCACGAATACTCCCGGTGACGGATGGGCCTACGATCAGGCTCGTATCAATATATTAAAAGATATTTACGATACTATCAATACCGCATCTCCTGGTGCCTATGTAATATTAGAACACCTTACAGACAATTCTGAAGAAAAGGTTTTAGCCAACTACGGCATGATGCTTTGGGGAAATATGAATCACTCCTATTTACAATCATCAATGGGCTACATGGATGGATCAGACTTTTCAGGAATTTCTTACAAAAGTCGCGGATGGAGTCAGCCACGCCTTGTGGGCTACATGGAAAGCCATGATGAAGAGCGTATGATGTTTAAAAACCTTTCATGGGGTAATGGTACGGAGGTATACCAAATAACCAATTTAGAAACAGCCTTACGCAGAGCTGAATTATCTACACTCTTTTTCCTTACAGTGCCTGGTCCAAAAATGATTTGGCAATTTGGTGAAACAGGTTACGATTACAGCATTGATTATGATTGTAGTGTTTGTGAAAAACCTGTTCGCTGGGATTATATGGATGAACCGGCAAGAAAACATTTATATAAATTCTATTGAGAAATTGCCAAACTAAGAACAAACTACCCTATTTTTCAAACTAGTAACTTCAATATCAGCGCATACAATGAAGTTAAACAGATTACGTTCCAAGACGGTTTTTCTTCAGCAGTATTAATTGGTAATTTTGATGTTATAGCTCACGAATATACACCTGACCTATCTGCTTATGAAACATGGTACAGCTATTTTGAAGGCAATCAGATAATTTCAAACGACACAACGTTTACATTGCATCCGGGACAGTATAAATTATTAATTAACGAAGAATATACTGCTCCACAATTCCCGGCTTACCCGGAAATTAGCCAATTATCTATTTGGGGTGATGCTAAAGTGAATGATACCTTATATGGTGTTTATACTTATTTTGATTTAAATGGTGAAAGCGAGGGAAATTCAATTTACCAGTGGTACCGAAGTGATGATTCGCTGGGAACCAATAAAACACTCATTGAAGGAGCAGTCTCAGCCAAATACTTACCCAATAGTAACGATATTGATAAATATTTGTCAGTAGCCATAACCCCAATCTCTTCTGCAACAGATTATATTCAGGGCCAACCAGTTGAATCAGAACTTGTAGGACCCGTTTTTGCTGGAAGTAGTGGCATCAATATTTATCCTGTTCCTTCTCAAAATGAGATTAGAATAGACAATGCTGGTAAATATGAAAGAATAGAATTACTAAATACTGCAGGACAACCGCTAGAAGTATGGGACAATCATGAATACTCATTAACCATTAACATTGAAGGCCTGCGAACCGGTGTTTACCTCTTAAAATTTGAAGATGGAAATACTATTAAAACAAAAAGAATAGTTAAAATTCCATAATTCATTTATATAAAATGTATTATAAAAGCGTCTTTTGCATATGCAGAAGACGTTTTTATTTATACCCCATATTCATTTAACATATAATTAAATAATTTGTTAAATTTAGGTGTATTGAAATCACGAAACACAAAATGTTATAACTTGTAGTTCTAAATTTGAATAACCAAAACTTAATACAATGAGAACAATTACATTATTCACGCTACTTCTTATTCTGTTTTCATCATTTTCAGTAAGTGCCCAAAATGCTGAAAAGTCAAATGATTTAAAAAACAGGGTTATCATTACAGTTGATGAAGATGAACCATTTTCCGTGTTTTTGAATGACAAAAAAATGACTCCAAAGCCAGGAACAAAACACGTTTTTGACAATCTTGACAGACAATCATTTAACCTTACGATCAAATTCTTTAAGGGTGCTGCACCTATTAAAAAGAAATTGATGGTAAAAGATGGTATGATAGCAGAATATAAATTGAAAAAAGCAGGTGCTAACCAATATGTGTTTAAGCTTGAAAATGAGAAAGCTATACCAAAATTATCTGGAAAAGACAAAATGAACCTTATGGGTGACCCAAAGGAACCAGCAAAAGATGTTAAGAAAGATCCTATTGTATCGAAAAATAAAAATCGAGTAATAATAAGAACAAAGGAAGATGAACCATTTACAGTTTTCCTTAATGGCAAAAAAATGACGCCTAAACCAGGCACAAAACATGTATTTACAAACCTGGATAGACAATCATTTAACTTAGAAATTAAATTTTTCAAAGGTGCAGCTCCTATTACCAAAAAGCTTATGGTAAAAGATGGTATTGAAGCTACATATGAATTAAAAAGGGTAAATCCGAAGCAATATGTTTTCAAACTCGTAAACGAAAATTCTTTAAAGGAAAAGGATAATGGTGAAGCCACAGGAAATCTAATGGGCGGACCTACTGGGGATAAAAATGGTGGCAATGGAGATAAAGATAAAGTAGATACACCTGCACCAACTTACAATAACCGCGTAGTAATATATAACGATACTAATGAGCCTTTTACAGTATTTCTAAATGGGGAAAAAGTAACTCCTAAGCCAGGTAGCAAACAAATACTTGAAAACCTTGAAAAACAATCCTATAACCTAAAAATTGATTTTTACAGAAATGTTAAATCGATCAATAAAAAACTAATGGTTAAAGAAGGTAAAGAGGCTACTTACAAGCTAAAAAAAGCAAAAGATGGTCAATATATTTTCCAGCTTGAAAAAGAAAGAACACTTCCTGGAAGCAAGGATAATAAGCAAAACTTAATGGGCCCACAAGGTTCAAAAAAAAAAGTCATAAGCCAAAAGGAGGCAATGCCAATGTAAGCATTTCAGTTCAAACAAATCATAATAATACTGAGGCAGATGTCCACGTTAAGGGCTCTGCCTCTGTGCATTCTAATGTCTCAACCGACACACCAAAAGAAACAGAACCTGAAGCAAAGCCACAACTTAACACAAATGTGAGTGTTTCAAGCAAATCATGTGGCATGGATCTCAAAAAATATCATGATGCGGTTGTGTCTATATCGGCAAAAAGTAATGACGATGCAAAATTGACTATTGCGAAACAGGTTGCCGACAACTATTGTTTGACAGCCAGTCAAATCAAAGTTATTATGGAGCAATTTAACACAGATAAAACACGTGTAGATTTTGCAAAATTCGCCTATCTAAAATGCGATAACCGTAACGATTACCACATTGTTAACGATACGTTTAAATCAGAAACATCTATTCAGGAGCTTGATAAGTATATTCAAACTAAGAAATTTTAACGACTAAATAAAACAAAGCCTTGTGATTGATCACAAGGCTTTATTCATCATATCATTTCGCTTTATACAACTTGGCAAAACGTTTTTCTGTCAATATTTCATGTGTTAAAAACTTCCCATCCACAAATACACTATATAAAGGGAAAGCAGTTGGGGCTTTCATTGCATTATCAACAGTTTTAATTTGATGCACATTCAAAGGCATATCCCATTTTTTAGATATTTCTACCATTTCATTTTTCACGTAATAATCAGTAAAAGGACATTGAGATGTAAAATATACAGAAATACCTTTTTCATTGCATTGCATTGCTTTAGCAGCATCTGAAAATTTAGGAACTTCTAAATCCTTATTCTTTTTAACCCAAAGCTGGAAATAAGGCTGTGCTTCATCAACTACTTCAAATCCAAACTTTTTAAGAAATTTAGGATCAGACATAAATGGTCTTTTCTTAGCACTTGATACAGCCACTATCCCAGCTTTCTCTTTGGAATCCTCAATACATTGCTCCATCAACTTTCTTCCCCAACCCTGTCCTTTGTATTTACCTGATACCCAAAAGCATTGTATTTGCATAAAATCAGGTGCAATAACCGGACTTAACGTTATTTCGGCAGGTGCATATTCTATGAGCACCTTACCTTTTACATTTAGCTTCTTAAATCGATATCCTTCTGAATATTGGTTGCAAAGTATCTCCTTTTTAGCTGCCACACCATCAAAGCTTTTTTTATCGGCCATGGCGCAGCATATATGCTCTTGTTCTATATTTTCCGGAGTAAGGGTAATGATTTTCTCCATGCTTAAATTAAAATTTTAATTGTTCTAACCACAAGTTACACTATGAAGTCACAATAGACACAAAGAATCTGCGATTCCATTGTGGTTAAAAATATTAATTAAATTGTAAATCTTAATACGGTTTTAAGTTTTTCCGGTGCGGTTTTTCGTGCATCTGTCAGGTAAATTTCTCGATGACTCTTATGCTTTCTTTCCAGTCCATTGTCTTTTGCAAATTGCTCCATCTGGGCGAAACTTTCGAGTTCATCATCATATGAGCCACAGTGCAACATTTGTATACATTTGCCCTCAGAAATAGCTTCAAAATTCACTTCATCGAGTAATTTGTGAGGCTTGTTTTTCTTTACGAACTCCAATATTTTCTGGGCAAATTCGGCAGTTACAAAATCCGGTTGACGAATCATTAATTTAAAAACTAAATCATCCTTATTTAATGATTCAGAATAGGTTTCTTTCGCTTCTTCTTTCAGGTCCCAAACACCTTCCAATGGATACACAGTGTAGTCAAAATAACCATCAGGTTGCATTCCCTTTTTCGGACTCATTTTTACAGCGTATGACAAAGAATAAAGTACGCCAATATACTCCGTAAAGAATTCATCATTTGGATTACCTTCGCCCTCAATTGTAAAGAATTTAAATATAGGCATTTCTACAATTTCTGGTTCTTGCTTTGGCAGATAATACTGCTTTTCGTGTTTACGCCATTCGTGTTTCATAATAGATATTGGATATTGGATAATAGATATGGGATTTTGGATTTTCTATTTAACTATTCAATTCCTATTTGAATCTCTGTTACATTATTTTGCTCATTTTCAAAATCACAATTATGATAAATCTCTCGGGTTTCACCATTCATTTTATGCCCGGCAACCATTACTTCACCAATAATCCGTTCATATACTTTTCCAAATTCACTCCACGATCCTTTATGTATAAAAGTAGCGCATTTGAAAGGTATGAAATCAGTAAAGCGATCATCGCCGTCTCTTTTTTCACCTACAGGAATGCCTACTTGCAAGTCAAATTCCGTTTCAATATTTCCATCGCTGCCAATGTATCTCCATATCTGAGGTCCTTCTGGCTGCAAACCTTCTTTTGCAAGGTCTTCCATCAGTTGTGCAGGCATAGTACCTACATACTGTCCAATATTTTTGATATTAGTTCTTACTGTTTTGTAAAATACCGATTGTGATTGAATTTGTTTGTGTTCCATAGTTTCTTAATGTTTAATGATTAATTACATTGCAAAACTAAAGGGAGGGTGTGACAACAGTATGTCAGCAGGATTATAATTTTTTGGAATAATGCGCCGAAAGTATTTCTATTTCACTCAATATCAAACCATTAAGCGCACTACTTTTTAAAACTTCCACATGATTACCTAAAGTGATAATCCATTTTGCTAAATATCGAAGGTCATTGACAAGAAAGTTCATTTTATACTTATTACCCACTTTTTGCTCATCAATAAAACCAAAGTAGTAGCGAGAGTTTTGAATATGAGGATATACTTCCTCATCAATCAATAGCTGCGCACTATAAAGCTCCTGATTTTTCATCATCTCTTCGTAATAGTGCTCAATGGAAAAACTGACTGGCTTTTCATATCTATGACCAGTAATGGTTACGCTTTTTATGCGATCCATTCTAAAATCACGGTATCCTTTTCGTTTTCTACAATAACCTATCAGGTGCCAGTTCATACTATAAAACCATAAATTATAGGGTTCCACATCGCGTTTAGTTTCTTCCTTTGTATAGCCGGATACATATTCAATTTCAACAACCTTTCCTTCGTTCATTGCTTGCATAATCAATGCAAAGAAAGGGTTAGATGAGCGCGCTCCGCTTCTATCTGAAGCTTTCAGCACTGCAATTTGGTCTTCAATATTGGCAAGGTAATCTTTATCCGCATTTCGTAATACTGAACGTATTTTAGTTAATCCACTCTGAAATTGTTGGTTCACAGAAAAATCGGTATGCTTTTCCATGAGTTTAGCAGCTACAATAAATGCTCCGGCTTCTTCACGAGTAAGAGACACAGGTGGTAAATGATAACTATCAGAAAGGTAATAGCCCACTCCGGCTTCACCACCCAGCGGTACTCCGGCTTCTTCTAAAGAACGAATATCGCGATAGATCGTTCGTTTACTCACACCAAATCGCTCAGCCAATTCAGAGGCTTTCACAATTTGCTTACTCTGTAAATGAATTAATACAGCCGATATGCGATCAATGCGATTCATGAAGGTAAAGATAGGAAGATTATTTTTTCATAGGAAAAGTACATAATCGCAAAAGCAACCCCTTAACAAACTCAATCACAAACCGTTAGTAAACAATAATATAAGCTCTTTTAATCCAAAGATATAAAACATAAATTAGGCAACTATTTATCATGCTACTAACATGAATTTATTCCCCTTTTTTCCATACTTTTGCGCGTCAAAATCTCAGAACTATAATGAAAATTAAGAACGCAAAAGGTGATATTTTCGGTGGAATAACCGCTGGAATTGTTGCACTGCCATTAGCATTAGCTTTTGGTGTGCAATCAGGATTAGGAGCAAGTGCAGGATTATACGGGGCTATGGTTTTAGGCCTTTTTGCAGCCATTTTTGGTGGAACAAGCACACAAATTAGTGGTCCAACCGGCCCAATGACAGTAGTTTCAGCCACAATTGTAACATTAGCGATCTCAAAATATGGAGATATCGATAATGCTCTTGGCCTAATTATACTTACGTTCTTACTTTCAGGAGTTTTTCAGATTCTTTTTGGGGTATTAAAAATCGGAAAATATATCAAATTCATCCCATACCCCGTACTATCTGGATTTATGAGTGGAATAGGAATTATCATAATAGTACTACAACTATTCCCTATGATGGGACTATCATCTCCTTCAAAAATTATAGATGTATTTATTAAGTTACCTGAAGCAATTTCTAACTTTAATTATTTGGCAATAATAGTAACGATCGTAACAGTAGGCATCATCTATCTTTTACCGAAAGTAATTAAATCGATACCGAGTACACTAGTTGCACTCATTGTAATGACTTTGATAACTATCTTTTTTGAACTTAACATTCCAATTATTGGAGAAATGCCTACTGGCCTCCCTGCATTAAAAGTTGGTTCAATTCTAGACATAAATATCACAGACATCGGTCTTATAATAATACCTGCGTTATCGCTTGCGGGTTTAGGAACTATCGATACACTTTTAACATCTGTTGTAGCCGACAATATTACACGCACCAAACACAATAGTAATAAGGAACTTATTGGACAAGGTATTGGAAATATTGCTGCATCATTGATAGGTGGAATTCCCGGCGCAGGAGCCACTATGAGAACTGTAGTCAATGTAAAATCCGGCGGAAGAACAAGGTTATCAGGTATAATCCACGCATTATTATTAATGGCAATAGTTCTGGGACTCGGCAAATATGTATCATACATTCCACTGCCTGTACTGGCTGGGATTTTAATAACTGTAGGAATTAGCATCATAGATACAAAAGGAATTAAAAATATCCTCAAAATCCCTCGTTCTGATGCTCTTATCCTTGTAACGGTATTCCTATTAACTGTGTTTATCGATTTAATTCAGGCTGTGGGAATAGGAATGGTATTAGCCTCCATTGTTTTTATGCGAAAAGCCAGTGAAATGGTTGAAAACTCAACCTCGCTAAACAAGGTAGACAAGTATGATCGGGAAATGCCCTGGAATGATGAAAAAAACCTATCACTACAAAGCGACCATGTTTACATTAAGCGGTTCGATGGCCCAATGTTTTTTGGAGTAGCGTCAAAAATGATGGAACGCATCAATAAAATTCCTAAAGATGCTAAAGTCATCATTTTCAGAATGAAAAAAGTTCCCTACATTGATCAATCAGGATTATATGCACTCGAAGACGTTATCAAAGAAATGAAAAAAAATGGTATTATTGTGGTAATGACAATGGTACAATCTCAACCACTCTATTTATTCAAAAAAAATCACTTTATTCCTGAAGTAATACCTGAAGAACACATCTTTGAAACAATTGAAGCATGTTCAGATTGGTTACGAAAATCTAATTTTAAGACAGATTCATCATCTGCATAAACCAATTAAATCGTTGCTCAGAAGCACATTGCTATAAAAATTGAAGATGTCATTGTGAACGTACCAGTTTATTATTTCACGCAGCGTCCGCAACGAAGACGCAAAGTTCGCAACGTGATAACTCATAGCGTTCGCGGCGCGTTTTTATCGTGGCGTTCGTGGCGAGAAATCTAAAAAATGCAAGCCATTGTCTATGAAAAAAAGACAAAATCGGACACAAATCTTTCTTTTTATCGTATATCAATTTATCGTGCTATTTTTAGCCTTTCAAACTAATTTCTAATATTTGCTAAAGATGAAAAGACAAATACTACTCATCCTGACTTTGCTCCCTCTATTTTTAAATGCCCAAATCAGCATTTACGATATACAATATACAACTGAATCTGTAGATGGCACTTACCCATCTACTTATGCTAATCAAATAGTTACTACCGGAGGAATTGTAACAATTGCCAATTATAACGGCGGCACATATTTTATTGAAACTTCTAAAGGTGGCGCCTGGAATGGCATTTTCATTTATGATAACTCTAATTCTCCTTCTGTAGGCGATAGCATAGTTATAACCGGTTTAGTATATGAATACAATGGTCTCACAGAATTGAAAGACCTTACATCATTTGAAGTTATTAGTACAAATAACCCATTACCTCCTTTCACGCAAATCAATACCAATGAGGTTGAAGAAGAAGCTTATGAGGGTGTAATGGTACAAATCTCCGATTGTAATGTAACAGAAACCTATGACAATTATGGAGCGTGGAAAACTAATGATGGTTCAGGGGATTGTGAAATCGCAGCTGCCATTTACAACATGGAAAACGATTTACCATTGTTTTTAAATTACCCACTTGCCTCTGTTCAGGGAATTGTTACAAATTATTATGGGCAATGTATTTTACCCAGATCGATAAACGACATTCAAGCAGCTGAAGGAGCCTTTATTTTATCAACTAATGACACATATGTTTTGGATGAAAGTACATTAGCTCTGCCTATACATATTAGGTTACTCAATCAAAATGCGAACATAACCAATTACGAGCTTTCAATGTCTTATGATCCAACGATATTTTCTTTTACTGGATTCGAATCAGATAATACCATTTCTGAAACCGGCACAGTTACTGATAATTCAACAACAGGTCTTATCAACCTTTCATTTAATGGAAATATCGATTTCTCAGACTTTAGCACTTTAATTAAACTAAACCTTACTCCTATTGCTAATGGTGACGGCCTACTTCAATTTACTAGTGCATCCATTAACAATGTCAATTTAGACTATTTGCAAACAGGAGAACTTCTGTCAGGTTCAGATGGTTGTGATACGCCACAGGCTGATACTATAACAGTTATTCAACGCCCCTTACTTAATATTCCTGCCATTGTCGCCAATGGTGAAACCTTTGTAATTGAGTGTTTTGCACCGGAAGCCACCAATAGCTGGGATGCTTCGCTATATTTCGAAAATGTAACAGTTGACCTTACAATTAGCAATGTTGATTATGACACTAATTTGGACAAATGGACACTGCAAGCAACCCTTCCTAATGTAGAATTCTATGAATTATATGATCTGCATGTAACTGCCTCCGGTGGAATTTCAGATACAGCAAGAAATGCAGTAAAAGTAATCGATCAATATAAAGACGAATACTACTTCATCCAAATAACAGACACTCACTTACCCGGCCACACATTTTATGGTGATGAAGGCTATGAAACAGACGAAAGTGAACTTACCGATCTGGAAAAAGTGATTAACGATATCAATTTAATTAATCCTGAATTTGTGTTACTAACAGGAGACTTAATAAATGAAGGTGAACTTGAAGATTTTGAATGCCTTCGCCATCATACTAAAACAGTACAATTACTAGAGAAATTTGAAGTACCCGTTTTTATTGTTCCCGGTAACCATGACCTTGGAGGTTGGGATGCAACACCACCATCACAAGGAACTTCCCGCAGAGAATGGTGGCGCTTCTTTGGATGGCGTCAGCAATCAATTCCTCCTGTACAAGAGGAATATTACACACACGATTATAGTTTCAATTACGACGAAGTACATTTCATATGAATGGAAACGTCTGATAATTACGATAGTTATTTGTATGAAATATATGGAAGTCAGGGATTTATACCTTCTCAGCTAACATGGCTAAATAACGAATTAAGTTCAAATCAGGATAAAACCAATGTACTTTTCTATCATTTTGATTTTAACGATGATATAAACCTTGAAACGCTAGGCGCAGACATGGCATTGTGGGGACATACACATGGTAATACAGACGATTATGTACATCCTTACGATATTGGAACCGATAATGTTTGTGACGAAACCATGGCATACCGCATGATTAGGGTAAATAACGCCGAACTCGCACCCGAAAATACAATTTATGTAAATAGTATTGGCGAAAACCTTACTATCGAATATAATGAAGAAAATAATGGTCTATTTGACAGTCTTTCGGCAACGATTACCAATAATCATGATAAAACATTTCAACATGGAGTTGTGAAATTCATAATGCCTCTATCGGAATATGGATATACAGTTACAAATGGTACTTTGGAACAAATTATTGCAGCCGGAAATTATAATATATGCTACATAAATGTGAACATTGAACAAAG
>PKTE01000149.1 GCA_002869335.1 Salinivirgaceae bacterium | reverse complement strand
TTCAGTATGGCATAAGTAAATCTTTGGTGCAATATACTACTGCGTTTCAAATAGGTGATCCTTTTCCGGAATTTAACGATACTAAAGGATGGTTTGGCTCTGAACTCGGGCTTGGACAAACGCAAAACAAGACCTTTGCGCTTCCATCTATATACAATAACAGTTCTAATGTTTCAATTCAAACAGCTGTTATTAGTTACAATGACGCATCTGCCCTTGGGGCCAACCATCATTTACAAATTACATTGCCCAATGCAGCTGTTTTTGACACCATTTTTTATGGAAAAACTGCCATTAAAAAGTCATTTTCCATTAACACCAGTAATTTAAACGAAACCAATACTTTTAGTTTCTCAAGTGTTGATGATTTAGGGACAACTGTAGATAAAATGGCGGTTTCATACATTTATGCAGAATATCCGGCTTCATTTAATGTTGCGCCAAATGAATTTAGAACTTATAAAATAGAAAAACGCACAGAAAATCAGATCATAACCATTGAGGGGCTTTCAGAGTCTACGCCCCCCGTCATTTTTGACACAGCCAATAATCTAAATCCTGCACCTTTTTTCAATGGATCAGATTGGCAGTTTTCTTTACCTCCTTCAGATAAAGATCATTTTATCATCATTCAAAATGGAATTATTAATGCCAATTACATAAGAGCAGCAAACACAACCCTCCCCAGCAATTTAAATGCTGATTTTATCATCATTACTCATCCATCTTTGCTCACTGGAGCCAATAATTATGCTAACTACAGAAATGCTTCGGTCGTAAATATCAATTCTTTATACAATCATTTCGCATATGGCATAAAAAAACATCCTCTTGCCATTCGAAATTTTTTCAAATATTTATTTGCTGAAAATGGAGAGCTGCCTCAATATGTTCTACTAATTGGTAAGAGCATACAAATTAGCAGCTCAAGAAATAATACAACATACTTTAGCCGAAACCTGGTTCCCACGATTGGATACCCACCATCAGATAATTTATTAGCATCAAAAATAACTTCTAATAATCACAACCCCGAGCTCACAATATCCCGACTATCTGTAGAAACAAATAACCAAATCAACCAGTATTTATCTAAAGTTCAGGAATTAGAAAATCAACCTGTGGCAGAGTGGATGAAACAATTTATTCATTTTGGAGGTGGAAATAATGAATCGGAACAAAACCTGTTTAAGGCTTACATTGAATACTACCGCTCAATAATTGAAGACACCCTAATGGGGGCAAAGGTTTCTACATTTTTAAAAAACAGCTCTGATCCTATTCAGATTACATCGTCAGACAGTATTAAAACTCTCATTAATAATGGTACTTCAATGATTACGCTATTTGGGCATGGTTACCCAGGCGGTTTCGATCAGGATATCGACGATCCGGAATCATTTAACAACCAGGGTAAATACCCATTAATGCTTGCCAATAGTTGTTATACCGGTAATATTCACACCACATTAACCAATTCTGCCAGCGAAAAATGGGTTCTAATACCCGACAAAGGAGCAATTGCCTTTCTCGCCTCTGTTTCAGAAGGTTACCCAAGCCTTCTCAATAAATTCTCGCAAGAAGTGTACAAAGGACTTGCATACAAACAATACGGCGAATCAATTGGCGAAATTGTTAAGCAATCTGCTATAACTCATTTATCAGTAGCCTCCTCCAATTTAGATAGCGCAACAGCATTAGACTTCACTTTGCATGGTGATCCAGCCATTGTACTAAATCAATTTGATCAACCAGATGTGCTTTTAAAAAACGAACTGGTTTCTGTTGCCCCACGCGAAGTAACCACTGCAATTGATTCTTTTGCCATAAAGTTTGTGGCTAGAAACATGGGAAAATCAATTACATCTAACATTTCTTATCAAATTGAGCGCACCTTCCCAAACGGTGACGATACTGCATATTACATTACTCGTAACCACCTCAATTATCAAGATAGTATTACTTTTTGGGTTCAAATAAACAGGCAAATCGCAGCTGGATTAAATACTTTCTCTATTACAGCAGATTATTTAAACGAATATAATGAACTCAATGAACTAAATAACCGGGTTACTTTCCCTGTCAATATTAAATCTTCTAGTGTAATTCCAGTATTTCCATACCCATACGGCATTAACAATAATGATACAATTATTTTAAGAGCCTCTTCAGGTGATCCTTTTATAGAAGAAATTTATACAAAATTTGAAATTGACACCTCTTCAACATTTAACAGCCCCTTCAAAAAGGAGATCGAACAAGCTTATCCAGGAGGAGTATTGGAATGGAACACAAATATTATTGGAGCTGAAGATCAAACCTATTATTGGCGGGTTGGCACTAAAAATGAAAATGATGAATGGGAGTATTATACACGATCTTTTTCACAAAAGTCATCAGGTAAAGGATAGAGACAAAATAATTTCGATCAAATTATTCAAAACAATCTTCAATTTTTAGTAATAGATGAAAACCAATTAGAATATGAATCTGCACCCAAAACCCTTGTTTGTCAAAATGTTGGATTGGGGACAGGTACCAGCCACACCTACAACGACGTATACTACTCATTATTAGGAAGTAGAACAAATGCCGCATGTGGAATTAGTCCGGCATTTGTGGTTGTGGTTTTCGATTCTTTATACTTTCAAACATGGGCTGCTAATCATGGAGATTATGGACAGATTAACTATCCACAATGCCCGAGCTTCTCTTATCCCCATCATTTGTTTGTATTCTCAACACAATCCATTGCCTCTTTAGATGCCATGATCACATTTATTGAGCAAACCATCCCGGACGGTTATTATGTGCTCACGTATTCTTATAAAGATGGGCTATTTGAAAGTTGGGAAAACCGACATTTTGAGACATTCGAAAACCTTGGCGCTTCCTTAATCAGGGGTGTTCCAAATTATTATCCCTACATTCTGTTTTCACAAAAAGGTTTCCCTGAAAAAGCTGTGGAAGTAGTCGGAAATAACACAATAGATCTAATTACGTTAAACGTTCCACTAAAAGATAATTTTGATTACGGGTACCTTACAACCGATTGGATTGGGCCGGCAAAAAACTGGAATGAGCTATCATGGAACTTCAACAATTCAATTGTTCAACCAGAAGACAGCATTCATATCAACATTTATGGAAAAGGCTCAAACAATGAAAATACCATTTATGAACAATTAAGTATATCAAATTCTCCGGTTGATTTAAAAAATGTCAATGTTGAAACATACCCATATTTAAAATTTGAAGTTTTTACACAAGATAAAGTCAATAAAAGCCCCGCTTATCAGGACGATATATTTTTGAATTTTAACCCGCAAAGTGACGTTGCTATTTCACCTGGTAATTTCTTTGAATTTCCTCAGGATAGCATACAAGAAGGAGACCAGCTCACATTAAAATTAGCCTACAGAAATGTTTCTGATATAAACTCTGATTCCATTCCAATTACATACAGAATAACGGATCTAGGAAATCACACTTTAAATAGTAAAACTACGACTTTAGCCCCTTTAAATGAAGGAGAATTTATCATAGACAGCGTAGAATTTCCAACGGGAAGTTTTTCGGGTTATCATAATTTATGGGTTGAGTATGCACAAAATGCATTGGAAGATTATTTTACATTCAACAATCTGGGAAGCCTTCCTTTTTATGTTTACGGTGATCAAACCAATCCGTTATTGGATGTAACATTTGACGGAAGACACATATTAAATGGCGAAATTATTAGTGCAGAGCCCGTTATTAAGATCTCACTCAAGGATGAAAATCCTTACCTTTCATTGAATGATACTTCATTATTTGCCATCTACTTATCCAAAACAGGACAGGAAGCAGAACAGCGAGTGTATATTACACCTGGCATAGAAAACGGAACAATTGTTTGGCAACCTGCAGAAAATACCGAAGAAGCATCCATTACTTACATGCCTCAATTTATAGAAGATGGCATTTATAAGCTGCGTGTTCAGGCTCGTGATGCCTCTGATAACTTAAGTGGGCAAAATGATTATGAAATTGAATTTGAGATTGTAAATGAAAGCACAATTACCAATATCTTTAATTATCCTAATCCCTTTAGTACTAAAACCCGATTTGCCTTTACATTGACAGGAACACAAATACCAGATGACATTCGGATTGATATTTATACTGTTTCCGGTAAAAAAATCAAATCCATTGATCAGCAAGACCTAGGACCTATATATATTGGAAGAAATGTAACAGAATATTATTGGGATGGCACAGATGATTTTGGAGATAAGCTTGCCAATGGTGTATATATTTACAAAGTAATCGTCAAAATGAATGGTGAAACGCTTAAGCACAGAAGCACAACTGCTGATAAGTTTTTCACAAATGGTTGGGGTAAAATGTATTTAATGAGATAGTTTAAACCATCAAGATTATTTAAGAATAACTATTTAAATATCAATTATAAATAAGCGCAAAATTAAGCCCTTAGGGTTGATATATTGGTAGATAAATATTCCACTAAATAATGCCACGATGGTAATAAGATTCCATCAGTATAAAGAACACCACTACAATATTCTTTGCGTGCTTCGCGATTCTTCTTAACCTTTGCGTGAAAAATTACCATAAAAAAAGCCTGTCTATCTTGCGATAAACAGGCTTTATAAATTGGCGACGACCTACTCTCCCACAGTACGCAGTACCATCGGCGCTA
>PKTE01000009.1 GCA_002869335.1 Salinivirgaceae bacterium | reverse complement strand
CCCATTCACCGTCAATTACTGGCTCAATAGGATCTTTATCAAAATCGTGCTTTTTATCTTTGTTGGCCTCACAAACCATGTCCATATGGCTTTGTAAAACAACGGTTTCCAAGTTTTCGTATCCTTTGGTTGCTGGTTTTGATATTAGTACGTTGCCAGCTTTATCAACATCATGTTTTAGATTATGTTTTTTTGCAAAATCGGTTAAAAATTTGATGATTTTTTCTTCTTTTTTAGAAGGTCTGGGAACCTGACAAATCTCCTCAAAATAAGACCAAACAAGCTGTGGGGATAAATCTTTAAGTTTATTCATATTTTTTTAACGCAAATTTAACGAAAGATATTGACAAATTATTTTGCAGTTCAAAAAAAATAATAGAAATTTACACCTATGTAAAAATCAGTTTTACAGGATTTTATAAGTTGTGGTCAATATTTTCTTTTGTTATATTTAGTTTTATCTACTATGAGTTATTTGAAATTTGAGAAATCGAAATTGGTGAACCTTGAGTATTCCTTGGATAGGGAATTATTGCGAACTAATCGTAAAGGTTCATATGCATGTTCGAGTATAATTGATTGTAATACCCGCAAGTATCATGGATTACTTGTTACGGAAGTGCCTGAAATAGATGAGGGTAAGCATGTGTTGCTTAATGACATAGACGCTACCGTAATTCATAACGATATGGAATTTAATCTTGGGATACATAAATATGCTGGAGGAGTATATCAGCCTAAAGGGCATAAGTATGTACAGGATTTTGATGCAGAAGATATTCCGCTTTTGACCTATAACGTGGGAGATGTTGTAATTCGTAAGGAAAAGATTTTAGATAATGAACACGATCGGATATTAATCAGATATGAGGTTGTAGATACTTCATCACCTATTAAATTAAGAATCAGACCATTTTTGACTTTTAGAAATGTGCATAGTCTGAGTAAGGCCAATATGTATGCCAATACTCGAATTGAGATGGTGCGCAATGGAGTTAGACTTAAAATGTATGAAGGTTATCCGTTTTTATATATGCAGTTAAATAGCGAGCCTGAATATATTCATGTGCCAGATTGGTATTATAATGTTGAATATAGCGAAGAGCAAGCACGCGGGTATGATTACAAGGAAGATTTGTTTACACCCGGTTTCTTTGAAATAAAATTGAGAAAGAAAGAGAGTATTGTATTTGCGGCGGGTATTGATGAAATGAAACCAACTGGAATCAAGCATAGATTTACCAGTTTGAGAAAAAGCCGAACACCAAGATTAAGTTATGAGAACTGTTTGATAAATAGTGCACAGCAATTTATTGAAAGACATCATAAAACCACAAGCCTTGTGGCAGGATTCCCCTGGCATTCTGGTAGTGCTCGTTACACAATGATTTCATTGCCTGGGCTAACTCTTTCTATAGGAGATGTGGAGAGCTGTAAAAAAGTATTAAATACTTACATTAGAAGAATGAGTGGTCCAATGTTTCCGTCTACTTTATCTGTTGATAATGAGCAATATGATCAGATTGACGCACCTTTGTGGTTCTTTTATACGCTTCAGGAGCTTGAGAAAGCTGATCCCCGTATTAATATATGGTAGAAGTATGGCGAAACCATGAAGGCCATAATAAATGGTTATGGAAATGGCAATATGGGCTTTGTGAAAATGAATGACTATGGATTAATATATGCTGGGGATAATGATAAACCATTAACCTGGATGGACGCCATTGTTAAAGGAAAACCTGTAACTCCAAGAAAAGGAATGCCAGTTGAGGTGCAAGCACTATGGTATAATGCAATCAGTTTTGCCATTGAAAAAGCAGAGGAAAATAATGATGGGGAATTTATTAAGCAGTGGGCTCATTATTTAGATGTAATTAAAAGCTCATTTATTTCCAGATTCTGGAGTGATAAGGGCTATTTGGCAGATTATTCATCAACTAAAGAGGTTTACTGGGATATTACACCGAACCAAATTATTGCTGCAGCGTTACCTTATAGCATGCTTTCTGATGAGCAAAAAGAAGCTGTGGTAAAAACGGTGAAGCGTCAGTTACTTACTCCGCGTGGATTAAGAACTTTATCGCCCGGGCATCCTGAATATCAGCCACATTATCAGGGTAATCAGTTTGATCGCGACAGAGCTTTACATAAAGGTACAGCATGGCCATGGTTATTGGAGTTTTACGTGAAAGCTATTACAAGTATTCATGGAACAGAGGCATTGGATGAGGTTTTGGAATTATATCATTCTTTCGAAGATGATATGACAAATCATGGAGTAGGGACCATAGCTGAAATTTACGATGGTGATCCTCCGCATGATGCAAGAGGTGCTATCTCATTTGCTCCAAGCGTGGGTGCTTTGCTGCAAATTAGAATTATTATACAAGAGTTGTTAGTAAAAAAGCAATCTTAATAGGGATTGAATTAAAAAAACGGATTATTGATGAGAGTATTAATGTTCGGATGGGAGTTTCCTCCGCATATAAGTGGCGGTTTAGGAACAGCTTGCTATGGTTTAACTAAAGGACTAGCAAACCACGGAATTGACATTGATTTTGTTGTGCCAAAGGCATATGGCGACGAAGATAAATCTATCGGGAGATTTCACTCTGCCGGAGATGTTGATTTTGAAGTGCGTGAAAAAACCCTTCAAGAGTTTTGGGATAAAATAAAGTACCTTGAAATAGGTTCAAATCTAATTCCTTATGTATCGCCTGAAGAATTTGAGCGAATAATGAACGAAGATGTTGTGATTACTGATGAGAAGGATAATAAAGTGATGTCCACTAAGTTTAAATTCTCCGGTCAGTATGGTAAGGATTTAATGGAAGAAGTTAGTCGCTATGCATTAATAGCTGCCGTTTTAGCTAAAAATCTTGAATTTGATATAATACATGCTCATGACTGGCTTACTTATGCAGCGGGAATAGCTGCAAAACAAGTAAGTGGAAAACCTTTAGTAGTGCATATGCATGCTACAGAATTTGATCGTAGTGGCCATGGCGTCAATCAAAATGTATACGACATCGAACGCAAAGGAATGATGATGGCCGATAAGGTTATTACAGTGAGTAATTTGACAAAGAAAATTGTTCATGAAAAATATTCTATCCCATTGGATAAAATCGAAACTGTATACAATGCTGTTGAACCTATACAGGCTGCATATGGACAGGGAGATAGAAATGTAAAAGAGAAGATTGTGACATTCTTAGGACGTATTACTTTTCAGAAAGGACCTGAATATTTTGTTGAGGCAGCTTATAAAGTTTTGCAAAGAGACAGAAATGTAAGGTTTGTAATGGCTGGAAGTGGTGATATGCTCAACAGAATAATAAAACGTGTGGCCGAATTAGGAATATCTGATAAGTTCCATTTTACAGGCTTTTTAAAAGGAGATGATGTACACAAGATGTTCTCTGTGAGTGATGTGTATGTTATGCCTTCTGTATCAGAGCCATTTGGGATTTCTCCATTGGAGGCTATGCGTTCTAATGTGCCAGTAATTATTTCAAAACAATCGGGAGTTGCTGAAATTCTTGAATATGCTATAAAGATTGATTTTTGGGATATAGATGCTATGGCAGATGCCATATATGGTCTAATTAATTATAAAGGAGTATCAGGTTTGTTCAGAAGGTTTGGAAAAGATGAAGTTCATAGCCTTAAATGGGATAATGCTGCTGCTCATGTATTAGAAGTTTATAAAAGTGTTTTAAACGATGCTGTTAAATAAGGAGAGAGTGCCTTAGTTTATTCGAATTATTAAATTAAAAAAAAATGAAGAAGATTTGTTTTTATTTCCAAGTGCACCAACCGTTTAGATTGCGCCCTTACCGTTTTTTTGATATAGGTCGTCACCACGACTACTACGATAATTTTGCGAACCAGAGTATTATGCGCAAAATAGCTGATAAAAGCTATTTGCCAATGAATAAGATATTATTGGATTTAATTAATAAATACGATGGCAAGTTTAAGGTTTCATTTTCAATAAGTGGAGTGGCCCTGGATCAAATGCAAATGTATGCGCCTGATGTCCTTGAGGGTTTTAAGAAGTTGGCTGAAACGGGACATGTAGAGTTTCTATCAGAAACATATGCCCATTCTTTGTCATCACTTACTGATAAAGAGGAATTTGAAACGCAAGTGCAAAATCATGTTAAAAAGATAGAAGAACATTTTAAGCAAACACCGAAAGTTTTCAGAAATACTGAGCTTATCTATTCCGATAAAATTGGAGCAATGGTTTCAAATATGGGCTACAAAGGTATGCTCACAGAGGGAGCTAAGCACATAATGGCATGGAAAAGCCCAAACTACTTGTATAGTAATACAATAGACCCAAAGCTTAAGGTGCTTTTGAAAAACTACCAGTTGAGTGATGATATTGCATTCCGTTTCTCTAATCAGGGATGGGACGGATGGCCACTTACTGCAGAAAAATATGTAGGATGGCTTAAAGCTGTTGATAAAAAGGATGAGATTATAAATCTCTTCATGGATTATGAAACATTTGGAGAGCATCAGTGGGCAGAAACAGGAATTTTTGAATTTGTAAAAGCCTTGCCTGAAACAATTTTCAATTTTACTGATATGGAGTTTGTGACTCCATCAGAGGCTATTGATAAGCTGCAATCTGTTGGTCCGTTGCATATTCCTGATCCCATTTCCTGGGCTGATGAGGAACGTGACTTGACAGCATGGTTGGGTAACGAGCTT
>PKTE01000032.1 GCA_002869335.1 Salinivirgaceae bacterium | reverse complement strand
TTTTTTATAAAGATAAAAAAAATGGGAAAGAATGCAGGAAAATGTTGATGAATAAAAAACGCCGCATGATTAATGCAGCGTTTCATATAATGGGATATAGTTTTATAATTCTGTCTCAAATTGTCCCAGGAATCGTACGTCGTTTTCAAAATAGTAACGGAGGTCTTTTACCTGGTATTTTAGCATGGCAATACGCTCAATTCCCATTCCAAAGGCAAATCCTGAGTATACTTCAGGGTCAATGTTGCTGCTTTTTAATACATTAGGATCAACCATACCACAGCCCATAATTTCTAACCACCCTGTGTATTTACAAACGTTACAACCTTTACCTCCACAAATGGTACAACTTACATCCATTTCAGCCGATGGCTCAGTAAATGGGAAGTAAGAAGGACGTAGCCGAATTTTAGTCTCCTCTCCAAACATTTCACGGGCAAAGTAAAGTAGTGTTTGCTTTAGGTCGGCAAACGATACATCTTTATCGATATATAATCCTTCTATTTGATGGAAAATACAGTGTGCGCGGGCTGAAATAGCTTCGTTACGGAATACGCGACCCGGACAAATTACGCGAATAGGCGGATCGTTTTGTTCCATAGTGCGAACCTGGATTGACGAGGTGTGCGTACGTAGCAGCACGTCAGGTTTTTTCTCTACGAAGAAAGTATCTTGCATATCTCTGGCAGGATGCTCTTCTGGGAAATTCAAAGCACTAAAAACGTGGTGATCATCTTCAATTTCAGGTCCATCAGCAACTACGTAACCTAAACGACTGAAAATATCAATAATTTCACGACGTACAATTGATAATGGATGGCGTGTTCCCCATTTCACAGGATCACCCGGTAAAGTAAGGTCATCACCACTAGCTTCTTCAGGCTTTTGGTTTAGGTCCTGACGGAAATCATCAATCTTGCTTTGTAAATATGTTTTTATTTCGTTGATCTTCTGACCAAACTCTTTTTTCTGTTCATTGGGTACATTTTTGAATTCAGCAAAAACCTCGTTCATTTTACCTTTTTTACCCAAATATTTGATACGAAATGCTTCAATCTCTTCTTCTGTGCGAGCTACAAACGCTTCGGCTTCTTCTCTGATTTGTTTCAGTTTGTCTAACATATCGCTTTCGATCTTTAATAAATTTCAGGCTACGAAAATAGTTGATTTTTAGTTGTTGTACAAGTATGATGGAGGGGATTTGTTATCTCCGATCATTATTGGATAGCAAATTTTGTTACTGTTCCAACCACTCCTTAAAAGCTTTCAATCTGCGTATGCTTACAATAGTATCACTTTCGGGTGCGGGTTTGAGGTCTAATTTGATTTTGGAGGTTGATAAGTAATAAATCTGACCAATGGAATCAATGTTGATGATGAACTTTCTGTTGATGCGGAAAAATTTGTTTTCATCAAGTTCGAGCTCAAGTTTGTCCAGCGAATTATTAATCGGATAGGAGCGATTATCAAATGTGGTGATGAACGTATATTTTTCTTCACTTGAGAAAAAAGCCACATCTTCAGCTTTTACCGAAATGATTTTTTTTCCGGCTTCAACCATAAATCGGCTTTTTATCTTCTTTTGTGGCGAAAGCATCTCCATCATTTTTTCGACCATTTCATTGCCTTGAGAAAATGATTGTTTCAGGCTTTCGAGTTTTTGAAGTGCTGTCTCAAGTTTTTGTTGCTCAATAGGTTTTAGTAAGTAGTCGATACTATTTAATTGAAAAGCCTTGATAGCGTATTGATCATATGCTGTAGTGAAAATGACGGGTGTACTCACTTTAATATTGTCGAAAATTTTAAAACTGATATCATCGGCAAGGTGAATGTCCAGGAAAATGATATCTGCCTGTATTTTAGGAAGCTCCTTTGATGCATCTCTAACTGTGTCAAATTCTGCAACGACCGTAATATTGGGGTCGATATTATTTAATAACCATTTGAGATGGGTTGCGGCTGGTTTTTCGTCTTCTACAATTATAACTCTCATTATCAGCATCGATTTGAATGCAAAATATACTATTTATTTTAAAAATTATACTTTTTTGGTGTTATGCTTGTTTTAAGAATTAATGAATTTGATAGAGTGTGCGCAAAAAGCATTACTTTTGTAATCAATATTTTGACATTAAATAAGGAACGATTATGAAGGAAGAAAGTCAAAGGCAAAAAAAGATTAGTAGACAAATTCAAAAAGATATTGGTGAGATGCTCCAGCAGCAAGGACCAAGCATTCAGCAAGGAGTAATGTTCACTGTTACTAAAGTGCGTGTAACGGCTGACATGTCTATCGCCAGAATTTATTTGAGTTTATTTCCGGCTAATGATCCGGAATTAGTTGTAAAGAAAATAAATGATCAGGCTGGTGAATTGCGATACAACCTTGGGAAACGTGTTAGGCATCAATTTAGAGTAGTCCCTGAGTTACATTTTTATTTAGACGATTCTTTGGATTATATTGAAAGAATTGAAGATAAACTAAACGAATAGAAGCATGCGCTTCCCTTTTTTCATAGCCTCCAGGTATTTGGTATCGCGCAAAAAACAGCATGCCATTAATATTATTTCTGGAATTTCTGTAACAAGCGTATTGGTTGGAACTTTCGCGCTAATACTGATTTTATCTGTTTTTAATGGATTTGACTCAGTAGTGAAAAGCTTGTTTAGTTCATTTGATCCAGAACTGAAGGTGTTACCTGCCACAGGGAAGCGATTTGTGGCGGATAGTGCTACTTTGCAGCTTATTGCTACAACTAAGGGTGTTGAGGTTTATTCAAAAACCATTGAGGAGACTGTTTTACTTAAATATGAGGATAAGACACACCCGGCACGCATGAAGGCAGTCGATGACCAATATATGAAGGTAACCGGATTGGATACCATGATTGTGCTGCAGACATATGAAACACCAAAGGAAGGACATCAGTGTATTGTGGGGCAGGGTTTGAGTTATCATTTAGGAATTGCGTTGAATTTTTTTAGGGCGTTGGTTTTTTATGCTCCTAATAGGGAGGCTAGTTTAAATGTGAGTGCTCAGAATGCATTTAAACAGAATCATCAAATTCCTACAGCTATATTTTCAATAAGACAGGAAATTGATGAGCGTTATGTAATTACGCCGCTTGCTTTTGCGAAAGAGTTATTTAATACGGGTGATGAGGTTTCGGCTATCGAAATAAAGACCTCTAAATCAGCAGATATTCATGAAGTAAAAGAATTACTTCGCGAACGATTAGGTTCAGGTTTTTTAGTAAAGGACCGATATGAACAACATGAGTTTTTCTACAAGATTATGAAGTCAGAGAAATGGGCTATTTTTCTTATTCTATCATTTATTTTAGTAATTGCCTCTTTTAATATATTGGGCTCACTTACCATGCTTATTATTGACAAGAAGAATGATGTGTTTATTTTGAAAAGTATGGGTGCTAATAGTCAACTGATAAGAAGAATCTTTATGACAGAAGGCATTATGATTACAGCTGTGGGTGCATTGGCAGGGTTGTTTCTGGGATTTTTAGCCGCATGGCTTCAACAGACTTTTGGCTTGATAAAAATAAATACCAATGGCACATTAATCATAGACAGTTATCCAGTTCAAATGCAGTTAATGGATTTTGTATGGGTATTGGCTGTAGTGTCTCTAATTGGTTTTATCGCTTCATGGGTTCCTGTGAAGTTTCTTTCTCGTAGGATTTTGAAGATTTCTTAAAATTTAGGGTTTTACGTGTTCGTTATCGGACGAAAAAAGTGTTAATCAAAAATTTAACTTTTATTCAAGTTACTGATTTATAGAATTTTGAGTGATTTTGAGTTTTTTCTTGTAACTTTTTATGTAACGGTTGTGTCATTGCCGCGTCATATATACGAAACCCAAAAGTTATTAACCTTTAAACCCTAATATTATGACAACCCTTAAAACCATAACCCAAATTCTAGCTTTAGTTATTGTATTTACATTATCAACTTCATTTGCAGAAGCTTCAAATCTGGAAAAAGGAAAGAAAACCAGATTACATCAAATCACTAAGTTGGTAGATCAACAAATTGATTTTCCTGAAGCAGCGCGTGAAAAAGGAATTACAGGAACCGTAAAAGCACAATTGCAGGTAACGGAAACTGGTGAAATTAGTGTTGAGGAGATTAACGGGCCCTCTACATTAACTGACTATGTGAAAAAGCAATTAACTAAAGTGAAAGTAGACAACATTGGTCTAATTGGCGAAACATTTATTGCAAAATTTGATTTTCGTAATTAGTAATGTTAACCCTTCTCAAAACCCAACAACAAAATTGTTTAACCGTGACTTAGTCACGGTTTTTTTTATCTATATACTTTTGAAAAATTTTCCCAATATGTTTTGGGGTTTAACTATAGAAGTGAATTTTGAACTAAAAGTAAAAAACTGGAAGCAGGTAGGCAAAATTAAATTTAGAATCGTTTTATGATGGGCAATGCTTATTTCCTCGCCTGATCAGCAGGTTTAAAAGTTTTGTGTTTGATGTTGCGCTGCAGAAATGCTACTAATCGTTGGTTTGCAACATCAATTGTTTTGCGTGTGGCAACTTCTGTTTCGTCAGGATTTACATTGGGAATGTCATATTGAACCCGCCCGTCTTTTATATAGATAGGTGTTCTGGAAACATCATAGATCGTTACATAGTAATTTGTAATGGCACTTATCTTTACTTCTTGTGTTTCTGTACCAGCTTCTTTTATTGAGATCATAATATTGATATGGTCGCCTGAGCGCTTAAGCTGGCTTATTTTTTCAGCAAATACGAATTTTGCTTTTGGAAAGGCAGATTTTAATTGATTTGTAATTTGTTCTTTGATATCTGTAATTAACGTGTCTTTTACTGCTCTGTCATCGGTAATTAAAACGTTTACCTGTATGTTTTTAGGTTCTTCGTCTTTAAACAAATGATCGGGTTGATTTTTAATAATAGCATCAGAGGCCATTGCGTGATTCCCAACAATGGTTATAAGAAACAGTGCTATGTAAATTAAAATTTTCATTTTCCCGATGCTACAAATATATTAAGTTTAAGGGGTTTCCCATATACTTTAGTATACGAGAAAAGAATTATTTTGTTAAGCGTTAGTTAAATTGTGATTAACGAGTATTTCTTTCATTTGATCTTGCAAGTCGTGTGCCGCAATTCTTGCATCTTGAGCAAAATGTTCGTCATTTCCAGCATAAATAATGCCTCGAGAACTATTGATAAGTAATCCACACTTGCTGTTTATACCGTTTTCTGCAACATCCTGTAGGTTTCCACCTTGCGCTCCTACGCCTGGAACCAATAAAAAATGGTCGGGAATTATTTGACGAATCTCTTTTAATATTTGAGGGCGAGTTGCGCCGGCAACAAACATAAGACTGTTTTCATCGGCCCATTTAGATGACTTTTCAATTACTTCCATGAAAAATGGCTTGCCATGTTCTGTTTTAACCAATTGAAAATCTTCTGCTCCAGGGTTAGATGTTGCACCTAAAATCACAACCCACTTATCTTCATATTCTAAAAAAGGAGTGATGGAGTCTTTGCCCATGTATGGAGCCAGTGTTACCGCATCAAATTGAAAATGTTCAAAAATGGATTTAGCATACATCTTTGCTGTGTTGCCAATATCGCCTCGTTTAGCATCAGCAATTTGTAATATCTCGGGATAGTTTTCTTTGATGTAATTAGTGGTTTTTTCAAGGCTAACAAGTCCTCTTGTACCAAGAGCTTCATAAAAAGCTAGATTTGGTTTGCAAGCAACAACCAAATCGTGAGTAGCATCGATGATTGCTTTATTGAATTCAAAAATAGGATCTTCATGCTTGAAGAGATGAGATGGTATTTTATCTTCATCAGGATCTAAGCCAATGCATAAAAAGCTTTTTTTCTTTATTATCTGGTCAAACAGTTTGTCAGCGTCCATTATATTACAAATTACTTTCTTTAAGTTTTTCTGCGTTTTCTGCCGTTTGCAGTTTTTCAATTATTTCATCGATCTCACCATTAATCACTGCTTGTAAGTTGTATAGCGTTAGATTGATACGGTGATCTGTAACCCGCCCTTGTGGATAGTTATAAGTTCTAATTTTGGCTGAACGGTCACCTGATGATACTAATGTCTTACGTTGCGAGGCAATTTCGTCCATGTGCTTCTGATACTCAAGGTTATAAATCCTTGTACGAAGCTCCTTCATTGCCTTATCAAGGTTTTTAAGCTGTGATTTTTCATCCTGACATGTAACTACAATTCCCGTTGGTTCGTGAGTTAATCGAATAGCAGAATATGTAGTGTTTACTGATTGACCACCAGGGCCTGAACTACAGTATGTATCTTTGCGGATATCATTTGGATTTAATTCAATGTCAAATTCTTCAGCTTCAGGCAGGGCCGCAACAGTTGCAGCTGAGGTATGTACTCGTCCCTGTGTTTCTGTTTGAGGAACACGCTGCACACGATGAACACCTGACTCGTATTTCAAAATTCCATACGCTCCATTTCCGGTAACTGTAGCAATAACTTCTTTAAAACCACCTGCTGTGCCTTCAGTATTGCTAGTCATTTGAAATTTCCACCCTTTTGCTTCACAAAATTTTGTGTACATTCTAAATAAATCTCCAGCAAAAATACTAGCCTCGTCTCCACCTGTACCTGCTCTAATTTCCAGCACCACATTTTTGTCGTCTTCTGGATCTTTAGGAACAAGCAAGATTTTTATTCTTTCTTCTAATTCTTCTTTTTTATCTTCAAGTTCTTCAAGCTCCATCTTGGCCATTTCTTTCATCTCTTCATCACTCTCATTACTAAGAATTTCTTTTGACGATTCAATGTTTTCAATAACCAACTTATACTCGTTGCCTGTTTCAATGATTGGTTCCAGGTTTTTATATTCTTTATTAAGCTTGATATATCTTTTTACATCCGCAATTACTTCCGGATCAGTAATTAACTGAGATACCTCTTCAAATCGGATTTTAATCCCTTCTACTTTTTCTAATAAATTGCTCATACTATATCCTCTTATTGATATTCGAATTTACCATACTCACTTGTGATGGTGAGTTTTTTACTTTCAGCATTTTCAACGTAACCTACTTTACGGGCTTCAATATTAAAAGTTGCTGCAATGTCAATTATTTCCTGTGCAATGTTTTCTGGTACATAAAACTCAAAACGATGTCCCATATTGAAAACTTTGTACATCTCTTTCCAGTCTGTATTTGACTCTTTTTGGATAAGTTCAAATAGAGGTGGTGTGTCGAACATATTATTTTTTACAATATGCAAATCTTTCACAAAATTGAGCACCTTAGTTTGCGCCCCTCCACTGCAATGAATCATACCATGTACTTGATTTCTTAATTTGTCAAGCACTTTTTTAACTACCGGAGCATAGGTTCTTGTGGGAGATAATACTAATTTACCGGCATCGATGTCCAATTCACTGATTTTATCCGTTAACTTTTGTGTGCCGCTATAAACTAGTGAATCGTCAACTAATGGGTCAAAACTTTCAGGATATTTTTTAGCCAGATATTTTGCAAAAACATCGTGGCGTGCTGAGGTTAACCCATTGCTTCCCATTCCTCCATTGTATTCTGATTCATAGGTGGCCTGGCCTGATGAACTTAGACCAATTATCACGTCACCTGCTTGTATTTTTTCGTTTGTAATAATTTCATCTCTGCGGGCTCGTGCTGTAACAGTAGAGTCAACAATTACTGTACGCACTAAATCACCCACATCTGCAGTTTCACCACCTGTAAATACTGTGTTGACGCCAAGTTCGGTGAGCTGTTCCAACACATCATTTGTTCCGTTAATAATGGCACTAATTACTTCCCCAGGAATAAGGTTTTTATTTCGGCCAATGGTAGATGAAACTAAAATATTATCGGTAACGCCAACGCAAAGCAAGTCATCGATATTCATCACAATAGCATCTTGGGCTATTCCTCTCCATACTGATAAGTCACCGGTTTCTTTCCAATACATGTATGCTAATGATGATTTTGTGCCTGCTCCATCAGCATGCATAATATTGCAAAATTCATCATCTCCGGCTAATATGTCTGGAATCACTTTACAAAAAGCATTTGGAAAGATACCTTTATCAAGTTTGGAAATAGCTTTGTGAACGTCTTCTTTGCTTGCAGAAACTCCTCTTTGAGCGTACCTGTTATCTTGTTGCATCTCTAAAATTTATTGGTCGACAAAATTAGTATTTTTTCCCTTATTATTAAAGAAAAAGCTCCGGCGTTTTATAACACCGGAGCTCTTTTAATTATTTCATTTATTTATTCTTACGTCGGATTCTTGGAACATAATCAGTTCCTGTTACACGGAACTCTGTTCTACGGTTCAGTGAGTGTGCAATTTCTTTTTGCTGCTCTGTTTCCAAATTGTTAATATAATCAGGTGAAAGCACATCTCCTGCTTTAAGGAAACGCCAGCCTGGTCTTGCATCAAATGCTTGAGCTTCACGTGGTGTAATCGTCTTTGGTTTTGTTTCACCATATCCAACGGCCTCTAGCCTTTCTGCATCAATTCCGTATAAAATAAGGAAGTCAACTACACTTTGGGCACGTTTTTCAGATAATTGCTGGTTAGCCTGATCGCTACCTCTAAAGTCAGTGTGAGAGCTAAGCTCAATAGTAATATTTGGGTTATCGTCACGTAGCAATTCAACAAGTTCTTCCAATGCAACCATTGATTCTGGTTTTAGATCCCATTTGCCAAAGTCATAAAATACTTTCACAAGTTTAGGATCATCGTTTGGCTGCATGAATACATCAAGCTGAAGTTCCTGACTTTCATTGTATCCTTTGGTCGATAGTTTTGATTTACCTGCCAAAAAACCACCTTTTCTTGTAATTACACGGTAGTCTGTATTTGGATTTAAGTCGTAATGTACCGTTCCGTTTGCTTCACTTGTATTAATTTCGTTGGTTCCATCTGAACCAATTAAGTTTACAGAGGCATCAGGAATAATTTGGCCATTGTTTTCATTCTTTACAGTTAAAACCAATTTGAATTCTAATGGTGGTAAGGCAAATTGGAAGACATCATCTTCACCTTTGGAGTCTTCTCGATTTGAAGATAGATAGCCTCTTTCAAGTTCACGTTCAAACACAATTCCAAAATCGTCACGAGAGGAATTCATAGGGTAGCCTAAGTTTGTTACTTCCCAGTTAGTTCCTTGAGGGCGAGCCATAAAAATGTCAAGTCCTCCCATGCCTACATGTCCATCTGATGAAAAATAGAGTGTTCCGTCTTTATGTACAAATGGGAAAACTTCATTACCTTCGGTATTGATTGCAGGTCCTAAGTTTTCTGGTGATCCCCAGCTGCCAGCTCCTCCGGTTACTTTCCAAATATCTTTTCCTCCTTGTCCACCGCTCTTGTCACTAACAAAATATAACGTTTTTTCATCGATGCTTAAAGCAGGGTGTGCTACCATAATAGAGTCTGATTCAAAAATGGCTACACGGGTTGATTCACCCCAATTAATACCATCTTTTTTACTCATATAAATTTGCGTAACCATATCGCCTTCTTTGTTTTCACGGATGGCTGTATAATACATAGTATTAGCCTTTTCGTTTGTGCAGGCAACACCTTCGTCAAATTCGGTATTGATGTTTTCACCAAGTGGTGCAGGGTCGCTCCATTCTCCTTTTCTATCCACTCTCGACCAGTATATGTCAGCATAATATTGACCTGTAACTGGATTTATTTCATTCCCGGTTGTTCCTTCTGTGGTCGTGGTGAAATATACTATTGAATAATTATCTTTTCCATAGCATGGACTGAAATCACTCTCCCGGGTATTGAAGAAGTACATAGGAGTTATATTATGACGAGTAGCATTTTCTGTGGCCTCTATTGCAAAGTCACAAGATTGGATTCCTCTTTCGGCTAATTTATCGTCAGGTACTAATTCTTTATACTTTTCGTAGTTTTGTTTTGCTTCTTCATATTCAGCATTGGCCAAAAGTGCATCCGCATAATAGAGATAAATTATTGGATTTTCATAGTCTCTTTTAATGGCTTTACGAAACCAAATTTCAGCTTGCCTTACATCATCGATGTATCGATAACACATAGCGGTTTTAAAAATCAGCTCTTTTTTCACCTCTTTGTCTTCTACTTTACCATAGGCAAATTTGAAAAGGTCAATGGCTTCAAAATATTTTCCTGTTTCGTAAGCACTTTCTGCTTTTTCTATTTTTTTGCGCTGTGCATTAGCATTCTGCGCCAGGAAAGTTATGGCTAGTAGTAAGCTAAGTATTCTGAGATATCGCATAGTAATTCTCTTTTCTTTTTGCTTTATAACGTATAAATAAGCAATTTATGGTTACCCGAATTATTTATTGCTAATTTAATCAATTATCATTCTCAATATTAATGTATTTCACAATAAATATAGAATAATAAATGCAAATCGGGTTATAATATGCTTTTTGCGAAATTAATTATTTTAATCCAAATTTGACAATTTTAAATATCATATAACGTAAATGTGTCATTTACAGGTTTATGCAAATTTTATAATAGGCGTTATATATTTATCAGATTGAACTACCGAAACAGTTTAATAATATCATTTCCATTGGCAAATATTAATAGCGCAAGTATCATAAGCATTCCTGTTATTTGAGCATACTCCATAAACTTTTCACTTGGCTTACGACCACTAATTATTTCATAAAGCAGGAATGTTACATGACCACCATCAAGTGCTGGAATTGGTAATAAGTTGAGAATTGCTAACATAATTGATAAAAAGGCTGTTAGATTCCAAAACGATCTCCAATCCCAAACGCCCGGGAATATATTTCCAATGGCGATGAATCCTCCAACTTCTTTGTAGGCTTCTGTTTCGGGAGAAAAAATTAACTTAAACTGTTGCAGATACTTTTTACCCATGTCGTAGGTTTTAGCAACACCAGCAGGTAAAGATTCAGCAAATGAGTAATATTTCGTTTCAAATTTTAATGCTTTGGTTGGGTCAACAGCTATTCCTAACAGAGCAGTAGAATCCATTTGAACTCTCACTGTTTCATTCATTCCATCTCTAACATAATGAATATCGACTTCTTTATTTTTATATTTTTTTAGGGCAGGTGAAAGCTGATCTGCGGTGAGCGTTTCAATGGTATCAACACCTATAATTCTGTCTCCTTTTTGAATTCCAGCTTTTTCTGCAATGCTGTTTTTAGCAAATTGTCCAATTATAAATGGATAACGAGGAGCAAACAGTTTGTCGCCTTTGATTATTTTTTTCAAGATATGCGATGGCAATGTAATATTAGTTGTTTCTCCATTTCGCTTAACCTGAACTGTTTGAATGTCATCAAGTAATATGGTTGGCACAATATTACTGAACCGATCAACTTTTTGATTATTTAGGCTTATTATTTTATCTCCATCTTTAAACCCAGCTTCTGCTGCAGCACTGTCGACTAAAACACCGTATTCCATATTCTCTACTGGAAGGTAATCTTCTCCCCATGCAAATAACACCATGGCATAAATGAAGAATCCAAGAAAGAAATTTACTAAAACTCCACCAAGCATAATAATTAACCTTTGCCAGGCTGGTTTCGACCGGAATTCATATGGTTGAGCAGGTTTCTTCATTTGCTCCTTATCCATTGACTCATCAATCATTCCTGATATTTTTACATATCCTCCCAGTGGCAACCAACCTACACCGTAGGTAGTCTCTCCCTTTTTAAATTTAAATAGTGAAAATCCTGCGTCAAAAAAGAGGTAAAATTTTTCAACGCGTGTTTTGAATAGACGTGCAAAAAAATAGTGCCCAAACTCATGAAGCACAATTAGTATAGATAAACTTAAAAGGAATTGTCCAATTTTTACAATTATTTCCATTCTTCTCCTGTCATTAAATTATTTGATCAACTCTTCTGCTATTTTTCTGGATTCGATATCTGTTTCTAATAAATCGTTTATAGATGGATTTACGCAAGGTGTAGCACTCTCCATGGTTTCTTCTACAATTTTTGGGATTTGCATAAATCTTATTTTTTCTTTTAAGAACGCATTAACGGCAATTTCGTTCGCAGCATTAATTATACAAGGCGTATTTCCGCCTCTTCTGATGGCTTCAAATGCAATGTCAAGCGCAGGAAATCTTTTTATATCAGGTTGTTCAAAATGCAGTGCTGCATATTTTGTAAAGCTAAATTCTTCAAATGTATTTTTAGCCCTATCTGGATATGTCAGTGCATATTGAATAGGAACGCGCATGTCTGGCAAGCCCAACTGAGCTTTTATTGAGCGGTCTTTAAATTCAACTAAAGAATGTACTATAGATTCTGGATGTACAATTACTTCAATCTTGAATGGAGGTATTTTAAACAAGTGATAGGCTTCAATTACTTCCAACCCTTTATTCATCATTGTTGCTGAATCAATGGTGATTTTATTTCCCATACTCCAGTTCGGATGATTGAGAGCATCTTTTACAGATACTTTTTGAAGTTTTTTAAGATCAGTTGTTCTAAACGGACCACCTGATGCAGTTAAGATAATACGGCGAACCATATCATAATCTTCACCTTGCATACATTGAAAAATGGCACTGTGTTCACTATCTACAGGTATAATATTTACATTGTGTTTTGCAGCCAAATCCATTACTAAATCACCGGCAACAACCAATGTCTCTTTGTTAGCAAGAGCAATGTCCTTGCCAGCTTTTATGGCTTCAATGGTTGGGATTAAACCAGCAAACCCGACTATGGCAGATAATACCATGTCCGATTTTGGATAAGTAGCAATATTAATCAGTTCTTCTTTCCCGGTAATTAATTTTGTGCCAGATGTTTTAATCGCATTTTTGAGGTCTTCTAAATTTTTATCTTCAGATACATGAACAATTTCAGGTTTAAATTCCCGGACTTGTTCAATAAGCAAATTTATGTTTGTATGACCTGAAAGTGCTACAACTTTCAGTTTTCCAGGGAATTGCCTTATTACATCCAATGCTTGTGTCCCAATAGAACCGGTGCTGCCTAAAATGCTTATGTGTTTCATATCTGTGATATTTTGATGCGATGTGTGGCTTCTATTCGAATTTAATAAATATCTCAGGATCAACTGGCGATCCATTATGCCATAATTCGAAATGTAAGTGGGGACCCGTTGTAAATTCTCCTGTGTTTCCTACAAAAGCAATAGCTTCACCAGTGGTCACCAAATCTCCCTGTTCTTTAATTAAAGATTCGTTGTGTTTGTAAACAGAAATTAGGTTGTTGGTGTGCTGTATTTGTATAGTATATCCGGTTTCTATAGACCATGAGCTGGAGATAACTGTGCCGCTAAGAGTTGCATGAACAGCCGAAGACTTTTCAGTTACAAGATCAATCCCGAAATGGCCTTCGGCAAAGTTAAATTTATTGCTTATTAAGCCTTTAACTGGTGGGTAAAAATGCAATTCTTTTATATTGTCTTTGCTACGATTCATTTTTTCGCCCAGAATACTTGCTTGCTGGTCAAGCTCGACTCTTTTTCTTAATAAAGAATCTTCTTTTGACGGTTTCACATTCAGGTTTGAATATAATTCTTGTGTATCAGGAACATCTTCAACTCTTGTACGGGTGTCTCCCATCAAAATATGCTTCAAATTGCGAATGTATTGATCTCTGAGTGCCAGCTCTCTTTCAACGCTATCTAACCGAACAGCATTGTATATCATCTGCTCATGAAATTCAGCATCCGGGTACTCGGGCAAAAGTTGTTTTAAAGGTGTAAAAGAGATTAATGTGATACCTATAAAAATCAGAATCATAGCTAAGGCACTAAATGCAGTTAATACATTCAACCCAGTAAGTCGATATGACCATCTTTCCTCAAAGGTTTGGTCATTCATTATAACCAACCTATATCTTCTCCGCAATCGGGATATTACCTTTTTCTTCTTCTTTTGCTTTGCCATGAAATAGAATTAATTAATTGAATCCAAGTTCGAAAACAATATCCTGCAAAGATAATATTTCACTTGTAAAAAACATTTAAAATCAACTATAACCATATAATTAGGTTATTTTTAAAATACATTTCGATAATTAAAATTAAAACGCGTTTTAATAATTAAGCAGTGAAAAGTAAAATTAAGTCTATTGCACAATTATTTTTATGCTTGTTTGTTAATTTACTTAACTTTATAACCTAATTTAGAATTGACGTTTAAATTTAAAATACTCAACAGAATATAACGTTATGTATTTTATAATGTTGTATATTAATAATTCAAAATAATTATACTATGAGACAATTGATTTTTGTATTAGCAATCTTATTATTAGGGGTTTATAGTTCTTGTACCGATACGATGAGTACCGCTTATGGTGGTGGTGGCGAAGGTGAAGTTGTGGTTGTATTGGATAAGAAGTTTCAAGAAACTATGGCAGGTGATTATATTGATAGCGTGCTAAGAGCGCCAGTATATGGCTTACCTCAATATGAACCAAAATTTAAATTATTTGTGATACCGTGGAATGCTTTTTCAAATACTTTTAAAGCATTTAGAAATATTGTTAAAGTAAGTATATCAAGCAAATACAAGGAGCCGGAAGTTACCGTAAAAAGAAAAGGGATGCAGGTAGTGTTTCATTTTAAGGCCCCTAATGAGTCTGAATTTGCTAAACTTATTATGAAAAATCAGCAACGTTTATATGATTTGCTTAATTATAATGAAAAGCAGTATGCTTCCTACAAAATTCAATTGGGTAAAAAGAAATCATTAACCAATTATTTTAGAAAAAATCATGATCTGGAGGTTGTTTTTCCCGATGGATATAACATTAGATTAGATACCAGTAACTTTATTTGGCTTTCATTTGAAACCAATACATTAAGTTCAGGTGTTTTTATTTATTATTATCCTTATACAAGCGATAGCACTTTCACAAAAAAGTATTTATTGCATAAGCGCGATTCTCTGTTGAAATTATATGTGGAGGGACCATTGAGTAAAACGCGCGAAACATATATGACAACCGAATATAATTTCATTCCTCCTCAATTTCAGGAGATAATGGTTGAAAAAAAATATTACACAGAAATTCGAGGTTTATGGACTGTAGTGAATGATTATATGGGTGGGCCATTTATAAATATTACACGCTTAGATGAAAAAAGAAACAGAGTTGTTACCTTTGATGGCTACGTGTATAATCCCGGAGGCGATAAACGCAAGCACGTAAAATGGCTAGAAGCTATGGGATATATGATGAAATTTCCAGAAGAAATCGAAAATGCAAAACCAACTCAAAAAGCTCAATAATTGTAAATCATTGAAAGACCTTAATTCGATGTTGGTCGATGCAGGGTTTAATCGTAAAGTATTAGAGCAAATTCGTAAAGATTTTGTGCAGCTTGAACTTGAAATTGATATTGAAAATCCAGAAGTGATTCCTCAGATGCAATTTCACTTGGAAAAGCTTTTGGAGTCGGGAATGGAGAAATTAATGAATTTGCTTTATCGAATTGATATAAGTGAGAAAAAGATTGTAGCACTTAGCGATGAGGATCCTCATATGCCTTATCGTGATGTGCTTACTTTTTTAATAATTCAACGAGAAGCCCAAAAGGTAATGTTTAGGGAGCTATATAAGCCCGAATAGTGAACATTTTACATAATAATGGGTTATGATAAAGATTTAAATGCCGAAACTTGAGAATAAATAAAGATGAAGAAATTTTACCAGATTTTTGCTGCCGTAGTAATCATGATAGTTGGCGGTTTTTTCTTAATGGAGCTATTTGCCTCAATGGCTGAGGAAAAACCAAAAGAGAAACAGATTACTCCAAAAAGATTTGTAGAAGCAGCTCCCGTTTATTTTAAGGATTATACAACTAATATAGTAGCTTCAGGGCGAGTAATGTCTTCTGAGCAGGTGAATTTGAGTAGTGAAGTGCAAGGGAGGATTGCAGAGGGTGAAGTTCTGCTTCGAAAAGGAGCTTCATTTAAAAAGGGTCAGGTTTTAGTTAGAATAATTAATCCTGAAAATACCTATAATCTTAAATCTCAGAAAAGTAATTTTTTAAATCTTTTAGCAAATGCTCTTGCCGATTTAAAACTTGATTATAAAGAGAGCTATAATACCTGGTATGATTTTTTTGTATCCATAAAAGTTGAGGAGCCTTTACCAGAATTGCCCCAAATTGATGATGAACAATTAAAGATATTTTTATCATCAAGAAACATTCTTGGCAATTACTATTCAATAAAAAGTTTCGAGGAGCGTGTAAAAAAACAAGTTGTTGTCGCGCCATTTAACGGTAGCTTCACATCAGTTAACTTACAAGAAGGTTCTGTAGCCAATCCAGGTTCAATTATTGGTACCATTATTAATACGGGCTATTATGAAGTTGAAGTGCCCGTTGAAAAAAATGATATTCGCTGGATTAAAAAAGGTCAATCCGTAAAGGTTATTGCTGAATCAGGTTATACTGACACACTGCAAGGTAAAATTATTCGTGTCGCAGAGTTTATTGATATGCAAACGCAAACAATACCGGTTTATGTTCGCATTGCGTCAGTGGAGGGCCTTACTTTCGAGGGTGACTATTACAATTGCATATTTGATGATATAAAAGTAAAGAACTCAATGGAGATATTACGTAGTGCTGTATTTAACCATAATGAAGTGTTTTTAGTTAGAGAAGGTAAACTTGTTAAGCATGCTATAAATATTAATAAGATAACTGAAAAAACACTATTTTTTAGTGGCGTTCCTGAAGGCGATACAATAGTGACAGAAGCTCTCATTAATGCCAATGAGAACATGAAAGTAGAAGTATATGAATCTAAAAAGCAGTAAACTTCAGGATCCATGCGCAGATTAATTAGAGAATTCGTTCAGTTTCCATTTTATGCCAATATATTTATTGTATTTCTATTGGTAGCAGGTAGCGTAGGTTACCTGAGTATGAAAAAGTCGTTTTTTCCCGAGAGAACTTCTCGAGAGATTTCCATATCCGTTTTTTATCCGGGAGCATCTCCTCAACAAATGGAAGAGGGCGTAACTACTCGTATTGAGCAGGCCATTCGAGGAATTGTTGGAATTAAAGAGTTTTCAAGCACATCATCAGAGAATTTGGCCCGAGTGCAAATTACTACAACGGGAGAGTATGACCTTGATGAAACATTGATGGAAGTGAAAAATGCTGTCGATGGAATTAGTTCCTTTCCTACAGCGGCTGAAAGACCCATTGTTTTTAAGCAACGGTCTGTATCACAAGCTATGTTTTTGAGTTTAGCGGGAGAAACAGATGTTCTTACATTAAAAAAATATGCTGATCAAATAGAAGATGATTTTCTTTCAAGCGGAGTAATCTCGCAAATGGGAATTTTTGGTTATCCCGGAATGGAAATTTCTGTAGAGATTAGCGAGGAGCAGTTGATGCGTTTTAATTTAACCATGAACGATCTTATTACTGCTATCGCCTCAACCAATCAAGATGTAGCAGCAGGACTTGTGAAGTCGCCAGAGGAAGAAATTTTGGTACGTATCAGGAACCGTTCAGTGGATCCCAATGAAATAGGTGATATTATATTACGTGCCGGAAATACAGGAGAATTCATTAGAATCAGAGATGTTGCTGAGGTTAAAACGAAATTTGAAGATGTTCCCATTGAATACACATTAAATGGAAAACAAGCTGTATCTATTTCTGTACAAAAGTTACCTGAAGAAGATTTAGATAAAATTACAGAATACGTAGATCAATATGTTGAGGAATTTAATGCTCAACACGATCATATTACCTTAAAGGAGACTTTTAATTTTTTAACCGTATTGCATAGCAGATTAGAGTTACTCTATCGTAATGGTGGCGTAGGTCTGTTTTTGGTTGTGTTAACCTTAGCATTTTTCTTGAGCTTTAGATTATCGCTTTGGGTAGCTTGGGGTATACCGGCATCTTTCTTAGGAATGTTTTTGGTTGCAGCAATGTATGGTATTACTATAAATATGATCAGTCTCTTTGGAATGATACTGGTTATCGGTATTCTGGTGGATGATGGAATTGTGATTGCTGAAAATATTTACTCACATTTTGAGGAAGGGAAAACACCCAAGAGAGCTGCAATAGATGGTACACTCGAAGTTTTACCTGCTGTATTAACTTCTGTTTCTACTACAGTAGTGGCTTTTTCACCCTTATTTTTTGTGCGTGAAGGGGGGCTCGATTTTATGTTTGAAATGGCTTTTGTGGTTGCTGCCAGTCTAATTATTTCTCTTTTTGAGGCTTTCTTTGTTCTTCCTGCCCACCTTGGAAATCATAGAGTATTGCGGCCGTTAAATGGTAATAGTCCTGGGCAGCGATTAAGAAAAACATTTGACCGCTTTGTCTTTTTTATGCGTGACCGCATTTACGGAAAAGTATTAAGAGTAGTTGTAAAATATAGTTGGTTCTTCGTATTTCTCCCCATTTTTGTAATCTTTTTTACCGTTGGTCTTGTTCGTGGAGGCTTTATAAAGGTAACATTTTTCCCTCCTGTTTCTTTTGATTTTTTCAATATCGATTTGGCCTTTAAACCGGGTGAAGGAGAAGCGCAAACAGTTAAGTTTTTAAAGAACTTTGAAGACCTAACCTGGGAGGTAAATGAAGAACTAAAAGAGAAGTATAATGATGATGAGGATTTTGTTACCTATACGTTTTTAAATGTAGGTAATGCATTTAATGGTCAAGAGGCTGGAAGTCATTCAGGTAATATTCGGGTTATTTTACGAGATATGGAAGGAGCTCCTGTTAATTCTTTCCAGATTATCAATATGATAAGGGATAAAATAGGAGAAGTGCCTGAAGCTCAAAAACTTGCCGTGGGAGGAAATAGTAGATTCGGCAAACCTGTTTCGATTTCGTTACTTGGTAAAAATATAGAGGAGCTAGCTGCCGCCAAAGAGTTTATGGAGAATAGATTAAAGGAGTTTTCTGAACTCAAAGATATCACAGATAATAATACACCAGGTAAGCAGGAAGTACAACTTGAATTGAAACCAAAAGCCTATTTTCTTGGTTTAAATCAAAATTATATTGCCAATCAAGTACGTCAGGCCTTTTTTGGAGGTCAGGCGCAACGTTTGCAAAAGGGAAAAGATGAGTTAAGAGTTTATGTGCGTTATCCAAAGGAAGACCGCATGCGGTTGGGACAGTTGGAGGATATGAAAATTAAAACACCGGCCGGATATTATCCACTTACAGAATTGGCTGATTATAAAATTGATCGTGGCCCGGTAAGTATTAAAAGATATAATAGTAAACGGGAAATCAGAGTTGAAGCAGATACAAAAGACCCATTGGAGCCAGTGCCTGCCATAATCGAGCGGATTAATACGAACATCTTGCCTCAAATGAAAGCAAAATATCCAGGAGTTGATATTGAATACCAAGGGCAAGAAAGACGTAGCCGTGAATCAGTGGCTGAAGTACAGAAATACTATATAATTGCTTTTCTTGTGATTATTTTGATTTTAATGTTACACTTCAAATCTTGGCAACAGGCCTTAATTGTATTACTTATGATTCCGCTGGCATGGTTAGGTGCAGCTTGGGGACATGGACTTGAAGGTATTCCTCTTTCTATGCTAAGTGTTTGGGGTATGGTTGCTGTTTCAGGGGTAATTGTTAATGATGCTGTAGTGTTTTTGGCAAAATATAATCGATTCCTTTTGGAAGGAATGCACGTAAAAGAGGCGATTATTAAAGCAGGATTAGTTCGCTTTAGGCCAATTGTTTTGACAACCATAACTACAACAATTGGATTATACCCTTTAATTCTTGAGAACTCATTCCAAGCTCAGTTTTTAATCCCAATGGCTGTGGCATTAGCTTATGGAGTTTTTATAGGAACAGGATTTATTTTAATATTTTTCCCAGTTCTTATTGGCGTTTTAAACGACCTTAGGAGAGTGGCTATTTGGTTGACTACCAATAGAAAAGAGATGCCTTCGCCTGATGAGGTTGAAATAATTATTATAAATGAGAAGAAAAAAATTCAATAAAAGTATGGTTATTTCAAAAAAATATTTTTACATTTACAGTCTCATAGCTGTTTTCATTTGGATTGGTGGTTCCGGGCCAGCCCTTGGTCAGGAGCCACTTTCTTTTTATGGGGCCATAAATAAAACGCTAGAGAATAACTACCAAATTCAGATTGCTTCCAAAAGCCTTGAAATTGCTGAAAATAACAATAATCCAGGAGCTGCAGGTATGTGGCCAACTATTACATTATCAGCTAGTCAGAATAATAATCTTACAGATCAAACTAAACCAACGGCGCGAACTACAATTATGAATAGTGTGGCTCCAGCAATTAATTTAAATTGGTTGCTTTTTGGCGGATTTTCTGTTAAAATCAATCGACAAAGATTGGCAGAATTGGTTAATTTGTCTGAAGGAATGATGGCTGTGGTAGTTGAGAATACTTTACAAGCGGTTATTTTAGCTTACCAAAGAGCTTTACTCGAAAAAGAAACACTTGCCGTTACTAAAGAAGTGATGAAGCTTTCGTATGATCAGTATCAATATGAAGAAGCACGAAAAGGTACCGGAAGTGGGACCACTTTTGATTTGCAGCAAGCTCGTACATCCTATTTGCAAGATTCTTCTACTTACATATTGCAAGGTATTAACTATCGTAATGCAATGCGTAACCTTAATTTGATAATGGGTGAAGAGCATTCTGTTCAATATACTTTGACTGATAGTTTTAAACCAATTGAACATACATTTAAGTTGGAGAACTTATTCTCGAACCTGGAAAGCAATAGCCAGATATTAAAAAATCAGTACATAAGCCAGCAGATGTTGCAATATGATATGGAGCAAAGTAAAAGTCAGCTATATCCTTCATTTTCTTTAAATGCTGGTTCAAGTTATACTCTTTCGTCAACCAAGATTGATAATGCCGCCAGAACAAATGCTGACCCTCTATATTTGTATGGTAATTTTACCTTAAGTTTCAATCTATTTAATGGTGGAAATGTAAGACGATCAATTCAAAATGCTAAAATAGAGTTGGAAAAAAGTCAACTGGAAACAAATGAGCTTGAGAAACAAATTAAAATGGAGTTAACATCGACATTTGATTTGTATAATGTTCGTAAGCAACTTTATGATGTTTCAGTGGAGAATGTTACCCTTACCAGAATGAATTTGACTTTGGCGCAGGATAAGTATAAACTAGTAACTATTAATTCAATAAACTTGAGAGAAGTACAGCTAGCATATTTGAATGCTTCATTGTCCAGACTTCAAGCTATATATGATTTAATGAATACTTATACAGAAATTATGCGGGCTACTGGAGGTATAGTGCAGGAGTTTTCTGATAATAAAGAGTAAATTTCTTTTAATCTAATTTCTTTGACCATTTTGCATTTACACACAACCTTGTGATGCAAATATTTTCGTACATTTGTCTGATTGATAAAAAGCGAAAATATTTGATATGGAAAGAGTTGTTAGTGGAATAAGGTCAACAGGTAATTTGCACCTTGGTAATTATTTTGGAGCTATCCGGAATTTTGTGAAAATGCAGGAAGATAATGATTGTTTTTTCTTTATTGCTGATTACCATTCGTTGACGACCCATCCTAACCCAAAAGATTTACATAGTAATGTAAGACAAGTACTCGTAGAATATCTGGCAGCTGGTCTTGATCCTGAAAAAGCCACTCTATTTGTGCAAAGTGATGTGCCAGAAATAGCAGAGTTAAATCTGTTGCTTAGTATGAATGCATATGTAGGTGAGCTTGAAAGGACAGCTAGTTTTAAAGAAAAAGTACGAAAAAACCCCAATAATGTAAATGCAGGTCTGTTAACTTATCCGGTATTAATGGCTGCTGATATTTTAATTCATAATGCACATAAAGTGCCTGTTGGAAAAGACCAGGAGCAACATTTGGAGATGTGTCGTAAATATGCCCGCCGTTTTAATGGGATGTATAAAGTTGAATATTTTATTGAGCCAACTCCTTATAACTTTGGTGAAGAATTAGTGAAAATTCCCGGACTGGATGGTACTGGAAAAATGGGTAAGTCAGAAGGGAATGGCATTTATTTATCTGACACACCAAAACAAATTCAGAAAAAGGTAATGAGAGCTGTTACTGATTCAGGTCCAACTGAACCTAATTCTCCAATATCTGAACCTGTCCAAAATTTGTTTACAATTATGGATGTAGTTTCAGAACCTTCTGCAATTGAATTTTTCAAAGAGGAGTATGCTAAATGCAGCATTAGGTATGGAGATTTAAAGAAGCAAATTGCTGAGGATATCATTAAATTTGTAGAACCTATTTATAACCGAATACAAGAGTTGTCAGACGATTCTGCATATTTACAGAAAGTTGCAAAAATGGGAGCTGAAAAAGCAAGGGAAAGCGCTCAAAAAACAGTAAAAGAAGTAAGAGAAATTATAGGCTTTAAAAAATTTTGAGCTTTTGATTGATTTTATTAAGTTTAGAAACGTTTAGTTATGTCTTTGGATGGAATAAGATTTACTTGAAAAATTAAATATATGGTACCACAGAACAATTTTTATTCGGCACATGAAGTAATTCAGATGAATAAAAATGTTCAGATGTTTCAGACAATAGATAGTCAAGTGACATATTAAAATATAACATACGCAGTTTTGAGGTTTAGTAAGCATCATAACTGCGTTTTTTGAAATAGACCGTAAAATATGCTCGAATGAAAATTAGATTAAAACTTCGACATAAAATCCAATTCATTATTACCACACTATCGGTTTTGGTATTTACCGGGGCTATAGGTTATATTGCCTATAAAGATAGAATATCATCTTATGCAACTCAAACCCGCCTTATTGAATCACAATCTGAAAAGTTTGCTAACGAAATCAAATTATTAATTAACGAGGACTTCTCCGTTGTAAGAACGTTAGCACAAGCATTTAAAACTTATAAATTTCTACCTAAAGACGAGTATCAGCTACTTATAAATCAAGTTTATGACTATGTTTTCTTGGGTAATGAGGATTTTTATCAGCTGTGGGACAGCTGGGAATTGAATATTATTGATTCCACCTGGAATAAACCAACAGGTAGAATTACAAATACTCGTTTGCGCGAAAAAGGAGAGATTAAAAGTATAATTGATATTCGAAGTTTAAATGGGGACAATGAATATTACGCCAAAGATAAAGCATTGAAGCGAGAGCTTATTTCAGAATTGTACGCTGATGCATTTACAGAGAAAAAATCTGAAAAGAAACTCATGACCACCTATGAAGCTCCAATTATGGATAATAAAACTTTTGTGGGTATAATAGGTGTTGATGTTACACTAGATAGGTTTCAGCAAATCGTTAACCGTGTCAAAATTCAAAATCTTGATGACAGCTACGCTTTTTTAATAACTCATAATGGTAAATATGCTGGGCATCCTAATAATGAAAAGTTAAATACTTATGTTACAGCTAATCCTACAAGTGATAAGGATTTTGATTTGTATCAAAAATTTAAGATGGGAGAGGCTTTTTCAATTATTGACGTAACACAAGGAGAACCACGTTTTGTGGTTTATCAACCAATTAAAATAAGCCGCACAGATACATATTGGTATTTAGGGATAACGGTTCCTGAAAGCAGCATTATAAAACAAGTTAACGAGAACCTGTATGTTTCAATATTAGTTGGAGCGATTGGCTTGTTATTGCTTGGGTTGGTTATCTATTTTGTTACATTGAATATTACCAGACCGATTAATGCCGTAACAAACCAGTTGCATAAGTTGGCCAAAGGAGAAATTAAGACTAAAAATCAGATTAAGCTTAATACCGGTGATGAAATTCAGGAGATGGCAGAGGCTTTAAATAAAACTATCGACAAGTTAAATTTGAAAAACCAATTTGCTAAAAAATTAGGTCAGGGTAAGCTTGATTATGAATTTGTGATTGAAGATGATGATGATGAATTAGGACAATCACTTATTGAAATGCAAAATAATCTTCAAGAAGCTCGCCAAGAGGAAGAAAAGCGCAAAAAAGAAGATGAAATTAGTAATTGGACAACAAAAGCTATTACAGAAACTAGTGATATACTTCGACTTAATAATAATAATATAAAAGAACTTACCTTTAAGACACTTCAATATGTTTTAGATTATCTTGATATCACACAGGGAGGAATTTATGTGAAAAATGATGAGGAAGAGGAGGTTTATTACGAGCTCACTTCAGCCATTGCTTTTGGAAGGGATAAGTTGATTGAAAGAAAAATTAAAGATGAAGAGGGTTTGGTTGGTAGATGCGCCTATGAGGGGCTAACGGTATATATGACAGAAATTCCTCAGGATTATGTAAATATAAAATCAGGATTAGGAGGAGCAAATCCCAATACTATATTACTTGTTCCATTGCGCAGTACAGAAGAGATTTTAGGTGTGATAGAGTTGATTTCATTTAAAGAACTTGAGAAATATGAAATTAATTTGGTAGAGCGTATTGGAGAAAATTTGGCGGCAACAATATCGAATGTTCGTATCAATCATAAAACAGAAAGATTATTGCATCAATCTCAACAGCAAGCCGACGAATTGTCTAGGCAAGAACAGGAGATGAGACAGAACGTTGAAGAAATGAAAGCAACTCAAGAAGAGGCCCAAAGTAAACAAGCTGAAATGAATGCCCTGCATGAAGCTGTTTTGGATGTAGCCTATGTTGCTGAGTTTGATATGGATGGGCATTTAATAGAAGTAAATAAGAACCTTGAGGTTTTATTGGCAAAACCTAAGGATCAATTATTAGGTATGCAGCAAGGAAGTTTCTCTGATACATTTGATGTTGATGAATTTGAAGAAACCTGGTCTCGATTAAGAATGGGTGAAACAGTAAAGAAAGAGCAAAAGATTTTGGCAGGATCTGAAGAAATTACGTTGCTGGAAACATATCGTCCTATTTTAAATGTGGATGGTGAGCCCTATAAGGTAATTAATATTGCTATTGATATAACACATAATAAAAACAACTAACCTTAAATAAGTCGTTGCGAATGAAGGGGTTAATAAATAAGATAAAAGAGAGCATTCAGATAAAGCTGCAAATATTTGTATTGAGCAGTGCTATCGTTGTATTCCTGTTGATTATTCTGTATATATCCATTACTACAAGAGAAATGGCACTTTTTGATGCCAAACGGATGACAGAACAAATGGCACTAAGCCAGGCAAATAAAATTCAAGGAGAGCTTAATAAGGATTTTTCATTAACTCATACTCTGGCTAAGGGGTTTGAAGATTTCGTTCTTTTTCCGGATACCATAAGAGAACTTGTCGTGCCAAGTATGTTAAATAGAGTGTTTGAGCATAATCCTCATATTCAGTCTGTTTGGATGCACTGGGAATTGAATGCTATTGAAGATAATTATACTAACATTCATGGTAGGGTTCGCCTAAATTTTTATAGAGTTGGTGGCAAAATAGAGCATAAACTAGATACTGCCGATATTGAGAAGACTGATAATGAAGGTCTTTATTATAAGATTAAGCAAACAAAACAAAATGTGATTACTGAGCCATATTGGTACTCATACACAGACAGAAAAGAGGACGAAATGTTTGAGTCAAGTATATGTGTACCAGTACTTCAAAGTACCCGTTTTCTTGGCTTAATGGGAATTGATTTGGTATTAGAGCGTTTTGAAGGACTTGTAAAAGATATTAAACCTTATAAAGGCAGTTACGCTTTCTTCGTAAGTAATGAGGGAACTTTTATTTATCATCCAAATGAGAAGAATTTAGGTAAAAATCTCATAACAGACAACCCTGAAGCCAACGATAAATATCATTTTGATCTATATATGAAAAATGGGAAAGAATTTTCATTTGAGCGAACTGATGGTGAGGGAAAGAATTTTGTGACATTTGCCCCAGTATATGTTGGTAACACAAATACACCTTGGTACTTAAGCTTGGTTGTACCCCATGATCAAATGGTAGCAAAAGCCAATAGAAATATGCTGGAGACCTTATTAATTGGCTTATTAGGGATAGTTGTTCTTGGAATAGTTCTTTGGCTTATTGCCAAAAATATGTCAAGACCTCTATATCATATTTCATCAACACTTGAAGAATTATCTAAAGGGAGAATTAATGTATCTCAAAATCTTCAGGTAAAATCAAAAGATGAGATTGGTATAATTGCAATGGCAGTAAATGATCTTAAAACGAATCTTTCTCAAACAGCAGAGTTTGCAGAAGAGATTGGTAAAGGCAATTTAGCGGTTGACTTTAAAAAATTAAGCAAAGACGATGTGTTAGGTAATGCCTTACTTAATATGCGTGAAAGCCTTGTTAAAGCGGAAGAAGAAGAAACTGCACGGAAGCAGCAAGATCAGGTACAAAGGTGGATTGCAGAAGGGACTGCTAAAGTTAATGAACTGCTTAGGCAACATGATGATCTCAATAAACTGTCATACAAAGTGGTTGAGCTTGTTGTAAATTATTTAGAGGCTAATCAGGGTTCAGTTTATATACTGAATGATGATGATGCAAAAACACTGGAAGACAGAAAATTTGAAGCTGTTTCAGCATTAGCATGGGGCCGTAAAAAACCACATCACCGGTCAGTAAAAATGGGAGAAAGCCTTGTGGGAAGAGCAGCATATGAGCAATCTACGCTTCATATTACAGAAATCCCTGAAGACTATGTAAACATTACTTCAGGACTTGGGAAAGCCACTCCAAGAGCACTATTAATTGTACCACTTATACTAAACGATGAGGTGATGGGTGTGTTGGAGATTGTATCATTTAAAGTATTCGAAAAACATCAAATAGAGTTTGTTGAAAGAGCCGGAGAAAGTATTGCTTCTTCTATTGCCTCTCTTAAAATTAGTCAGCGTACATCAAGGTTATTGGATCAAACAAAGTCGCAAGCTGGAGAGCTAACAGAAAAAGAAGAAGAATTGCGTCAGCAGATGGAAGAGATGCAAGCCACTCAAGAAGAGGCCGCTAAACGCGAAGCTGAGATGACTGGGATGATCACTGCCATTAATTCTATTGCTTATGTAGCAGAATTTTCAATGGATGGCTATATCACTAGTGTTAATGATGCCTATGCTAAGTTATTGGAGTTGCCTAAACAACAAATTATAGGTAAAAGGCAAGGGTTTTTCGAGGTTGGTGAAGATGAGAGCCGTGTAGAAGGATTTGAACAACTTTGGGCAAAGTTGAAAAAAGGAATTCCACACAAGCAAGAGCAAAAAATAGAAATCCATAATAAAGAACGTTGGTTGAGTGAGGTTTATACTCCAATCAAAGACTCAGAAGGATTGCCAATTAGAGTTATTAATATCGCAATGGATATTACTCATTTGAAAAGAAAATAGACGAATTAAAATGTAGTTCGCATGATGAAGATAAAATTCAATATTAATACCCGAATGCTTGTCTACCTCCTAAGTGGATCGGCATTAATATATATTCTTTCTCTTGGTGTGGTTATATACCAAACCATGCAATCCACACGGACAGATACTTATAAAATTGTTGAACAAACAGCTGCCGAGCGGGCAAACCTTATAAAGGCAGCCATGGATGCTGATTTCAAGGCAATTGAAGTTATTGCAGATATTGGAATGACATTTTCACAGGATGATTTTGAATCATGGGAAAAGATTTTTCTTGCTCAGCAAAAAAAGGTTTTAGAGAGAAATAAGCATTATTTATCTGTAGCAACAAGTTTTGAATTGAGTTTTATTGATAGTACCTGGACGAATAAATTTGGACGGTTAATGAAAGGGTATTATCGTGAAAATGGAGAAATAAAGTTATTTCATGCCAAAAGAAATTTAGAAGGCGATGACTTAAACAGTAATTATTACACCATTAAATCTAATCTTGTAAACTGGATATCAGATCCTGAATTATTTTCATATACCGGCAAAGAAGAGGATGCAATTTTGAACACAAACATTTCTGTTCCAATATTGCGTAATGATGAGTTTGCAGGACTCGCCGGAGCTGATATTGACATGAGTTTTTTCCAAAAAATTACAGATTCCATTAGGCCATATCCCGGGAGCTATTCTTTTATATTATCAAATAATGGAACCGTTGTGGCACATCCAAATCAAAAATGGGTGGGTAAACATTATGAAATTGTTGATTCAACAATTGCATCGAAATTCAACATCATAGAGAAAATTCAGCAAGGGAAAAAATTCACGTTTTTAATTCCAGATTCAACAATTAATGATGAACTACATTATACATTCTCTCCAATACATTTAGAAGGGAATCAGAAATTCTGGACACTTGCAATAGTAATTCCAAATTCATTAGTACTTGAGAAAACATCAGGTTTTTTAAAAACCGGTTTGATGATTGGTATACTGGGGATTATAATAATGGCACTTATTATTATAATTATAGCACGAAGTATTAGTCGGCCGATTATTAAAACTACAAATATTCTGAAGGATTTAGCCAAAGGACAATTTGATAGTGAAAACATGATAAAGATCAAAACTAACGATGAGGTAGGTGTGATGGCTGAATCAGTTAATCAACTTACATTAGGATTGCATAGAACAACAGAGTTTGCCTCTGAGGTTGGGAAAGGTAATTATGATAGTAAGTTTGATCTTTTGAGCGAGGATGATATGTTGGGACGCGCCTTGCTTGACATGCGCGATAACCTTACAAAAGCTAAAGAAGAAGAAGCAAAACGTAAGAGAGAAGAAGATATTCGCAGATGGTCNTCGCAGATGGTCAGCTGATGGACAAGCTATATTAAATGATCTTTTGCGCCAGGCAAAAGATTTTGACGAACTAGCATATTCAATCCTTTCTCAGATTATTAAGTATGTGGATGGAGCTATGGGAGCTATTTATGTGCTGAATGACAGTGATAACAAAGATATTCATTTTGAAATGATTACTGCTGTTGCATATGAAAGGGAGAAGTTATTAAGGGCAAAGGTTAAACCGGAAGAAGGATTAGTTGGCCGTTGTGCACACGAAAAGCTCACAATTTATTTAAAAGAAATTCCAGAGAACTATATAAAAGTAACTTCTGGATTAGGGGAAAGCAATCCTAGAAGTTTGTTATTAATTCCACTGACTGTAAACCAGAATGTATTAGGAGTTTTAGAGTTGGTTTCTTTTAAAGAATTTGAAAAATATCAAATAGAGTTCCTTGAAAAAGCAGGTGAAAGCCTTGCAAGTGATCTTTCAGCATCTAAGATTAATAAACGAACTGAGATTTTATTAAAACAATCTCAAGAGCAAGCAGAAGAACTAGCTCAGCAAGAAGAGGAAATGCGTCAAAATATGGAAGAGATTCAAGCTACACAAGAATCTCTCGTTGAAAGTCAGGCAAAAACGCAAATGATTTTTGACAATGTAGTTGATGCAATTATTACTATAGATTCTAATGGCATTATTGAGTTATGGAATCCAGCAGCAGAGGCTTTATTTGGTTATACAGCTAATGAGGCCATCGGACAAAATATTAAGATGATCATGTTTGGCGAAGAAGCGCGTGAACATGATAAGTATATTGAAAGGTATTTAAATACAGGGCAGCGTCACGTTCTTGGAAAGTCAAGAGAGGTAATGGGGATGCATAAATCTGGTAAAAAGTTCAATGTTGAGCTACGATTAGAAGAAGGTAGATTAGGAAATGAAACGAAATTTGTTGGTGTATTGAGGGACATTGACGATAGGAAGAGAGCTGAGGAAGAGATTAAAGCGAAAATGGAGGAAATGGAAAATCTTAACAGGCTTTCAGAGTCTTCCAAGGCAGAAATGGAACTATTGGTGAATGGAGTTAAGCAGGTTTCATTATATGTTGAATATAATATGGCCCGTAAGATTATAGAGATTAATGATAATTTCTTAAAATTACTTGATGCACAACGCGATGATATGCTTGGAGTAGAGCAGGGTGCTTTTGAAACAGATCCTGACAAAAAGAAAGAGTTTGATAAATTATGGAATGATCTCAAGGAAGGAAAGACACGTAAAATTATTCAGCATATTTTAGCTAAAGGAAAAAATTTATACTTCTCTGAGGTATATATTCCTGTAAAGGACGATAATGGAAATATCAATAAGGTTATTAATCTTGCAATTGATATAACCGAAACAATACGACAGAAAAAAAACTAAATCATTAACTGATGGGAATACTTAGTAAAATACGTATCAGTTTAAGTATAAGACTACTTTTTGGGGTTCTTATAGTGGCAGGCGCTATATATTTTCTTACCATTCGCTATATAAATTATGATTATGAAGAGTCTGCCATAACATTAGCCGAAGAGAAAGCGATTCAACAGGCTGAAAATCTTGCATATAATATTCAAAACATATTTAATGGTGATTTTGAGCAGTTTAGGGTTTTTGCTACTGCCTATGAAGAGATATATAAGAAAAATGGGTATACACAAAGAGACTATTTAAATGAGACACTAAAAAGAATGGTTAAGGAAAACCCCAGATATTATTCAGCCTGGGATAGTTGGGAGTTGAGGTTTATCAATGATAATTGGAACGAACCATATGGTAGGGTTTCCATTGCATATTTTAAAGAAGGCGGTTATATAGAGAAAAATCAAGATACACTTGACTATTACGGTGATGATACTACTCGAATTTATTATGATTATAAAACTAATCAAAGGGAAGGATTCACTGAACCATATCTATATAATTTTACAAATAGCGAAAGTAATGCAATCTTAATGTCTTCCATTATTGTGCCTATAATGCTTGATGATGAATTTGTTGGGATGGTCGGTGCTGATATTGGTTTGCTGCAATTGAAAAATATGGTAGATAGCTTAAACAATACCTTTGAAGGCTATGCCTATATTGTTTCAAATCAAGGTGCATTTGTTGCGCATCCGGATACAGCTTTTTTGGGTAAAAATATTACAATAGTTGATAGTGCTTTTAATGCGGATTATAATGTGCTTTCTAAGATTCAAAAGGGAGAAGTTAATTCATTTGAAATAAAAGATAATTTCAAAGGCAAGCAGTATTTCACTAGTGTTGTTCCTATTACATTTGGTAAAAGTAAAGATTACTGGGGTGTAGCCATTAATACTCCATTAGAGAATATTATTATTGAAGCTCATAGCCATTTTAAAGAATCACGTAGAGTAGGTATATACGGATTATTAGCTTTAATCATAGTAATATTATTAATTGCATATCAGATTATTCGCCCACTTAAAAAAACTACTCTTGCGCTTTATCAGCTTTCAAAAGGTGATATAGAAGGTATAAAAAGAATAAACATTAAAACTGGCGATGAGATTGAGCAGATGGGTCAATCTGTAAACCAGATTATTAAAGGGTTTAGGGATACTGTTGAGTTTGCAAATCATATAAAAAATGGCGATTTTGATAAAGAGTTTACTCCATTAAGTGATAAAGATGTTTTGGGTAATGCTGTTTTAGAAATGCGCAACTCATTAAAATCAGCAAAAGAAGAAGAAGCGATACGTAAAGTTGAAGAAGAGCATAATAATTGGACATCTCAGGGTATCAACCTCTTTGGAGATATTTTAAGACAGGATAATGATAATTTAAGTAAACTATCAATGAGGATCATTTCTACATTGGTAGATTATATGAATGCCCATCAAGGAGGATTATATTTAGTGGAAGGTGAAAAAGAGAACAAATATCTTGAACTTGTGGCCTCCATTGGATATGAAAAGGATAAGATGAGGAAAACCACGGTATATCCAAATGAGGGTTACGTGGGGAAATGCTTCCTTGAAAAAGAACGTATTTACAGAGATGAAATGCCAAAGGATTATCCTCCAATTATATCTGGACTTGGCCAAACCGTGCCGGGTAGCTTATTGATAGTTCCAATGCTTATCAATGAACAGGTAGTTGGGATTATTGAAGTTGCGTCATTGCAACCTATGGAAAATTATCAAATTGAATTTGTAGAGAGAATTTCAGTTCCGATTGCTTCTACTACTTCTTCGGCAAAAATTAATGCACAAACAGCATTTTTGCTTGAAAAATCAAAAGAGCAAGCTGATGAATTGGCACAGCAGGAAGAAGAAATGCGACAAAACATGGAAGAGTTGCAGGCCATGCAAGAGGAAGCAACAAACAGGGAAGAAAGTATTCAAAATTTTATAAATGCTGCAAAAAGCACAATTCTATATATTGAATATAATATGGATGCCCGTATTACGCATATAAACGATAATATGGTTCATTTATTTAAACTAAAACGTGAACAAGTAATTGATAAGAAGATTGGTTCGTATGAATTCTCTTCATCTGCTTTGCGCGATAGATATGAAAATATATGGGAAAAGCTGCGTAATGGAAATACGGCCACTAATAATTTTTATTCGAAATACGCAGGCAAAGAATTTTATCTTAATGAATATTATTTCCCCATTATGAATGAGGTTGGGGTTCCATACAAAGTGGTGAATATTGCGGTTGATGTTTCTGATGAAAAGCGTAAAGAGAAGCAACTTGAGGCGCTAAGAGAAGAGTATAAAAAACTGTCTGAAAAAGTTGTGATTAAAGAGCAAAAAGCAAAACCTAAGATTAGCCTCAATGAGGTGCTGTCTCATGACAGTTATTTTGAGTACCTGGATCTTACGCATCTTAAAAAAGTCTACAAAGATGACTTTAGTAAGATTCAAAATATACTTATTATTTATTTAAATACGATTCCTAATCAAATTCAGGAGCTAGTGGCACTGGCCGATAATGATCTAGCCATGCTAAAATCAAAAATTGGAAGTTTTAGGACAAAAATGATCTATCTGGGATTATCAAGAGTAGTTGAAATGTCTAAAGAGATAGAAGCTGCAATTGTTTCTGGTGGAGATAGTGATACAATATCAGAATTGCTTGATGAGATTAATGCCATTTGGTTAGGTGCGTCTAAAGAAATTAAAACCCTGGTTGAAAGGGTCTAATTACGTAAATAAAAACTTAAGAATATGAAGCTAAAAATCAGATTATATGTAAAGATGCTCATCTATATACTATCGATATCGATTGTAATATTTGGAGTGTCTATTATGGTTATTGGCTTAAAGATTAAAAAGAAAGCACTGGAAGGGACACGCGATTACATCGATGTAATTGCTGAAACAAATTCAAGAAAGATTCAGGGTACAATGAATGAGTTTATGAATACCTCACAGGCCCTGACTACACTCTATTTGTCATTTGAAGCCATGCAAGAGGAACAAAGAAGACCCGACTTTCAATTAATTTTGAGATCTGTTCTGGATAGAAATCCCCATTTTTTAGGAGCATGGACAATATGGGAACCAAATTCTATTGATGCTTTAGATAGTTTGTATATTAACGTAATTGGAAATACTTATCTGGGAAACTTTTCTACAACTTATTATCGCATTGGAGATTCTGTAAAAATGGAAGGTCTGTCAACAGGTCCGCTTTTCCAGGGAAGTTACTATACTATTCCAAAGGAAAAGCAAAAACAAACCTTACTTGAGCCCTATTATTATGCCTATGAAGATGGTCAAGAAGAGATTATTCAAACTAATATGATTGTCCCTCTATTGTATAATGGACAGTTTTTAGGGGTCGTAGGTACAGATGCTTCTTTGGCTACTTTACAGGATTCCGTATCAAATATGAAACCTTTTGAAGATAGCTATTCATTTTTAATTGCTAACAAAGGAACTATTGTAGCTCATAAAGACAAAAAGTTAGTGGGTGAAAACATTGATACTATTGCCTTTAGTGCTATTTCAACTGAAGAATTGCTTGAGAAAATTAAGTGGCAAGATAATTTTGGGTTTATCTATAATGATCCAATGACAGGAAAGGAAACTTACTTCTCTTTCACTTCGGTAAAGGTTGGAAACTCATTTGATCGATGGGCTTTTGGAATTGCTGTACCAACATCATTATTAGATGATTCAGCAGATAAAATATTTATAGTAAGTATTCTTGCAGCTATATTTGGCTTGTTTATTTTTAGCATATTTATTTATATCATTGCTCGATCAATTACTCGCCCCGTAGTCAAAATAACTCAAATACTTAAAGAATTGTCATTAGGTAACATTGATAATACTTTGAAATACCAAAATAGGTATAATGATGAGATTAATGACATGGCCATAAGTCTTAATAAACTTATTGATGGGTTAAATTCTACTGCAGAATTTGCCAAAGAAATTGGAGATGGTAAGTTGGATATTGATCATGAATTATTAAGCAAAAAGGATTATTTGGGGAAATCTTTGGTTGATATGCGCCAAAGCTTAAAAGAGGCAAATGAGTTTGAGAAAAAGAAAAGCGAAGAAGACAGAAAACAAGCATGGGTTACTCAAGGATTAGGAAAGTTTAGTGAGATTCTGCGTCAGGATAATGATGATATGCAGAAATTCTCTAATAACATAGCAAGTAATCTATGTCAATACATGGAAATAGAGCAAAGTGCTATTTTTATCCTTGAAGAAGAAGACAATGAAGTGTATTACGATTTGATGTCAGTATTTGCATATGGAAGTTCCAAATTAATTGAAAAGAGAGTTTCACCAGGAGAGGAGTTAATTGGAAGAGCAGTAAATGAGAAGCGAACAATTCATTTACAAAACACGCCTGATTCATTTGTAAATATTACAACGGGTAAGGCTGATGATGAGACACCCAAGCATTTATTGGTTGTGCCAATGCTGATGAATGATGTACCCTATGGTGTAATAGAATTAATGTCAGTTGAGCCATTTGAACCACACAAAGTAAGATTTGCCGAAAATGTAGCCGAGAGCATTGCTGCGACTGTGGCAAGTGTGAAAACCAATATTCGTACAGCGCAGCTTTTAAAACAATCTGAGGAGCTTAAAGATGAACTTTCTCAACAAGAAGAAGAGATGAGACAGAATCTTGAAGAGATGCAGGCAACACAAGAAGAAGCTCAAAAGCGAGAATCTGAACTTTCATCAGTCAAAGAAACACTGCAACAAACATTAATGATGGCTGAGTATGATCTAGAAGGTCGTATTCTCAAAATAAATGATTTAATGGCTGGGGCTTATGGATATACACCGGAGAATATGGTTGGTAAGTTCCAGGATGCTTTTGTTACACAAGATGATGCTTCACGAAGAAATTTCTTGCGGTTCTGGCAAGAAGTAATTAGTGGAGTAACCAAAAAACGCATTCATGAAATTATTAAGCGCGATAAAACCATTTATTTAAATGAAACTTATCTGCCAATTTATGAAGATGAGGAATTAGACAGAGTGCTAAACATTGCTGTTGATATCACTCATAAGGTAGAGCTCGACAAGGAGATTACTCAATTAATGAACAAAGTAAGTGAGTTAAAAAATCAGGCATGATGTCTAAAAACAGATATTAATCATTTTATGCCACAAAAAATTGACTAAATTTGTCCAAACAATAAAAAAATTGCAATCATGAATATTCCTGAAAATCTTAAGTACACAAAAGACCACGAATGGATCAAAGTAGATGGCGATTCTGCTGTTATTGGTGTTACTGATTTCGCACAACAACAACTTGGAGATGTTGTTTTTGTTGAAGTTGAAACTGAAGGAGACACACTTAGCAAAGGTGATGTTTTTGGTACAATTGAAGCTGTAAAAACAGTTTCAGATATGTACATGCCTGTTTCTGGCGAGGTAGTAGAAGTAAATCCTAAGCTAGAAGATGCTCCTGAAACAGTTAACGAAGATCCTTACGGAGACGGATGGATGATTAAAGTTAAAATGTCAGATGCTGGTGAATTAGAAGACCTAATGTCTGCTGAAGACTACAAGAAAGAGGTTGAATAATTTCTAAAGCACAAAAATATAGGCTGTTTCGTTATGAAACAGCCTTTTTTATACATTCTTTTCTAAAATGAAAAACCCTGCGAAGATTATATGGTTGTTGCTTTTAGTTTTGCTCTACACTAATTGTATGAAAGAGCAAACGGCATCCTCTGTTTTTAATGAGAAAAGCCATGGGGTTTTTATTGTGAACGAAGGGCTTTTTTGGTCAGATAATGCCTCTCTTTCTTATTATAGTATTGATAGCCAAAAAGTGCAAAACAATATATTTCAAGAGGCCAATAGTGTTGAAAGCCTTGGTGATGTTGCTAATTCAATGTTTATACATGATACAATAGGGTATGTTGTGATCAATAATAGTGGAAAAATTTATGCTTTACATACCGAAACGTTTAAATATTTAGGGAAAATTATAGGTCTGGTTTCACCGCGTTATTTTCATTTGGTAAATGAAACAAAAGCTTATGTGACAGACCTGTATGGGAAAACTATTTATGTGGTTAACCCACTAACATTCAGTGTAGATGGTCAAATCAATGTTGATAATAATTCTGGGCAGTTCTATCAACATGCTACCGAGCAAATGGTACAATACAATGAGTTTGTTTTTGTCAATTGCTGGAGCTTCGATAATCAGATTTTAGTTATTAATTCAAATACAGACGATGTTGTTGATTCAATTCAAGTTCCGATACAACCCAAAGCAATGGTAATGGATAAATTTGATCATATCTGGGTTTTGACTGATGGAGGCTATGACGGAAATCCTTATGGATATGAGCAACCAGCTCTTATAGCAATTGATCCTGAAACCAGAGAGATCCTTAAAGATATTAGGTTCGATATTGAAACTTCCCCTGCTGACATTGCTATTAATTCTACTAAAGACACGCTTTACTTTATCAATGGGGATGTTTACCGATACATTGTTTCTTCAGATTCTGAGCCAGAACTTTTTATTGAATCACCATATTCCAATGCATATTTGCGAGGATTCTCAGCCATTGGCGTTGATCCCAATACAAATGAAATCTATCTGGCAGATGCTATTGATAATACTCAAAATGGAAATGTATATCGCTACAAGCCTTCAGGAATAGCTATTGATACATTTAAAGTAGGTATACTACCGACATATTTTGCATTCAAATAAACTTACTGTAATTGTATACATTTTTTAGCTTTATTTTTTCTAATTTGCACTCAATTGCATAACGAAAAAATACCTAAAATAATGACACTTACAATTACCGGTAAAGGACTTACCATCGAAGATGTAGTAGAAGTTGCTAGACATCATCGCAAAGTAGAATTACACGAAAACGCAAAAGCAAATATTAAAAAATGCCGTGCTATGCTCGAAGAAAAAATCGAAGCACATGAAATTATGTATGGCGTAAATACAGGTATTGGCGAGTTTTCGGAAGTCGTACTTTCTGATGACCAGGTTAAAGATTTTCAAAAGTATTTAATTTATAATCATGCCGCAGGTATTGGTGATCCTGCACCACTAGAATATGTGCGTGGTGCTATGTTGGGTCGCATTAATGTACATGCTAAAGGCCACTCTGGTGTACGATTGGAAATAACACAAACCCTTGTGGACATGTTAAATAAAGGTGTAACACCTTTTGTTTGTCAAAAGGGTTCTGTTGGGGCAAGTGGTGATTTGGCACCAATGTCACAAATTGCCTTGCTTATGATGGGTGAGGGAAAAGCCTATTATAAAGGCGAGCTTTATGGCGGGAAAGAGGCTATGGATAAAGCGGGTATTCCTATCCCAGGTTTACAGGCTCGTGATGGCTTAGCCACAATAAACGGCTCTAATGTGTTGACAGCCATGAGTGCCATTCTACTTTATGATGCAAATAATTGGTTAAAACAAGCAGAGATTGCTGCTGCTATGTCACTTGAAGCACTTAAAGCAAACATGAAACCATATACTTCAAAATTGCATGAGGTTAGAGGTTTTAAAGGAGCTGTTCGTAGTGCCAATGCTATTAATAAACTTGTAGATGGAGGCGATTTAAAAGAGGGGAAAGTGGCTTGTAAGGTGCAGGACGCTTATTCAATGCGTTCCACGCCTCAAGTAATTGGCGCTGCACATGATGCGTTGGCATATGCTCGCTCGCAGGTCGAGATTGAATTAAATGGTGTTGGTGATAACCCAATATTCTTTCCTGATGAAAAAACTCAGCTATCCGGAGCTAACTTTCAGGGCACTCCCGTAGCAGTTCCAATGGATATGGTGGGATCTTGCATTACCATGGTTAGTGTAATGTCTGAGAGAAGAATGAATCGTTTGAATCACCCTGCTTTAAATGTAGGATTACCTGCATTCTTGACAAAAGGAGCGGGAATGTTTTCAGGGTTGATGCTTAGTCAATACACGGCTGACATGCAGATTGTTGAACAGCGCATATTGTCTACACCTGCTTCAATACAGTCTATTCCGGCTGCTGCAGATCAGGAAGATTTTGTGTCGATGGGAATGAATACTGCTATTAAAAACTTCCAAATATTAGATAATGCCTATGGTATTTTAGGAATTGAAATTATGGCGGCTGCCCAGGCTCTGGACTTTAGAAAAGAGGAGTACAGTTTTGGGAATGGAGTTAAAAAGGCATGGGAAACTGTGCGTAAGCATGTTGAGTTTCTTGATATTGACCGACCATTATACGAAGACCATACTACAATGAAAGAATTAGTAAAGTCTACCGAGATTTTACAAGAAGTTGAGAAAGTTGTTGGAAGTCTTGAATAGATGTTAAATCAAAAAGAATATACCATATCAGTGCTGCGAGCAAACCTTGCAGCACTGATTATTTCTATACCAATTATTATACTGTCAGTTTTTATTTTTATAATGATTTGGCCTTGGGAGGTTATCTATAATGCGTTGGATGTTAAGTTAGTGTATTTGCTTTTAATAATAGTTCCCGGCGTGTTTTTACATGAGTTCTTACATGGCTTTATTTGGAGTCTATATGCCAAAAAAGGATGGCGGTCTATAAAATTTGGATTGAAGTGGAGTAATCTTACGCCCTATTGCCATTGTAAAGAGCCATTGTTAAAAAGTCCATATCTTTTGGGTACAGTAATGCCTTTTTTGCTTATGGGTCTAATACCGATTATTGTGAGTTTCTTTTTAGGAAGTGGAATTATATTATTACTTGGAATATTATTTAGTATAAGTGCATGAGCTGACTTATATGGAATTTGGATGCTAAGAAAAGCAAAAAATGGAAATTTAATTCAGGATCATCCTGATGAGATAGGTTTTATAATTCTAAATTAGTAATTATTGATTTGCTCCAATGATGATTCCGGTTGGAGCATAACCAGCCATTTTAACAATGTGAACTGTGTCTGGTTTGAAAGAAACTAGTGTATCTCCCTTTATTGTCTCTGGATACTTTGTTTGTGCTTGAGGTTTTACTACTATGAAACTTACTATAATAAGCAAAGCAATACTTATTTTACATATTGTACAATTGCCTATACTGTTTATGTTTAGAAATGTGTTTTGTTTTATCGTGGCGTTGCTCTTATGATTTCGTTTTACAATCACTTTTCTCTCGCCTTTATGTTCTTGATACATAGTTGTTTATGGTAGATTGTTTGTACTTATAACGCGTTGAATTATATAATTTATATATTATAAGTACGGAAAGTTGATAAAAATATTGTATTTATCGCAATCGATTGCATAGAAAATTTAAAATTAATTAAAAAAATCATTCTTGTTTTTTCCACGTACAACTTTTATTGGTTTTTTAGGAATATTCAAAGTATCTTAGCATTACCTATGGAAAACGGAAATAGTCAAAACATATCTGAACCATTGTTACCAGACAAACAAAGACCAGAATGGCGATTGCTTGTAAAAGGTGAAAAAGAATATGAGCTATCTAATTTTGTACTACAGTTAAAGGTGAGTCAAACGGCTACTGATATTAAAAAGGGGAAATTATCAGTGGAGAAGGCGGTGGATGAAATTTATGAGTTATGTGAGAAGTACAAGCATGCCGTGGTAAAGGATATGAAAGTAATTTTCAGTTCAAACTAACTAAAATTTTATAGATGTCTACACATTTACATACAGTTGAGGAGGTTTCAAAATTAATTAAAGAAGGGCGTAAATTATTGTTATCAGGTGATGAGAGTTTGTTAACACAGTTGCCAGATGGAAATTGGGTTGGGGGTACTATACCATATTTCATGACTACAGGGGGTGGTTTATTTACACAGGATAGAATATATGTAAATGACATTTCTGATATAGTTACAGATTTCTCAATTGTTTCATATTACGAAAATGATATTAGCCAAATAGTAACGGATAGTTTCGATAATGGATTTACTTTTATCATACTGCCTGCTCTTACTAAGGTTTGGTCCAAATATGCTTTAGAATCACCAGAATGGCGCAATTTGTATGTAAATCCTATTATAGGATGGGTTTCAGGAGTCAAATATGAAGATTTTGGCAAGTTACAACCCAAAACGTATATCGGAAATAAGTCGTCGGCCAATAAGGCTGCGGTTTTACACGCTAGGTTACCTTATAATAAGGTGGCTAGAGCTGAAATAATAAATGTATATGAGCAAGGTAACGGAGATAATATCTTTTTTGAAAAACGAGGTTTTGGAAATAATGAATGTCTAATAAATGGAGAGAAACGAAACCTTTACGATTACCTGTATGAAAATAAAATAGATGAAACACTCCCATTAGTAGCTAATTATGGTGGTGCTAGCTTAAATGTGGGTTCTATATGGAATAAAGAAACAAAACGTGCAGATTTGTTTGCACCTGTTTTTCCTGAAACAGTTTACCGTGTAGCTAAGCATCGCGATATTGATTATGCAGCTGAATTTAAAGAAAAGCTTTCAGGTAAAGATGCCAGCAACATGGTGTTCTCAGCCACATGTTTATTTAACTATGTAAACTTTGGGCTCGAGGGTAAAAATATTGCCAATGTAACAGGGCCCGTAACATTTGGGGAAATTGCTTATCATGTAGTTAACCAGACATTTGTTTATCTGGTCGTAGAATAAGTCAGTTTTGAATTTACGAATTGAAATAGCTTGCTAATATTATCTATCCCCTTAATATTCTTTGTAAATCTGCCGGAGTATCTACCGCCATATTTTCTACGTGTGTCTCACGAACTGTAATTTTATACCCATTTTCAATCCAACGAAGTTGTTCTAAAGACTCGGCCAATTCCAATTCTGATTGCGGTAACTTAGTAATATTTCTCAAGGTTTGACTTCTGTATGCATATAGTCCAATGTGCTTGTAGTAAGTGTGTTGTCTCAGCCATTTTGATTCTTCAAGCCCTCTATAATACGGAATAGCCTGACGACTAAAATAAATAGCTTTTTGGTCTGCCGTAAGTACAACCTTAGGCTTATTGATATCGAAAAGATCAGTTTGCTGTTCTATCTTTTTTACTAATGTGGCTATTTCTGTTGATTTATCCTCAAAACAACTTGAAATTAGTTCCAATTGTGAGGCTTCAATAAATGGTTCATCACCTTGAATATTTATGACTACATCAAAGGTTTCTTTTAATTGCTTTTCTACTTTGTCCAAAGCTTCAAGGCAGCGATCTGTTCCGCTTTTGTGTTTTTCTGAAGTCATTACAACATTTCCACCAAATGCTTTTACAGCTTTTTCAATTCTTACATCATCGGTAGCAACAAAAGCATGATTGAATACAGATAATGCTCTCTCATATACATGTTGAATCATGGGTTTACCATGTATTTCAGCCAATGGCTTGCCAGGGAAGCGTGTAGAGGCGTATCGGGCGGGTATTAAAGCCAGGAATTTATCAGTCATTGTTTTAGGTGTTAATCAATGTCACATTTATTAATTATTGTTACTAAAATATTTCGCTCATTTCGTGGGCCATCAAATTCGCAAAAAAAGATATTCTGCCATGTACTTAAGGCCAACTTACCGTCTTTAATGGGAACAGATTCAGATGGACCAACCATTCCGGCTTTCAAATGAGCATCACCATTTCCATCCTGCACATCATGCTCCCATACACCTTGAGGAATATATTTTTTCAACAAATTTACTACATCATTTTGCACACTTTCATCCCAGTTTTCTTGTATCATGATGGCAGCTGTAGCTCCTTGCGCATAAATATGAACAATTCCCGACTGGGCTCCAGATGATTGGACAATATCAGCAACTTGCTGTGTGATATCATATAATCCGTTGCGTTTATCAGTATATATGCGAATGGTTTGTTGCATGTCGAAACATTTTTACAAATTTAACCAAAAAGAATGCCTTCGTCTGCACACTTTCATGCTTTTTCGTAAATTTGGGAAAATTGATGCTATGAAGATTACAGAATATCAATGGAAATCAAGTGATAGAAATGTTTATGGTGCAACATGGACACCAGAGAATGATTCAAAAGGAGTAATTGTTTTTGTGCACGGAATAGGTGAGCATTGCCGTCGTTACGATGATTGGTTTGAACCTTTATGTGAAATGGGTTTAGCTGTAATTTCTGGTGATCATCACGGGCATGGTCGCTCAGAGGGAAAACGAGGACATTTTAATAGCTACTGTGAACCTTTAGATTTTGTAAGTATGCTGTTTGAAAAGGCAGATGAACTTTTTTCGCACCTTCCAAAAATGATTTATGGTCATAGTATGGGTGGAAATATTACGTTGAATTATTTATTACGAAAAAAACCGAAAGTAAAAGGAGCTATAGTTTCCTCTCCTTGGGTTATTTTGCGTAAACCACCTTCAAAATTATTACTCGCATTTGCTCGAATTGTGTATTATATCTACCCTTCTTACACACAACATTCAGGAATTAAAAGAGATCAATTAACACACGATGAAGAGGAATTAGAAAAATATGAAAAAGACGAATTATTGCATGGTAAACTAACTGTTCGCACCTATTTTGAATTAGATGCTGCAGCAAATTACGCCAAAGTAAATATTCAAAAGTTGCAAATTCCACTATTACTTATGCATGGAACAGCTGATCCAATTGCCAGTCCGGAAGGCTCAAAATTTTTGGCAGAAAAGAATTCAAAATTTATTGAGCTAAGGTTGTTTGAAGGTTTTTTACATGAGATTCATAAAGAAAAGGAACGCAATCAACCAATGGAAGCCATTAAAGCACATATTGAAAAGCTATTATGATCAATTTTCGTACTGTATTTGACATACCGGCATGTGATTTCCCTATAAATTATGATTCAAAAGTTATGCTTATTGGATCGTGTTTTAGCGATAATATTGGGCAAAAACTGAAGAAATTAAAATTTGAAGTGTTGTCAAACCCTTATGGAGTATTGTATAATCCGTATTCCATTCAGGAAGTATTTAATCATTTGTTAGGTCATCGAATGCTCGATGAAAAAGATTTAGTGCAGCATAGTGGGCTATGGCATAGTTATTTGCATCATGGTAGCTTTTCTGAGTCTGACAAGTCGGTACTGCTTGAAAAAATTGAAACTGTTAGGCAAGAATCAGTTGAATTTCTGAAAAAAGCAGATTTTCTTTTTATCACTTTTGGCACTGCATGGGTGTATGAGCTAAATACTTCAAAGCGCATAGTGAGTAACTGCCATAAAGTGCCAGCTAAAGAATTTAAACGTTTCAGATTGGCCTCATGTGATATTACAGATG
>PKTE01000324.1 GCA_002869335.1 Salinivirgaceae bacterium | reverse complement strand
TGGAGTAAGTGCAGTAGTTGAAATATCAAAAGTTTCAACAGCCTTGCCACCTTCAGCAGAAGTTACAGTAAAACTAGCCAAATCAATTTGTCCTTGCGTTAAACCATCAATTGGTAAAGTTACGCGAACTACAAATGCAGTATCACCATCAGCTGGAAGCATAATTGGATCAGTAAGTGCTGTTGCACTATCAGCCTGATATAATTCGTATGTCCAAGCACCATTTCCTAATGAAGCAACAGTAAAATTATCATCAGCTGCTCCAAGGTTGGTAATGTCCACAACATAATCATATGACATACCTGGCTTTAATACAACGCCTGCAGGAACAGTTAAACTAAAGTCGTATGCCTCTGGTTCATAAACCACTACATTATCAATGTGAGGATTATTGTAACCATATACACTTGTTCCTGTAAATTTAATAGTAACTGTAGCTTCTCCAGCATATGCTGATAAATCAACTGATAACATAGTCCAATCTGCCACAGTAGCTGCAGTGGTATAAATATCAGTAAAATTAGAACCATCAGTAGAAGCTGAAACCACAACTACATCACTGCCGCCTGAATCCCAATAATAAAAACTTAAAACTGGCACAGTAGTGGTTGAAAGATCAACTACAGTAGACATTGAAGCTGTAGTTGAAGAAGAGTAATCATAGTCATTAAAAAATGCAGCATATGTACCTTCCACAACACTACCTGGGCCATGATCATCCCCCATATCCTGAGCCCAATCATCTCCAGTGCCTGGTTCTAAAGTCCAAACTCCTGGAAAAGTCTCAAATCCGTCTTGAAAAATCACCCCTTTTGAATTGTTCCAAATTGGGTGAACAACTCTTGACATTCTATGCTGAGAAAGGTCTTCTTTCTTTGCAACATTTTCAGTCAGAGCACTTTTTCCAACTATCGAATTATGCACTGTAGCTTTTTTAACAGATTTTACCTCTGCTTTTTTAAAATCCTGTGCATTTACCGCAAACACCATCGTCAGCAACGTAAGTGCTACGGCAAAAAATTTGTTTCTCATAATACATTATTTTAGTTAACAATAGAGTTTAAATGTATATAAAGTTATTTTTCCTTACAAGTCTTCACCTCAAGTGAAAAATTGTTATGAAAATCTTAAATCTACAACTCTCTATTTTTTAGGCTAGTACAAGAAATATAAATTTACTGAAAACATGTTAAAGATTTGTTAATCAATATAATATCATATATTCTTATATTAAATATTAGATATATATCTATTGCATAGGTATTAATATATCATAGTGCACTCCCCGACCCGGTTCAGACTTAAATTTGAGGTTCGAATTCAATGATTTTAATCGCCCCATAATGTTTGCAATACCCCGTCCAGCCTGCGATAACTCAACCAACTCTCTTTTAATTCCCTTTCCATTATCTGAGTAATGAATGGACAAACCACTTTTGGCATTTACAATTTTGACCTTTATAACTGAAGCATCAGCATGCTTTATAGTATTATTAATAAACTCATTTACAATCCGATATATATTTATTTCAATCTGTTCAGAAAAACGAATATTTCCAAGATGTGACTCAAAAACAATATCATAAAATTCAGCAATAGCATCTAAGCGCTTTTTAATAGCCTTGCTCAATCCGCCTTTGAACAATGTTATGGGACTTAAGTCTTCTGACAAAAATCTAACTGTATCTACTGCCTCTGAAATCAATTGATCAAACTGTTCTGCCAAAAATTTAATCTGCTCATCCTGGTCTTTATTCTTTATAGAATTATTGTACAATTTCAATGACGATAATATTGGGCCCAATTCATCATGCAAATTGGCAGCAATACGTTTACGCTCTTCCTCTTCTGCTTCAATTGTCTTGTTAAGCAATTGCTGTTCAAAACCTTTTCTATATGAAATATCTCTAACAATAAGAAGATACATATTTTTATTCCCTAGTATTACTCGCTTACTACCTATCTCTACCGGGCTGCTGTCGCCTCCTGCTGTAAACACTTCAAATTCTTTCAGATCCATGCTTTCTCCAGTATTAGAAGCAATCCAATTAGTGAAACTTGAAACTTTATCATTATAAAAAAGAGTTTCAACATTAACACCAATCAAATCAGCTGCTGTGTACCGATATTTGTATTCAAATGTTTTATTAGTCTCAAGCACTACAAAATCCTCTCCTACTAAGATAATTCCATCGGAGCTGCTATGAAAAATAGAGCGAAATTTAAACTCACTTTTTTCAACATTTTCCTGAGCAGTTTTTATCTCCGTATAATCAGTCAAATGTGCCATATATAGCCCTTTTTTGGACATTCTCGAGATTTGTAATCTATAATGCTTTTCTAAATCATCAACTTGTAGCCAATTTTGGTAAGCTTCTTCTTTATTTTCTACAAATTCATCCATATTAACACCCAAAGCATCAAACATATCCTGAGGAGAGAAATCACGTTCACTCTTGCCAAGCAAATACATCATTTGATCATTTAAATACAAAAACTTATCAGGATATAATACAGCCACTCCGTCATTTATTGTAGATAATATATCGTTTGTTAGTTCCTGATTAGCTTGCAGCTCAGTCAAAAGCTTTTCGTAATCTTCATTTTGGCGCTGATATTTTCGATTTAGGTGACGAATGATTTTATTTTGGTTCTCCAGTCTCTCTTTGCTTAACTTTTCTTTAGAAATATCTCTCAATATTACCTGTACATATTCTTCATCGCCTAATTCAATTTTACTTAGATTTACTTCAGCATAAAAACGGCTGCCATCTCCTCTGAGGTGCTCCCAATCGAATGTGATAGACTGCCCGGTTAATGTCGCGTTAATATAATCCATGGCTTTCTCCTGAGAGGAACTACCATCAGGCTGATATGTAGGTGAAAAAACAAATGGTTCCTTGCCAATTATTTCAGATTTGGGCAATCCAAAGATTTGTTCAGCCATGGCATTACAGTCAACAAATATATATTGATGCAAGGTCATAATGGCAAACCCGGCAGTCTCTCGTAATAAGTCATATTTTCCAACCTCGTGCTCAAGGATTGCAATTTGCCTTTTAAGCTCTATTAATTCCTGCTCAAGAACTTTTTTGTCCATAAAACCGTTAAATGTCAAAATTAAGCCATTCTAAGTTAATCATTTTAATAATAAAACCATGCATATAAATCTCTAAAGGGAAGTAAGATCACAATATTAAAATATCATCTATCATTGGTTAATAGTATTTTTTTATCTTTGAGCCACTTAATAATAATACCCTATGAAGACTATAATTGACTTATTTGAACAGAGCGTTGAAAAATTTGGAGACAACCCATTTATGTGGGAGAAAAAAAATGGAAAATATGAAGCAACAACATATAAAGAAGCTATGGAGCAAATCCAAATTGTTGCCCACGGACTTTTAGACATTGGAATTGAACCAAAAGATCATATTGCACTATTAAGTGAAGGTCGAAACAAATGGATATTAAGTGAATTAAGTATTTTATACAATAATGCTGTTGACATTCCTCTTTCTATTAAGCTTGAGGCAAATGAAGTACTCTTTCGGGTAAATCACTCCGATGCCAAATATATGATAGTTTCCAAACAACAAACTGAGAAAGTTGATAAGGTAAAAGAGCATTTCACAAACATTGAAAAAATAATATACCTGGATGACAATGCCCCAAACGACGAAAAAAGCATCAATTTCAAAGATGTATTAGCTCGAGGAGCAAAGCACCAAGACACTCATCCTGAATCTATTAATGAAAGAAAAAAAGAAATCACTAACGAAAGCTGGGCCAATATCACATACACATCGGGTACTACATCTGATCCAAAAGGAATAATTCTGACGCATAGAAATTATACTGCAAATGTTGAGCAGGCATATAGCTTAATGACAATTCCTGAATCCTACAAGACATTGCTAATTCTGCCTCTCGACCATTGTTTTGCTCATGTAGCCGGAATTTATAGTTTCATGGGAAAAGGTGCTTCATTAGCTATGGTTGAATCAGGAATAACACCTTTACAAACACTTAAAAATATTCCAATTAACATACGTGAAATAAAGCCTAATTTACTATTGAGTGTCCCTGCATTGGCCAAAAACTTCAAGAAAAATATAGATGCTGGCATTAAAGCCAAAGGTAAATTTATGTATGGACTTTATAAATTCGCACTTCGAAACGCATATAAATATAATAAAGAAGGATACAACAAAGGCAGAGGCTTAAGTGCATTACGGGGTATTTTAAATGGCTTATTTGATGCCATCTTATTTAAAAAAATCCGTGCATTTTTTGGAGGTCACTTAGAGTTTTTTATTGGCGGAGGAGCACTTCTTGACATTGAATTACAAAGATATTTTTATGCCATTGGAATTCCAATGCTTCAAGGTTATGGATTATCTGAAGCAACCCCAATTATTAGCAGTAACGCGCTGCACAAGCACAAACTAGGGTCCAGTGGATTCTTAGTAGATAACCTTGAACTTAAAATACTTGATGACAATGGAAACGAGTTACCACAAGGCGAAAAAGGGGAAATCGTTGTAAAGGGTGAAAATGTAATGTACGGTTATTGGAAAAACGACAAATCCACCCAGGAAACCATAAGAGAAGGATGGTTGCATACTGGTGACATGGGTTACGTTGATAAAGACGGATTTCTTTATGTATTGGGTCGCTTTAAAAGTCTATTAATCAGCAGTGACGGTGAAAAATACAGTCCTGAAGCCATTGAAGAAGCACTTACAGAAAAAACTAAACTAATAGATCAGGTTGTACTTCACAACAATCAGGATCCCTATACTGTCGGACTGATTTATCCAAATTATGAAGCTCTTAAAAGTGAATTAAAACATAAACATTTAAATCTAACCGATGAAAAAGGACAAAAGGCAGGCCTGGAAATGATACAAGCTGAAATCAACGAATTTAAAAAAGGTGGAAAGTTTGAAGGTGAATTTCCTGAAAGATGGCTTCCTGCTGCAGTAGCTATTTTGGAAGAAGGTTTTACAGAAGAAAATAAGATGATGAACAGTACAATGAAAGTTGTACGTGGTAAGGTAACCAACTTCTATCACAAACGAATTGATGAATTATACACAGCCGGAGCTAAAAACATCACTAATGAATCAAATATAAAATCAATAGCCAAAGTAATTGGCAAATAGATTTTATATAAGTACATACAAAAAGGGTTCAGATTAACTGAACCCTTTTTTTGTCTTACCCTATAAATTTAATAAATTCGAGACTCAGACATAAAATTTAAAACGTTATGGAAAATCAGATTCAGATTCTTGTTGTAATGACGATTTATATGGTGCTATTGATATCGTGGGGCTTCTATCAGGGAAGAAAAGTTAAATCAGGATCTGACTTTGCTATAGCAGGACGCAAGCTACCTGGCTGGGTTGCAGCATTATCAGAAAGAGCCACAGGAGAATCTTCGTGGGCATTACTTGGATTACCCGGTGCAGCTTACGCCACCGGCCTACTCGAGATTTGGACAGCCATTGGATGTGTCATGGGTATTGTATTGGCCTGGGCCATTTTAGCGTGGCGACTGAGAAATGAAGCCGACAAATACAAAACAGATACGTTTACAGATTATATAGCCAAAAAACATGGCGAAATTGGGAAATGGATAAGAATAGCAGGTAGTTTCACTATCGTATTCTTCTTTTTCTTTTATGTAGGAGCACAATTTCTTGGAGGAGGAAAAACACTGGAAAGTCTTTTTGGTATTAACCAATCATATGCCATGCTTATAGTAGTTGCCCTTGTAATTCCATATACCATTTATGGTGGATTTAGGAGTGTAACTTATACAGATGTAATTCAAGCTATAATAATGATTATAACATTAATAGTGGCACCAATTGCAGGACTCATTTATCTCAAAGGATTACCTGAGGGTCAAGCATTTGCATCAAGCATTTCCGAAGCATTGCATAAAGCAGGAGAAAGCTACTCCACCATGACAGGTGGTGCCGTTTTGCAAACAAACACACCTTTATACGACGCAATTAATAGTATATTCCCAAATGGGGGCAACATTGTTAAAGGTTTAGGAACCGGAGTTATAATAGCAGGAGCCTTTTCATGGTTTTTTGGATATTTAGGCGGGCAACCTCAACTTAGTATGCGCTTTATGGCTATCAGTGATGAAAAGCAAGCTAAAAAAGCCCGTAACATTGGAATAGCCTGGACAATTATTGCATATATTGGCGCCCTTATGATAGGTTGGATTGGTATTGCACTTTTTGGGCCAAAGGGTCTTGAAGATCAGGAAACTGTAATGCCTAAAGTACTTACAACTGTTTTTCATCCAATAATTGCAGGAATTCTAATAACCGGAGTTCTTGCAGCTATTATCTCAACTGCCAACTCAATTTTAATTCTTTCTGCCACTGAATTATCCGAAAACATTATTAAGCCGGCACAAAAGACTACTTTAAGCGATAAAAAATCTTTATTCCAATCTCGATTAATAACAGGAGTCTTATCAATTATTGCCCTAATCTTTGCTTACATTCTGCCCAGCAATCTAATTTATACAATCGTTGGGTATGTATGGGCAGGCATCGGATCTACATTTTCAGTCGTAATTCTTTTTACACTTTTTTGGAAAAAATTCCATGGTATTCCAGCACTTCTCACAATTTTAACTGGACTAGCATTTACTATTATTTGGATTAGTACAGGTATGGAAAAAATTATTACCGCAAAATTAATGACCTTTATTGTGGCCATATTAGTTGCAGTAATTTCAACCTATGTCATTCCAAAAAAGAAATTAGTTGAATAAATTATTGAACCGATATCCGATTTTCATTTCGTAAGAATAGTTATATTGATTCACACCTATATAACTATCATTTGAGCCAAATTTATACTTGACATTGGGTGTGAAAAAGTAGCTAATTTGAGGTGCAAAAACTATAAAACTCCCATTAGATAATTTATGTTCATAATACAACCCAACATTTGCGCTTAATGCTAAGTTTTGTGGATTTCCATAAATTACTTTATACATCGTTTCATATCTGGCAGACTTATCAAAAGAGTCAAACAACAGAAAATTAAACGACATACCTCCAAGCAATCCTACTTTACCCTTTAAAATCCGTTGTATTTCTATTAGTTCATATCTAAATTCGACGGGAATAGCCAAATAATGATATCTTAAATTTTCAATCATTAACTTACCTGAATAAACCGGAATAAAATTGCCTGTCCAGTTAGCTAAATCTAATACTTCATCATCTTCGAACCTCTCCCCTATATTTTTATAGCCGATACCCGATACAAGTGATAATTTTGGCGTAGCCTGATAGTGGAATATAGCATTAATTGAAAAAGCAAATTGATGACTTTCTCTCTCATTTAAGTATTCTTCTATGTAATTGAATAGGGCTTCGCCATCATTACTGCCAGTCGGTAGAGCAACACTTTCTAACTTATCTTCAGCAAAATAGAGACCTCTGAATGATCCACCAACACCTGCATCAAGTGAATAGGAAAAATTTGATTGAGAGAAACTAAACAGCGAACCCAATAAAAACAGGAAAGAAAATAAACGTCTCATAGCACATTATTTTACACAATTTTACCAAAATAATTAGAACCATAAAAGAATTGCATAAATTTTGCTTTTTCAGAAAAGAATTTTGAAACAATCACGATTATAAAACGTAAATGCGATTTTACTATTAAGTTTTAATAAAATGTTAATTTTTAAAAAAAAACATTAGTTTTGTTACATTACGTATAAATACGTATTCAAGATTATAAATATCAAAAGCCAAACATCAAGGTAAATGAAAATAATCTATAAAGAGCCGGCATTCAGAACCCCTGAAATAAAGTTTGATCCTGAGAATAACTTTTTTATTATAAAAGGACGCTCTTTACCTGAGGATGCCAATAACTTTTATGCTCCTTATAAGAGTTGGTTAAAAAACTACTTCCGAGGTTCTATAGATGAATCAGAATTCATACTACAGATAGATTATTTCAATAGTTCATCATCGCGTATGATACTGGAAATGATGTACATCATAAGAGATTCCATCAACGAGGGTAATAAAATCAATATTATATGGCGTTATCAGGAAGACGATGATGAAATGATGACCGTAGGAGAAGAAATCCAGACAATTATTGAGGTTCCAATGAAAATGGAATGCATTTCCGACGAAGATTAATTAGATTTTGCTTTCTTAACACAAATCAATTTCACAAGCCCCTCCATACAAGCCTAACAATAAACAAGTTAAGAACCACTTAAAAATATATTTGTGAAAAACAGGTAAAAATACCCGGTTTTGCACACAAATTGCATATGGTTACTAAATAGATTTACAAATGGTTAGATACATTTCATTGTTTCTGACGAAATGCCTATAAAATGGAAAATTTATCGATTAAAGGAACAGATGATACACCATCTATTGAATTAAACAAAGAACAAAACATTTACACCATTTCAGGCATGTCGCTGCCAGAGGATGTCAAATCATTTTACAGGCCTGTAATTGACTGGTTCACAAAATATTTTAATGAACCAAATTAACAAACAACTGTTAAATTTACAATGACATACTTTAATACGGCATCCTCAAAAATAGTATTAGACATTTTTCAACTTGTCAAAAATGCCAAACAAAACGGACACGATGTTTCAATTTTATGGGGATATGAAGAAGATGATGAAGAAATGTGCGAAACAGGTGAAGATTTCGCCGAAATAATTGGGATCGATGTTCAATTAAAAGAATTCCCCGTAAATTAATAACTATGAATGACAATTTGCACAAAGCACCTACTCAAAACACACCGGAAATTGATTTCAATACGGAAACAAATCGTTACATCATAAAAGGAAAATCCATACCTGAAGATGCAAACCAATTCTACACTCCTTATAAAGATTGGTTGGAAAAGCACTTCGACAAAAACGTTGATGAATCTCAATTTATATTTGATCTTGAATACTTTAACAGTTCTTCAACAAAAATTATTTTTGACATCCTAATCATATTAAGAGAATCAATCAAGAATGGTAATGAAATAAAGGTAATATGGAAATATGATGAAGATGATGAAGAACTCTACAACTCTGGAAATGAATTAGAAGAATTCATTGGCATTCCAATTACTTTAGAGTGTAAAAAAACAGAAGACAACTAAGTTTGGATAAAACCGCTGCAATTTTATAAAATCATCTCAAATAGAATTATTCTCGATTGAGGCAACAAAAGACTTTTTATAGTCAAAACTCTTTCTATTATTTACTTTTGTCAAAAGCAATTCTAAAAGAGGCAACATATATTGCAAGCCTCCTGAGTTAATAATTAACCCCCATAACGGTTCAAACTTTTTCCAACCTCCTGTATAGACCAAGTGCTTTAATTGATGTTTTATTATATCATGAGAAAACGAAGCTTTAAAGATATTTGACCAACGATAAAACTCCTTATAAGCCCATTTATAGCCATCTTCCAACTCCTTCCTAGTCATACTGTGTGGACTAAAAACAACCTTTCTAGTATTATAGTTATCCCAATTAAAATCTACAATTCGCCCCTTATTATTCATATTTTGAAATAACCTTGTTCCTGGGTAAGGTGTTAGAATATGATATGTAGCCGTTGTAATAGCATTCTCCACACCCCACTCTACCGTTCTTTTAAATACATCCGTGGAATCATTGTCGAGTCCAAACACAAAACTACCATTAATCATTATTCCATTATCGTGCAAGCGCTTTGTAGCTCGTTCATAATTTTGTTTAAGATTCTGACTTTTATTACTCTGCCTTAAATTCTCTGGACTAAAAGTCTCGAAACCAACAAACAAACTTCGCAGACCAGCATCAGCAGCTTTCTCAATTAAATCTCCATTCAAAATTGACTGCACAGTTGCTGCACCTTGAAATACTCGACCCAAACTTTTCATTTCGCGAAACAAGATGCGCATAAGCTTTGGATCACCCAGCAAATGATCATCGAGAAAATAAAGGTGCCTTCCGGGTAGACGGTCAATCTCACTTAAAATCTCGTCAACCCGATTTGTATAGAAAGATTTTCCATTTTTAAAAAAAGCATCCTTATAACAAAAATTGCAATGATGAGGACAGCCCCTGGAAATAACCAAAGAGTTTGGAACCAAATACTTATTACGTTTTATTAAATCTCTGCGCAACTTTGGCTGATTCTGAATAGTTCTATTCTCTGTAGAACGGTAAATCTTTTGTGGTCTTTTAGCTCTAAAATCATCTAAAAACTGAGGAAAAGTTTGCTCACCGGGTCCAATAAAAATGGCATCGGCATGTTGAACTGCCTCATCTGGAAGAGAAGTAACATGCAACCCACCCAAAATTACAAAAACACCTTTTGCCCTGTAATGATCTGCAATTTTGTAGGCTCGGTATGCATTAGTAATATACACCTGGATGACTACTAAATCAGGCCTATCGTCCAAATTTAACATCTCCACATGTTGGTCAACTATGGTTGCCTCATCATCAGGATTAAGGTATGATGCCAAAGTTGCTAAACCAAGAGGAGGAAATAGAGAATACTTTATGGGGCGCCACATAGGACTTTTAGCTTCAACTAGTGAAGGGAGAATGAATTTTATGTGCATAATTCAGGCTTTGCAATAAAAAACGAGGTCTATCCCATTCATATTCTTTAGAAAATGTTAAAGTTTGGAAATTTTGTTTATTAAAGCGTCAGAAACGTGTAATTAGAGATGCACGCACATTCGCCTTAGTTCATTGTATTTAGATGAAAGGAAAAAATAGAAATTCAAATATTAAAATTCCATCAACAAAAAATAATCCTGAAATCATTTCTGTTCTTTTGCAAAGCTCAAAATATCTCTAATTTCCACAATGCTAAATAGCAAATACAATAGAAGAATCTCACCTAAGAAATACTTAAATAAATGTGGTATTATGACAGCCAAAACAAGCATTGCAATTATGAGTGCCACAAGTTTTACTCCAGTAATTAACATAAAAGCACGATTAAAAACTGCAAGTCGTTTTTGAACATAGGAATATAGTGCATATTGGATCACCCATGAGAATAACAAATAACCGATTAGTACGTATAAATAACCAATGTGATACCAAATCACATCTGTATTTTTAAAAAAGAAATAACCGGCTATAAATAATAAAACAGCTACAATTGCGGTTTGAATTAAAAACTTATAAAATCGTTTCATGAGAGATATATTAATTTGTGGGAACTAAGATATTTAAATTCATTACAAATTAGAAGAATGAATTGTAAAAAAAATGTAAATTTTGGCGGAAAATTTCAAAGAAATAGTTAATTTTGATTCCTTTTCACTCTAGGAAAATTTAACATTTTAGAAACATAAAGTAGTAACAAGTATTTAACTTTGCATACAAAAATATAAAAAAACAACAAAAAATAACAATTATGAAGAAAATTTTACTTTTAGCAGCTGGAATTATTGCAACTGTTAGCATGAACGCCCAGCAATGTGATGACTTAATGATATCTGAGTATATTGAAGGTAACTCACAAAACAAAGGTATTGAGATTTACAATCCAACTGCTAACCCTATTTCATTAGCAGGTTATACACTAGTTCGTTTTTCAAATGGTTCAAATGTACCTACTGATGAAGTTGCATTAGATTACGTAGATTCAGTGCAAACAATTCAACCTTACGATGTAGTTTTTGTAGTGAACGGACAAACAGTAGAAAATGATTATGGTGTTGTTGATCCTGTACTTTATGATTTAGCAGACATTGCTGGTCAGGGTGAATATGGAGTAGACCCAATGTATTTTAATGGTAACGATGCAGTAGCCATTCTTAAAAATGGTAATACAGAACTTGTTGACTTATTTGGAAAAATTGGTGAAGACCCAGGAAACGGTTGGTGTGATGCTGATTCACTCAACTATATCGCTGGAGATTATTTCTGGTTATCATGGTCTTCAAACCATACTCTAATTCGTAAACCATCTGTAACAAACAGAGTGGTTGGCAACCCTTCTTATTTCAACCCAGCAGAACAATATGATTCATTACCACAAAACACTTGGGATCATATTGGATACCATGATTGTGAGTGTGACCCTAACTACAATGGTGTAATTGAAACAAATAACGTTCAGGAAAAAGAAGATGTAGTAGTTTATCCTAATCCAATACAAGCAAATTCTCAATTTACAATTATGGCTTCACAAAAAGTAGCTCAAGTTGAGTTTTATTCAATTATTGGAACATTAGAAAAAACTTTAAAATTATCTAGCTTAACTGGACTAATTACTACAGATGCATCTGATCTTAACACAGGAATGTATCTAATGCGTGTAACATTTGCTGATGGAAAACAGCAAACATCACAATTACTGATTAAGTAAAATTAAAGATATAATGACGGGTATTTCATTAATGAATACCCGTCTTTTTTATACCAACTATTTTAATAGTAAAACATACTTCTCATGAGATTATTCTTCATTTTACTAGGACTTACGCTTTCCACACTTGCAATGGCTCAAAAATCAGTTATTGAAGGTGTAGTGAAAGACGAATCCACAGGCGAAACACTTATTGGAGCCAATATTGTATTTGCCGACAACCCCTCACGCGGAACAGCAGCCAATATTGATGGTTATTTCAAACTCGAAGTACAACCTGGCACATATAAACTGGTTGTATCTTACATTGGCTATAAAAGCAAGACCATAACAGCAAAAGCAGGAGGCCCAAGTCTTGAAATTACACTCAAAAGCGAAATGCTTGATGAAGTTGAAGTAGTAGCAGATGTGGCCATTGATCGGAAAACTCCAGTTGCATTTATGAACATTAAAGCAAGTAAAATACAGGAAGAATTAGCCGGACGTGATTTACCAATGCTCCTAAACACTACTCCAGGTGTATATGCTACTCAACAAGGTGGTGGTGATGGTGACGCTGAAATTCGTATGCGTGGATTTGAAGGTCGATTTGTAGGTGTTTTACTTGATGGTATTCCTGTGAACGATATGGAGAATGGAACAGTATATTGGAGTAATTGGTTTGGTTTAAGCGCAATAACCAGAACACTTCAAACTCAAAGAGGATTAGGCTCATCAAAATTAGCTATTCCATCTATTGGTGGAACCATTAATATTCTCACAAAAGGAATCGAAAACAAAAGATCAGCCAATATAAAACAAAGTCTTGACCAATACGGTAAATTTACCACAACTGGAGGTTTTAATTCTGGTGAAATAGGTAATGGATGGTCATTTTCAGTAGCTGGTTCCTATAAAACCGGCGGTGGTTGGGTTGATGCTATGTATACTGATGCTTATTTCTATTTCGCAAAAGTTAATAAGCGAATAAAAAAACACACACTAAGTTTTACTACTTATGGAGCTCCTCAAGAACATATTCAAAGAAGTGGAAAATTAAGAATCGCCAACTTTGATACTGATTTTGCAAAAGAACAAGGAATTGATCCTTCTGTTTTCCCTACTTATAATTCGGACATGGGAATTGGATATAACAGAAATTGGGGCCTTATAAAAAGAACTCGATATAATGAAAACGCAACAAATGAGAAGCTTTTCTTGAATAGAAATAATTATTACAAACCGATGTTCTATCTAAAAGATTTCTGGTCAATTAATGATAAACTAAGCGTATACAACATTGCTTACATGTCAATTGGTCGTGGAGGAGGAATTTCTGGAATTAAAGAAGAAGATGGAACAGGCACAACAATTGATTATGACCCAAATACTGGTCAGGCAATGTTACAATCATTTTATGATCAAAACGCAATAGGTGGACTATTTACTGGACCTCCGATTAATCCAACATACTCTGATACTGAATATCAATCAAAATATGTAACGGTACAACAACGCAATGATCACATGTGGTATGGATTTTTAAGTAATGTTAATTACAAAGCCTCAGAGCCGTTAACACTTGATTTCGGGGTTGACTTAAGATCATATGAAGGAACTCACTATGGACAAATTGATGATCTATTAGGTGGTGATTATTATATTGATAGTACGGATAAACGAATTGATTATACAAACAATGCCAAAGCCAAAATGAAAAGAGTTGGCGATAAAGTATTGTACTATTCGACAAGCTTTGCTAAATGGGGAGGAACTTACTTCCAGGCAGAATACTCAACTCCAGTTTACTCAGCATTAATAAATGTGACTGGTTCTATGGTAAACTATAGTAAAGACGATTATTTTGGAGATGCATATTCAAAATCAAAAAATTTCTATGGATGGACCATTAAGGGTGGTTTTAATTATAATGCCACTGAAACTATAAACGTGTTCGTCAATGGAGGTTATTATGATAAAGTTCAAATGCTAACCTATTCTTTTGATGGTTATTCTGTAAACTTCAATGACGCAATTGACAATGAACACATTAAATCTGTAGAAATTGGAGCTCAATATAAAACCCCTCTTTTCTCAACTCGCTTAAATGCTTATTTAACAAATTGGGAAAATACAGTTAGATATATTTCATCTTACGAAGGATATGAAGACATACCTCTATCAGAAGGTTGGTATGGAAGATATGTTGGTCTTGATGCAAAGCACCTTGGAATTGAATGGGACTTCACTTTAAAACCAATCAAACAACTTGAAATAAAAGGTTGGGCCTCACTTGGTGATTGGAAATGGGATACTGATATAAAGAATCTGACTTTAATCTATGATCCACCAGGGGATAATTATTTTGAATATGACATAGACTTTAACATATCTGATCTTTATGTTGGAGGTTCTGCTCAAACTCAATTAGGTGGACAAGTTAGATACGAACCTTTCAAAGGTCTATACGGAACATTAACAGCTACTTATTTTGATAGATATTATGCTGATTTTGATCCAGAATCTACAAGAAACGAGGACGGTAGCATAATACAAGCATGGCAGGCACCATCTTATACTTTATTAGATTTCCATGCAGGTTACAAATTTGATTTTCCTTGGTATGATAAAGTAAAAATCAAAGTTGGATTTAATGTTCTTAATATACTAGACACTAGATACATTACAGCTGCACAAGATAATGCAGAAGTAAATGGTGGAGGAATTGTTGACATGGATCACTCGGCTGCTGCTGCAGGTGTGTTCTTTGGACCACCTCGGAGATTTATGGCTAACTTAGCAATTTACTTCTAATTAAATAATTACAAAATAAAAAACCCACATCATTCTACCCGGATATGTGGGTTTTTACACATAAAATATCACTATGAAAAACATATTTACAGCAATTTTATTAACAGTTTCTGTAATAACCTTTGCTCAGCCAACTGGCTATTACAATGGAACAGAGGGCAAAACCGGAACTGAATTAAAAAACGCATTGAACGATATCATTTCTGGTCACATGGAATGGGCCTATTTTTTCTCAGACAATGTTTTTATTGACTCTGATGCAGACCCAAGCACACCAGGAAATGTAATTACAGTTTATAAGGGTAGCTCAGTTGATGGGACATACTATGGCACAGGAGGTGATTACTTAAACCGAGAGCATGTTTGGGCTAAATCACATGGACAATTCGATACAGACTTACCTACCGGTGGAGATTTACACAATCTTAAACCAGCTGATGGATCTGTTAATGTGGCCCGTAGCAATAAAGATTTTGACAATTGCCAGGCTACAGGAACACAACACGAAGAAGCGACAGGATGCTATTATACAGCTGATGCATGGGAACCAAGAGACGAAGTAAAAGGAGATATCGCGCGTATTATATTCTACATGGCCACCCGCTATGAAGGCGAAAACGGAGAAGTTGATCTAGAAGTAAACGATGAAGTTAACAATTCACCAAATCCACTTCATGGCCGTTTATCTGCACTTCTACAATGGAATGAGCAAGATCCGCCAGATGATTTTGAACGTAATCGTAACAATGTAATATATAGTTATCAGCAAAACCGCAACCCATTTATAGATAATCCAGAATGGGTAGGAATGATTTGGGAAAGCGATCCTGCGAATAGTATTTCGATTGGTGGAGTGGCGCAATCACAAGAGATAGTTTTCACAGGCGATGCCATTGGAATTGAATCTACAATTACTGGAACAGGAACTATATCAGCTACTTTGAGCTGGGGAACAGAATACACTGACCTTTCAAATAGCATTACCATGAATGGTGATGGAGACATTTTCAATGCTGAAATACCATCTCAGGCAATTGAAACTGATGTTTATTTTGCTATCACTGCAACTGATGACAATGGAAGTTACTCAAGCGTAGTTTACTCCTATCATGTTGAAAGTACTTTCAATGGAACTATTAAAACCATTGCAGAAGTACAGGGAGAACAAGCTGCAAGCCCTTTTGATGGCCAAGAGGTAACCATTACCGGTATTGTAACTGGTAATTTTGGCGATGGATTCTTTTTACAGGATGGTTATGGAGCCTGGAACGGAGTATTCGTTTATGATGTATTGAATCCAAGAATTGGCGATAGTATTATATTAACGGGAACAGTTTCAGAGTATTACGACTTAACGGAGATTGTAGATGTATCAGATTACTATCTAATTAGTCGCAATAATACACTTCCAGAACCTGTATTATTAACAATTGATCAAGTTAGCGAAGAGCATGAGGGAGTTCTCATTAAATTAGCTGATGTAGAGTGTACAGATGTAGATTTAGGTTATGGAATGTGGCAAGTTACTGATGCAACGGGTTCAATGGCTATTCATAATACTCAAATTTATGAGATTGAACCTGGACTTGGTGTTTCTTATGATGTAATGGGTCCTTGTAAATGGGATTATGGCGAATGGAAAATTGAACTGCGTATGGAAAATGATGTTCAAAGTGGTGACCATACAGCCCCTTCTATATCTGAAGTTAGTGCATTAAGTGCAACATCCGTTAAAATTTCATTCTCAGAAATATTAAAAGAAGAAACTGCCACAAACGCAGCTAACTACACTATCAACAATGGTATAAATGTAAACACTGCTTCCGTTGGTTTTCCGCTAAACAACATTATACTTAATGTAGATGAAATGACAGCAGGAACATACGAACTTACAGTACAAAATGTAGAAGACGAAGCAGGAAATGCAATTGATCCAACAACCATTTCATTCTCTTATGGAGTAGGAATTGATCAAGCATCTGCTTTGGAATACTCAATTTTCCCTAACCCCTCGCAAAGCGGAAATGTACAGATACAAGCCTCAACAGCCATGAAAGAAGTAAATGTATTTGACGCAATGGGGAGAAAAGTTCAAACTATAAATCCTGAGGTAGCAACTGATCAACTAAAGGTCAATAACTTAAGTAAGGGAATTTACTTTATCCAAATAAAAGGAATTAATAATAATACTGCCTCGGAAAAAATAATAATTAACTAATGAAATTTATTGCATTTTTAATAGCCATCACAATTACGACACTTTCGATTGCCCAAAATTCGGTAATCGAAGGTGTGGTAAAAGATCAATCAACCGGGGAAACACTTATTGGAGCTAACGTTGTATTTGCAGATAATCCATCAATTGGAACTGCTGCAGATGCTGATGGATACTTTAAACTGAAAGTAAAACCTGGTAAATACAAGCTTGTTGTATCATACATTGGCTACACAAGTAAAACAATAACAGTAACTGCCGGAGGACCAAAACTTGTCATTGAGCTCAAGAGTGAAATGCTTGACGAAGTAGAAGTTGTGGCTGATGTAGCTATAGACCGAAAAACTCCTGTAGCATTTATTAATATCAAAGAAGATAAGATAAAGGAAGAATTGGCTGGTAGAGATATCCCAATTATGTTAAGCAGTACGCCTGGGGTTTATTCCACTGCTCAGGGTGGTGGCGACGGTGATGCAGAAGTAAAAATGCGCGGATTTGATGGTACTTTTGTTGGTGTACTTTTAGATGGAATCCCAATCAATAACGTATCGGATGGACGAGTGCTTTGGAGCAACTGGTTTGGACTTTACAGAATTACACGTTCAGTACAAGTTCAAAGAGGTCTTGGGGCTTCAAAATTAGCTATTCCCTCAATTGGTGGTACAATTAACGTACTTACAAAAGGTATTGAAAACAAAAAATCGTTTGATATACTTGAAGAAGTTGATCAATTTGGTAAATCAACCACTTCAATTGGAATCAATTCAGGAAGGTTAAAAGGAGATTGGTCAATTACTGCAGCTGCATCTTATAGAAAAGGAAATTCATGGGTGGATGAAATGTACACTGATGCTTTATTCTATTTTTTAAAAGTAAACAAGCGTATTAAAAATCACACATTAAGTTTCACCACGTTTGGTGCTCCTGAAGAACATATTCAAAGAACTGAAAAACTCAGAATATCAATGTTTGATACTGATTATGCTGACAAATTAAATATTGACCCCTCAACTTATCCAGATATAGTAGACAAAGGGATTGGTTTTAATAGAAATTGGGGAACTTTGCGAAGAGATAGATATAATGAAAATGCTCCAATAGAAATCTTTAATATTAAGAAGAATGAATATTTTAAACCCATCGCATATTTAAAAGATTTTTGGAAGATATCTGACCAATGGACTGTTTACAATATTCTATATGCCTCAATTGGAAAAGGAGGAACAAACCCATCTATTGCGGAAAGAAACGAAACCAACGCTACGCTAAATTATGTTGATACAACAGGTCAGGTCGATGTTCAATATTTTTACAGATCGAACACAACAGCAGGTACTTTTACAGGATTACCAATTGACCCGGTCTATTCAGACACTGATTATAAAGCATATTATGTCTATACAACAAATCGCAGAGATCAGACAATGGTTGGTTATTTAGGAAATGCCAACTACAAAGCAAGTAAAGAACTTTCATTCGATATTGGTACAGATGTAAGGTGGTATAAATCTGATAATTATGAGCAAATTCTAGATATGCTTGGTTCTGATTATTTTGTAAGCATGGCTGATACAAGACTAGATTATGATGCAAATCCTAGTCTGGCAATGAAGTATAAAGGAGATAAAATTGACTATTATACAACAAGTTATGCTAGATGGGCAGGAATGTATTGGCAAGGAGAATACTCCACCCCAACTTTTTCAGCAGTTTTAAATATGACAGGATCACTTGTTGAATACAAAAGAGACGATCATTTTAACCAAATCACTAGTGGAGCAAAGCTATTTAAAGGATGGACCATTAAAGGTGGTGTAAATTATAACATTAGTGAAAACATAAGTTTGTTTACTAACCTTGGTTATTATGATAAAGTTCAAATGTTGAACAATGCGTTTAACTTATATTACGCACAGTTTAATGATGCAGCAGATAATGAACAAATTAAATCATTTGAATTAGGAGCTAATTACAATTCACAAAAATTCTCAATTCGATTAAACGGTTATATTACACGTTGGGAAAATACCGTGAGAACTGTTAGTGTGCGTGAAGATGGATTTGGTCCGGGTTCAGAAGGTTGGTACCAGGCAAATGTAGGCTTTGATGCAAACCATATGGGCGTAGAGATGGACTTCACTTATGCACCCATAAAACAATTTGAATTAAAAGGCTGGATGTCGATAGCTGATTGGAAATGGGATAAAACTTTCAAAGATTTAGCATTGTATTATGAAGAATTTGTTACTTATCGTGATATAGATATTACAGGTATTTATGTAGGAGGAGCTCCGCAAACCCAGGTTGGAGGTCAAATTCGTTTTGAACCTTATGAAGGGTTCTTTGCTACTTTTGATGGAAGCTTTTTTGACAAACTTTATTCTGACTTCAATCCAAGAGACAAAATTACAACAAGTACAAAAAGAGAAGACCAGGCATGGAAAGTTCCATCTTATGCTTTATTCAATCTGCACGCAGGTTATACCTGGAAACTTCCATGGTATAATAATATTGAACTTGATTTCGGTTTTCATGTTTTAAATATTTCTGACACAAGGTATATTAGTGCATCTCAAGATAATGCTGGTGTACAAAATGGAGGTATTGACTATCAAAGTAGCGATGCTAAATCAGCTGCTGTCTTCTTTGGTCCACCGCGTAGAATAATGGCAAGTCTTGGAATAAGATTCTAAATAAAACATTATAAAAAAATCCCGAAGCAAAACTTCGGGATTTTCTTTTATATGGGAGAAACTGTGCCAGAAAACTGACACAGCTTCAAAATAACCCAGGTGACCCCTCACCTATCTATTGTTGCCATGTAGCTATCAATTTTATAAAATTCCGCCACCTCCATCACCTTCATACTCTGTACTACGTTCTATTTTCTTAGGCGATTTGCCCCAATTAAAGTTATAAGATACAGTCACCATAAATAACTGACTTACATCAACTCTACCTTCTTGCAAATAATAGTAATCTGTATCAATTTGTTCCGTTCCAGCGTATTTAAATTTTTGCGACATTGGATTAAATGCACCCGCTATTTTTAGATTATCTTTTATTGCCATATCTGCTGCCAATAAAAACAAAATATCTCGTGTATGTTTTGATTTATATCCCAGCCTGGCTGAGGAGTATTGCACAACTGTTGAAAAATTGATTTTACGATCTTTCCATGGTGTAAAAACCATATTTCCATTTGCCCCAGCTACCCATAAATCTTCGCTATAATTATCTGGGCCACTCACATTTGTATTATAAACTCGAGCATTAGCATTAATCTTAGCCCAACGAACTAATTTTACGGATCCGCTTAGTGACAAGCCATATTCATATATTTTCCCAATGTTTTCAGGTCTAATAACGGTTTTTCCTTCATCATTAATGTTTATCATATTTTGAATACCATTTTCTGTATATTCAAAGAAAACTTTAGGTCCTAAATAGTTTTTATTGAAATTTATACCGTACTGTAACTCCATTCTATTAATAATCTGAGGATCCAATTCCGGATTTCCAGTCTGAATACTCGCACTATCCATGCGCACTTCGAAAGGATTGAGGTGATTCATATTAGGACGTACAATTCGCCTCCGTGCACTAAAATTAAGTGAACGTCCCTTTTTTATCTTATACATTAAACTCAACTGAGGTAAAAGTGCATTATATGTATTTGTAGCAGTTGCATCAATTCTACTTTTCGAATATGCATACCTAAGTCCAATACTATACTTTAATTTACCTAAACTTCCGCTGCTATTGGCAAATGCCTCATGTCTAAGCTCATTGAATTTAAAACGAGAGTCCTCTGTCAATCCAAGAAATTCATTATCTAACCATTGATAATAAGCCCAATAACCAAACTTCCATCTCATATTACTAATCACTCTTGAGTATTCATTTCTGGACTGCACCATTTGTCTGTGATTACGTGTATTTTCAAATCGATTAATTTCAATAGGAGTTTCTAATAAACTATCTAAATAAGTATAAGTTAAATCAAATGTATTGTCAGCCTTACTGTTAAATGTATAATAGTCAATTTGAGCAGAAACATCATGTCCTTTGTCATCAAATAAATGCTTGAAGAATAAAGAATTGTAAAAGCCTACACCAACATCATGCAAGTTAGTGGTGAGTCCATACTGGTCAGTCATAAGACCATTCAAATGCTCAGTCCCAACTTCGTTAAAATCGCTTTGTTTTGATAAATAAGCATTTGTATTCCCGTATAAATTCAGCGTGTTTTTATCATTTAAAAATAAGTCAATCCCATAGTTGGTATTGTTTCTTGCCATTTGAGCATCGCCACTTCCACTAAGTGTGAATTCCGTTAAATCTCCATTATTTGTAATTTCAGTTTCTTTATATGAATATGCTCTGTATGCCTGGTAATTCAATCTATCGGAGATAAAAACACGGAATTTTTCATTTCCATAATCAATGTTCCCCCGATGATTACTTGCAATTTTATTTGGATCACCACCAGTTAAGCTAATACTTCCACGACTACCAGTTGGTGCTTTTTTAAGTACAATATTAATTACAGCCTCTACATCAGCGTCATATTCAACACCAGGATTCGTAATTACCTCAACTTTATTAAAATCTTCAGGGTTTAGTTGAGCTACAAATTGCTGATCGCGAGGCACTCCATTTACCAGGTAAAGAATGTTTCCGGTTCCCTCCAATGTTACATTATCCTGAAAATCAACCGTTACACCAGGAATATGTTTCAGTACATCTGTGCCATCTTTGGACATGCGTTTCACAACTTCATTAACTGTATAAACAGTACGATCCACCTCTTGTTTTCCTTTTAATCGCTCTTCAGTGACAGTTACTTCATCTAGTCTCTGAGCATCTGATTCAAGTGCAATTGTTCCTACTTTAACAGGATTATGTTCCTTATCAACTTTAATTTTTATATTACGCTTTTTAAAACCCAAATAGGATATTTGCAGTTCGTAAGCATTATAAGGCAAATCATTCAATTTAAAATTACCTTCTTCATCAGAGATTACACCGGTAAGAATCTCTCCAGTCTCATTTTTGACAACTGCCACACTGGCAAAAGGAACAGGTTTACTTGTGTTTTTTTCGATGATTGTTCCGGTAACAATTCCAGGTTCATCGTTTTCTGCGAAAGCACTAAGGGTAAAAATCTGACATACCAATAGCAGGGCCAATAAAGGCGTGGTTAAACGTTTCATAGGTTTAAGGTTTTAAGGGTTACTTTATTTTAATGAGTTACTGGGTTAAGTACTCATCAGGCTAATCATAATGCAATCACAATAATCCAAATACATGCCAAAACACACAACTAAATGTATTTCAATCCATTACACAAACAGTAGAGAGTCTACCAAAACCGATGGCCGTCCGAAAACGTACACCAGTTAATTATTAATGCACATATAGATAAAGGCATTTTTAGATAAAGAAATCCTGTTAACAAATAGAAAAATTTGCTGTTACAAATTATCAACACTTATCCCCATCACTAAAATATCATCAATTTGGTCTGAATCACCTTTCCAATTTTTAAGCTCATATTCGAGCAAATCATTATAAGTCGATAATGAACTACAATAGTTATTGATCAATAGCTGTTTCAATCTCTTTTTCTTATACTTTTCGCCTGTTTCAGCATGAAATTGATCTATAAAACCGTCAGAGAACACAAAAAACTGATCCCCATGCTCTGGTTCAATTTGAATGGTTCTAAATGGAATCTCTTTTATATATATACTTATAGGATTAGGAGTTCCTTTTATTTCTTCAATATAAGGTTTCGCCTTATTGTATTTCAATATCCATAAGGGACTTTGAGCGCCTGCATAGTCCAATATATTTTTTTCGGTATCATAAATACAGAATGCAATTTCAAGTCCATCCTTACTTTCTGCTTTATAATTATCTTGTCTCAAAGAAGTTTTAATTTCATCTCGTAAATAATTCAACACCTGTGCTGAACTTAACACATCCTGTCTTCGAATTATCTCATTTATGGCAGAAATAGCCAACATACTTACCATTGCTCCGGGAACTCCGTGGCCAGTGCAGTCACCTACAGCAAATACCACATATTGATTAATCTTTCTAACCCAGTAAAAATCGCCACTAACTAAATCCCTTGGTCTGTAAAACAAGCAATAATCCTCAAATATTGAATCCAATTGCTCTTTGTGCGGCATCATAGCTTTTTGAATACGACTGGCATAATTTATACTGGAGGTTATCTCTTTATGAGATTTCTCAACTATTTGCTTCTGTTTTTCAATTTCTCTGGTACGCTCCTTCACCTTTTCCTCTAACACCTTTCGATCATGTATTAGCTTTCGTTCACGACCTTTAATAAAAACAAAGATTGCTGTAATAATGAAAATCAAATAACTCACATAAGCGAAAGTAGTTTTATACCAGGGAGGTGTTACATTTATTGTAATTTTACGACCTTTTTTATTCCAAATACCATCATTATTAGATCCAATCAAATTAAAAGTATAATTACCCGGACTTAAATTTGAGAAATTCACATATCTCCTGTTCCCAATCTCAACCCAATCATTTGTAAGTCCTTCCATCTTATAAGCGTACTCATTTTGCAAAGGGTTGGTATATTCTAATGCGGCAAATTCTATTGATATTTCATAATCATTATATTCAAGGAACACTTCATCGCTGTACACATTCATATGGTAAAGCTGGTTATCATTTCGTTTTGTAAAGTTCGAAATAACAACAGGGGGAATATATTTATTCACATATAATGAATCAATATAAAAAGAGTTAAAGCCATTCATTCCTCCAAAGAACATTTCTCCATCGGCCGCAACATGTTGTGCATTCAAATTAAACTCAGTTCCTTGAAGCCCCTCTTCTACAGTATAGGTTCTTGCTTTCTCATCTATGGGATTGTAAAAAATAAGGCCATCCTGAGTAGCAAGCCATAAATTATGGTTTTTGTCAGCTACGATTTCGTAAATCAATTTAGCTGGGATATCATATTCACTTTGGAAATATTTAAAAACCGCTTTGGATTTATCATATCTAAACAACCCACTGGCAGTTCCTAGCCAAACATATCTAGGATCAACCTGACATAATGAAACTATAAAATTATCACCAATCGTTTTATTATTATTTGGCTCAAAAACGAACTGTTTTACTTTATCTCTCTTTTTATCTAACAAGTTAAGTCCATTACTTGTGGCTATCCAAAACAATCCGTCGTCATCCTGAATAATATCATACACAAGATTATTGGTCAATCGTGTACTTTCCTTTTCATTTTCAACAGCATAATGCTCAGTGCGACCTGTTACATAATCCACACAATAAACTCCTTTTTGAGTTGCAAACCAATATCGGTGAAGGTTGTCCTGAATAATCTTAAAAATTCGATGATCCTTCAAATCAAGCATATTTTGTAATGCTATAATTGCATTGGGCCTAACAAACCGGGATTGTTTCTCATCATACACAACCAACCCATTTCTAGTGCCTAACCAATAATAGCCCAAATGATCTCGAAAAATCACATGAACAAAATCATTTATGATATGCCTGTTCCCATTTTGACTAGAAGTATAATAGGTTACTTTATTTGTTTTCCTATTTAAAACACTCAAGCCTTTCCCCCAACTACCAATCCAAATAATACTGTCATTATACTTATAAATAGATGCGACCACATTATCTAATAAATCGATAGAATTCGGGTTTAATGATTTTCGATAAGTTTGAAATTTATTGGGCTTCAGATTTGTCTTATTAAGTCCCTGTAATGTACCAATCCATAAATTCTTTGATCTATCAATTAGTAAATCATATATAATTTCATGACTTAAATTATCAACCTTACTAAAATTACGAAGATGTACTTGATTATTTATAGTATTCGGGATTGCTTTGTATAAACCTCGCTCTGTTCCAATCCATATTTTACGTTGAGAATCTTCTAAAACACTTCTCACAATTGTATTTCTAAATTCTTCAAGCGTATTAAAAGTATTATTGACTTTATCGTAAACAAATAAACCACTTCTGGTACCAATCCATATTCGGGAGTTATGATCCTGAAAAAGTGTCGTAACCTGCCCTATTGATCCCCTCTCATTGTATCGATAAGGAGTAATCTTCTTATCTTTATATATATACAATCCATTTTTTGTTCCTACCCAAACCCTTCCCGACTTATCTCTCATCAAAGGTATTTGTTGGTCAGTTATTGCATCATCAACTGCATTTTCAAAATGTATCTGTTGAAACGTCCCACTGCTATGTTTATAGATAAAAACGTTGGGAGCTGCATTTAAAACTATATCACCCTCTTCATCAATTTCTAGTCCATATACAACTCTATTAGGGACATGATTAATTGCATTTTTACGATGATCAAGTTGATAAAAGCGTCCCGTTTTTTTGTTTAGCTTACTAACACCTTGTTTGGTTGCAACCCAAATAAAACCATCCGGATCTTCAATAATATCATATACCCAATTGCCAGAAATAGTATTGGTGTCGTTAGGGTTATTTAAAAAAACATTAAAACTATAGCCATTAAATTGGTTTAATCCAGTCTGTGTACCTATCCAGATAAAACCTTCAGAATCCTGAAAAATACAATTAATCACACTTTGAGACAACCCATCTTCTACACCCCAATAATCAAAGTTATAATCTTGAGCAGGTAAGTTTATACTTAAAAAGAAATTGACAATAAACAAGTAAAGTATTAGAATGCGCATTGGTTTCTTCAATAGGAATTGATACATTCAAAAATAAGAAATAAAACGATACATGAATAATTTTATATTTGTACCCGATTTTAGTGTTAGCAGACTATACAGATGCGCTTATGTGAGATGACAAATAACATAAAAATATAAAGTTAGAAAAATACAATAGTTGAAGACAGATTTTAATGAAATCCACAACACCTAACCACTTATTTTACTGCATATTATCGAAACAAAACCCATTACAAAGAATAAAACTTAATCATCAAAAAATATGAAAACAATAAATGCCGCCATACAAGTTTTACCGCAAAACGTAAGCAACACTTATGAAGTAGTAGATAAAGCAATTGAAGTTATCCAAAAAAGTGGAGTAAAGCATAGGGTTTGTCCATTTGAAACTGTAATTGAAACAGATTGGGACAATACATTAAAAATACTATCAAAAATAAAAGAAGCTGTTTTAGCAGAGGCACCATCAACACTTATCAATCTTAAGATTCAAGCATCAAACCAAAATGTAACCATTGAGGATAAAACAGGAAAATACGATTAGGTTTCATGAATATGGTTGACAATAAATAAAATATTCAACTTTACATTAGTATTTTTCTTAAAGCTTTTGATAATAAGATGTTAAGTGGCAACTTGACAGCTGATAATTATTTAGCCGCTCGTCGGAATAGTAAGAAAGCTATAATAGCATAGATAATATTAGGAATCCAAACGGATAGCCCAGCATCCAGACTTGCATTCGTGGCAAATACCGTCGTAATTTGCTGCATCATTATATACGTGAATGTCAGTAATATTCCCAATCCGATATTAAACCCAATACCACCGCGGGTTTTTCGGCTAGAAAGGGACATTCCAATAATGGCAAGAATAAATGTAGCAAAGGGTAAGGCAAAACGTTTATGCCTTTCAATCTCATAGACAGTAATTTCACCAGCACCAAGCATACGCTGCTCCTCAATAAATTCATTTAGTTCATGAATATTCATACCCTGAACCGTTTTCGTTCGTTGCCTAAAATCTTCCGGGTGCATATTCAAAGTGGTATCAATTGAAGTACCACGAGTAATAGTCTCACTTAAAGAGTCAATTTTTCTAACGCGGTAATTCACTATTTTCCATTTATTAATAGATGTATCCCACTTAATATAATCGCTCATAAGCTTCTCTTTGAGTTGCCCATCCTCATATTTCTCAATAGAAAATTTATGGCCAATATCATGTCGTGTATTATATGAAGAAAGATACACAATCATGTTCGGTTCAATTTGCCTGTGAATATCTCTATTTCGATTTACAAAGCGAGAATCAACATATTTTTCCTCGAACTCAAGCCTCTTTTGATTCGCCGGAGGAATAACCCAATTCATAAGTACAAAAGAGAGCATCGCAAGAACAAAAGCACTAAGTATATAGGGTCTTGCCATACGGGCATAGCTAACTCCACTTGATAAAATAGCAATAACTTCTGTATGGGCTGCCATTCGCGATGTAAAAAATATCACTGCAATAAATGTAAACAGTGAACTAAACATATTCACGAAATAAGGTATGAAATTCAAGTAATAGTCAAGGATAATTTCATTTAAAGGAGCTTCATTCTCAATGAAGTTGTCAATCTTTTCAGAAAGGTCAAAGATGATAACGATAAGAATTATAAGTCCGATGGAATAGAAGAAAGTTCCAAGAAACTTTTTAATAATATATCGATCTAATCTTTTAATCATATTATAATTAAATGCGTTGTGCTACACGTTCTACCATCTCTTTTTTCCATGTTGAAAAAGTTCCCGAAACAATTTGTTTACGGGCCTCTTTTACTAACCAAAGATAAAACGCTAAATTATGAATACTTGCAATTTGTGGTCCTAATAATTCTCTTGCAACAAATAAATGCCTAAGGTAGCCTTTAGAATAATGCGAATCAACCCATGAAGTGCCGTTTTCATCAATTGCAGAAAAATCATTTTCCCACTTTTTATTTTTGATATTTATGATTCCGTTAGAAGTAAACAGCATTCCATTGCGACCATTGCGTGTTGGCATTACGCAGTCAAACATATCAACTCCACGATCAATCGCTTCTAAAATATTTGCTGGTGTTCCCACGCCCATCAGATACCTTGGTTTATCAGCGGGCAAAACCTCATTAGTAACTTCAATCATTTCATACATCACATCTGTTGGTTCTCCAACGGATAATCCACCAATTGCATTGCCTTCTGCACCCAAATCAGTTACAAATTTAGCCGCATCTCTTCTCAAGTCAGGATAACCTGCCCCCTGAACAATTGGAAACCACGCCTGATGTTTTCCATACAAAGGTTCCGTTTTTTTGAAATGATCAATACCACGTTTCAACCAATGCTGCGTAAGCTGCAAAGATTTATAAGCATACTGATAGTCAGCGTCTCCAGGCGGACATTCATCGAGAGCCATCATAATATCTGAACCAATAATACGCTGAGTTTCCACTACATTTTCAGGTGAAAAAAAATGCTTTCCGCCATCGATGTGCGATCTAAAGGTTACTCCTTCTTCACTTAACTTACGATTCTCAGCCAATGAAAATACCTGAAATCCACCACTGTCTGTCAAAATAGGTTTATCCCAGTTAATAAACTGATGTAAGCCTCCGGCCTGACGCATTATATCCATCCCAGGACGTAAAAACAAATGATAGGTATTTCCTAATATAATTTGAGCTTTTATATCTTCATTGAGCTCTCTGTTGAGCACTCCTTTTACAGTACCAACCG
>PKTE01000326.1 GCA_002869335.1 Salinivirgaceae bacterium | reverse complement strand
GTCCTGTTACACCATCACCGGCAGCAAACATAGAAGGGATTCCTGTTTGCAAAGTGTCCTTATTTGCATCAATGTCGCCCCAACGATTTGCTTTTAGCTCTCCGTTGCTTGCGTTTTTATTTACATCTTCAAGGAAATTAATTTCAGTTTTCTGGCCAATAGCAGCTAGAATATAGTCAAACTCCTCATCATACTCTGAACCCTCTATAGGTTGAGGACGGCGACGACCAGACTCATCAGGTTCACCCAACTCCATCTTAATCAGGGTCATACTTTTCACTTTGCCATCTTCAGTCTGATTTACCTTTACGGGATTTGTAAGTAGATCATATACAACACCTTCCAATTTAGATTCATGAATTTCAATTGGGTTAGCTGGCATCTCTTTTTCGGTACGACGATAAATAATCTTAACATCAGTAGATCCACATCGAATAGCTGTGCGACAGCAATCCATGGCAGTATTACCACCGCCTACTACAGCTACTTTTTTACCTTTAAAATCGTAACGCTGTCCGGTCATTTCCATATTACGCAAAAAGTCGATTCCCGAAAATACTCCCTCTGCATCTTCTCCTTCAGCTCGCAATAAAGTACCACGTTGTGATCCAATAGTTAATATAGTAGCATCATATTCTTTATCTAACGTAGCGTAGCTTAAATTATCACCTAATTTCTGATTGTAGTGAATATTTACACCTAATTCTGTTATACGTGAAACTTCCTTATCTAAAATATCATTTGGCAAGCGGTATTCCGGAATTCCATATCGCAACCAACCACCGGCATGTGGCTGAGCTTCAAAAATATCGCATTGATGTCCTTTTTGCTGTAAGAACCATGCTGCTGATAATCCACCAGGGCCAGCACCAATAATGGCTACTTTTTTACCTGTTGATTCAGCTATTACTGGTTTAACATAATGCTCATTTTGCATATCCTTATCTGCTGCAAAACGCTTCAAATAATCGATACCCACAGCATGATCTTCTTCCAATAAATTACGACGGCAAGCCACTTCACAAGGACGCACACATACCCTACCGCAAATTGCAGGAAGTGGATTTGTCTCTTTTATCAGCGCTATGGCCTCACTGTAACGCTCTTTTTCTATCAATGAAATATATCCCTGCACATCAACGCCGGCAGGACACTCTACAGTACATGGGCCAACGCAATCTGCATAGTGATTACTCAACATCAATTCTAATGCTGTCTTACGAGACTTCTTCACAGCATCATTTGAAGTATTAATATGCATTCCCTCACTCACGAAAGTGCTACAAGATGGCTGCATTCCTTTTTTGCCATTTTGATCCACTTCCACCACGCAAACAAAACATGATGAGTTGGGCTTCAATCTTTCATCGTAGCATAATGTAGGAATATCAATACCGTGCTCATTAGCTACTTTTAATATGGTATCGCCAGCATTTGCTGTCGTATGTTTTCCGTTTAATATTATATTTACTTTTTCACTCATAATTCTTGTTTGTCAATGGGTTACGAAACTAAAATTGCATCAAAATTACACTTACTGTAACATTCACCACAACGAATACATTTCTCCTGATCGAGTACATGTACCTCCTTCCTTTCACCTGTTATGGCATCGGTCGGACAAGCTTTAGCGCAGACTGTGCAGCCTGTACATTTCTCAGCATCAATTTCATAGTCTAATAATGCTTTACAATGATGAGCAGGGCATTTTTTATCGTTAATATGCGCTTCATACTCATCGCGGAAATAACGAATAGTTGTAAGCACCGGATTAGGAGCAGTTTGACCTAAACCACAAAGTGAATTTTTCTTAATCTCTTCACCCAATTCTAACAAATTGTCAATATCCTCAGGCTTTCCATCACCTTCTGTAATACGAGTTAAAATTTCAAGCATACGTTTTGTTCCAACTCGACAGAATGTACATTTACCACAAGATTCTTTTCTTGTAAAATCAAGGAAAAATCTTGCCACGTCAACCATACAAGTGGTTTCATCCATTACAACCAATCCACCAGATCCCATTATAGCGCCTGTGGCTGTTACACTATCATAATCTACTTTAGTATCCATTAAATGCGAAGGAATACAACCTCCAGATGGCCCACCAAGCTGGACAGCTTTAAGCTTTTTACCATCAGGAATACCTCCACCCAATTTGTAAATTACATCTTCAAGTGAAATTCCCATAGGAACCTCAACCAACCCACCACGATTAATTTTTCCTGCTAAAGCAAATACTTTTGTTCCTTTACTTTTCTCAGTACCATAGGCAGCGTATTTCTCAGCACCGTTTTTGATAATCCATGGAATATTAGCCAAGGTTTCTACATTATTTATATTAGATGGCTTATCCCATAATCCTCTAACCGCTGGGAAAGGTGGACGCTTGCGAGGCATTCCTCTTTCGCCTTCAATAGAAGCAATAAGGGCTGTTTCCTCACCACATACAAACGCACCAGCTCCCTCTTTCACATAAATATCAAAATCAAATCCTTTTACTCCAAAAATGTCTTTTCCCAAGTACCCTTTCTTATGAGCCTGCTCAATAGCAATATTCAATCGCTTAATAGCCAATGGATATTCAGCACGACAATAAATAACACCGCCGGTAGCTTCCATTGCGTAAGCACCAATGATCATTCCTTCGAGTACCGCATGTGGATCACCTTCCAATAAAGAACGATCCATAAATGCACCTGGATCACCCTCATCCGCATTACAAATCACATATTTTTCATCAGACTTACTATTATGTGCAAATTTCCATTTTAATCCTGTAGGAAATCCTCCACCGCCTCTACCACGCAATCCAGAATCTAAAATAGTTTGAATTACATCTGTCGGAGAAACTTTATTATTAAGGATTTGCTTAATAGCTTCATATCCTTCATATTGCTCATATTCTTCAATTATTTCAGGATCAATAATACCACAATGCCTAAGTGCTATTCGAACCTGATCGTTCATAAATGCATTATGATCAGTATCAAAATTAGCTGTGTGTACGACATATTTTTCGAGCGGGACATTTAGCTTCAAATGACTATGCAATACATCTTCTATCAATTCAGGGGTCATATCCCCATATAAATATGTGCCATCAGCATCTTTAATCTCAACTAATGGCTCTTTATAACACATACCAATACCGCTGGTTTGCTTCAAATCAACAGGAAGATTATCCTGTTCAATTATTTCCTTGAGTTTTGTATTTACCTTTCCTGCGCCGGCTGCAATTCCAGAACTACCTATATCTACGGTTACTTTCAATTTTTCCATATCATGATGTGATTTTATTCAACATTAAATTTGGGACTTATATTAATTTTGTTCACTACGGCGGATTTCTTTCACAATACGTGAAGCTCCTTTACCATTAAGGTTACCATAGGTTTCATCACCAATCATCATTACCGGAGCAAGTGAGCAACAACCCAAACAAGCTACAGACTCCAACGTGAACAATCTATCCTCAGTAGTTTCGCCGTCCTTCACACCCAATGTATCTTCAAGAGCTTCAGTAATTTTTGTGGCATTTTGCACATGGCAAGCTGTACCATGGCAAACCTTTACAATATGCTTACCAACGGGCTGAAGTCTGAACTGGGCGTAGAACGTAGCTACTCCATACATATCATTAAGGTTCAGTCCTGCTTCTTTTGATATTTTGTCAAAAGCAGCACGAGGTAAATACCCAAAAACTTCTTGAGTACCTTGAAGTAATGGAATCATACTTCCTTTTTTTCCTTTGTATTTCTTAATAAGCGGATCCAGTAAACTGAGATCGACCTGCGCGGGGGTTTCTATTTGCGCTGGCTTTGGGGCAAGACGTTTTACACGCATAGTTAGTAGTTTTTTATAGTAATTTAGCTAAATACAGAAAATTTCACTTGTGAATTTATGAAATGCCAGCGAAGTTTAAAACGCCCGAAAGGTGTTTTTTCAAAAAACAAGCTAATTTGAAAAGGTTTTAAATTAGGTTAATCAAAAGTTAATCGAAATTGATTAAATCTTTTTGTTTGATACTATCACTTAACATCAAAATTTTTCATACAACGAACTGAAAAGCCAGTGTTTTTGCTAATATGATATCTATAAATCTGTGGATTATTAAATCTTATATTTCTGTAATAACCGTTATCAACATCACCAATACTTGATGACCAATAATAGGTCTGATATTCCATATTAATAAATTCACCCCCTTTCGTTCTCATTCCAGCAGGGATTGCATTAAAATCAGTAACTCCAAATTCATTATCACGGGTTAAATCTCCTTCAAACCACAAATCACTACTCCCGGCCAACTTGCTACCTTCATTTATCCCATGGAAAAAGTAAAGATTGGCTTCATCTGCATTTACTCCTAAAAAAATCTCTAATTCCTTCCATTCCTCTTCGGAAGGTATATGCCACCCATCAGGACATAAATCATCATTCCTTACAGCAATATGATTATAAATTGCACCGTATAACTCACCATAAGTTTCTTTGTCATTTTCATACCAGCAATATGCTCCATTTGAATTAGACAGCCAATAATTCCAAGGTTCTACGATATTTATAGGATCTCCTGTATTATATGTTGTTACTTTCAGGTTTTCACGCATCCATTTTTGGGCACCAATAACAACCGTACCGTATGTATTACCATCAATATCTTCGATTGAAACACCAATGTGACTTAACTCAAAATTCAATTCATCAACACTTAATAACCCCTCCTCATCTATTGCCCGTACCTTCAAATTATATTCACCAGGAACTTTATCTTCTGTTAACCATTGCATTGTATATGGATAACTATCATCAACTCCTATTTCAACTTCATTTATAAAGAATGTTACATTTGCTAAATTATCATCATCAACATTTACTTCCACATTCAGGATACTTCCATGTAATATTTCTTCGTTAATGACAGGAGTGATTATCTCACATAAAGGTTCCTTATTTATCTTGTCCGAGGAATCATCTTTACATGAAAAAATCATAAATAAAGAGATTAAAAAAGCATATAGTATTGTTTTCATTTGGATGTACTTAATGAATCAAATATAACAATTCGCAAACATTAATCAAAATTTATATAATTTAAATTTTAATGCGCTCTTAATTTATCAAATTACATTTTTGCACATTTTTTCTCTAAATTATCTCTATCATTTGCTCTTAATGCAACAATAAGCAGTAACTTTAAGTCTCATAAAGAAAAACAACATTATTATGAACAAACTATTATCACTAATCATTATCTCAATTGCATTTATAGCGTGCAATGATAAAACTCCAACCCAGAAGGTTGAGAAAATAATTGGTAAATCAGACGTGAAACTTGAGTCAAAAGTTATGACCCCGGAAGTACTATGGTCTTTTGGTAGATTAAGCGATGTAAAAGTTTCTCCTGATGGTAAAAAAGTACTTTATGGGGTATCCTATTTTAGCATTCCTGAAAATAAAAGTAATAGAGAACTTTTTGTAATGAATGCGGATGGATCAGATAAAGTCCAACTAACCAAAACACCTAAAAGTGAGTACAATGCCGTTTGGCATCCCAATGGAAAGCAAATTGTGTATTTATCATCGGAATCTGGCTCAGTACAAGCCTGGATGATTAACAGCGATGGAACTGGTAAAACAAAAATCTCTGATATTAAAGATGGTTTTTCAGAACTTAAGTTCTCTCCAAAAGGTGATAAAGTATTATTTACAAAAGAGATTAAAATAGATAAAGCCACCAAAGATATCTATCCTGATTTAGATAAAGCAGACGGTCGTATCATTACCGACTTAATGTACAGACATTGGGACACATGGGAAGATGGAAAATATAGCCATGTGTTTGTAGCTGATTTCGATGGTAAAAATATTACAAACGAAAAAGACATCATGCCCGGAGAGCCTTATGATGCTCCACTTAAACCTTTTGGAGGACTGGATGATATATGCTGGACACCTGATGGAAAAGCCATTGCCTATACCTGTAAAAAGCTAAAAGGAAAATCATATACACTCAGCACCAATTCAGATGTTTATTTATACACTATTGCAAATGGAGAAACTAAAAACTTAACCGAAGGCATGCCAGGGTATGACAAGTCTCCATTTTTCTCTCCTGATGGCTCAAAAATGTATTGGCTAAGTATGGAAAGAGCCGGATTTGAAGCTGATAAAGACCGTCTTTTCCAATTAGATATGAAAACTGGTGAGAAAAAATACTTAACTGAGAAATTTGATCATAGTCCATTTAGTTTCAAATGGATTGATGAAGGTAAGCAGTTATACTTTGTAGCCGGAGTATTTGGAACTTTCCAGATCTACAAAATGAATATCGAAACGCAAGAATTTACAGCGATTACCGAAGGTATGCACGATTACCATTCTGTTGATATAGCTGGCGATAAACTCATTGCTACTCGCGTAGACATGACCAAACCTCAGGAAATATATTCGGTAAATCCTGAAACAGGGGAAGCTACTGATATTTCACTCGAAAACAAGCATTTATTGGATCAACTAACTATGCCTACAGTTGAAAAACGTTGGATCAAGACTACAGACAACAAGGATATGCTTACCTGGGTTATTTATCCGCCAAATTTCGACAAGAATAAAAAATATCCTACAATTCTGTATTGCGAAGGTGGCCCACAATCACCACTTAGTCAATTCTGGAGCTACCGATGGAACTTCAGCCAAATGGCTTCAAACGGATACATTATAGTAGCGCCAAACCGTAGAGGAACCTTAACTATGGGACAAGAATGGACAGACCAAATTAGTAAAGATAACTCAGGACAAGCTATGCAGGATTTGCTACGCGCCATTGATGTAATAAAGAAAGAGCCATACATCAACGAAGATAAACTTGGCGCAATAGGTGCAAGTTTTGGAGGATTCTCTGTGAATTGGTTGGCAGGAAATCACAATGGACGTTTCAAAGCATTCATCTCCCATTGCGGTGTTTTCAATTCAGAAATGGAATATATGACTACCGATGAAATGTTCTTTGACAATTGGGAAAAAGGTGGTGCACCATGGGAAAAAGACAACAAAGTAGCCATGAAATCATATGCAGGATCACCCCATAAATTTGTAAGAAATTGGGATACTCCAATTATGATTATCCATGGTGAACACGATTATCGCATACCATACATACAAGGAATGGCAGCATTTAATTCAGCTCAATTATTGGGAGTTCCTAGTAAATTACTATTCTTCCCATCTGAAACACACTGGGTATTGAAACCACAGAATGGTATTTTATGGCAACGTGAGTTTAAAGGTTGGCTAGATAAGTGGCTGAAATAAAGCCGATAAAAAGTAAAGAAAAGCAAAGACAAAAGGCAGAAAACAGAATAATAGTTCTGTTTTCTGCCTTCTGTCTCCTAAATTCTTTAAAAAGTTACCCTATATCCTTCACCAACTTTGCACCTTCTCCTTTTAGAATTTGATCATCGAAACCTGACAGCAATTTTTCAATTTGCTCTTTTTCAGCAGAATCAGTAGCTAATATTTTATCTACACCAAGGTGATCCAGCGATTTTAAAACAAAGCTTATACTCATATTATTGATATCCTGTGCCGGTTGATAAGCCTTCTCTTTATTATTCTTTGTATTAATTTCTGATACAATATTAGCTTCAATTAGTAAATGGATAATATCACGTACCAACTTGATAGGTATTTCCAATTGTTGACTAATATCTTTATCAGTAAGAGCCTCCTCTCCTTTTGTAAAACGTTTAGATAATAAATTAATAACTATCAATGTCAATACTTTTTTACTAAACGGACTTAAATTCTGAATATCAGGATCAAACTCATACTTCTCAACATTTTGAACCGAGAATGATATTTCTGCTCCGAAAAGCACTATAAGCCAACTAGTTTGAAGCCAAACCAGAAACAATGGCAAAGCAGCAAAACTACCGTATATCGCGTTATACTTTGATACTCCAACCTGGAAATAGATATATAAATACTGCGTAAATACAAAAATAGTCCCTGCTACTACTCCAGCTGCAAAACCAGATTTAAAACTCACTTTGGTATTAGGCATTACCATATAAATCAGGGTCAAAACAAACCAGAAAAGCACATATGGTATAAGCTGTACAAAGAAAAATATAATAGGACTAAAATAACCCAGCAAAGCTACCTCTGATGTAATTTTAGAGATTTGTGTTGTGATAAAAACATTAGCACTTGTAGAGAGAATAATCAATAAAGGTGCAATCAACATCATTGTAAGGTAATCGCTAAACTTACGGAACCATACACGAGGTTTATAAACCTGCCAAATGGCATTGAAAGAACTTTCAATATTGCCAAACACTTTCATTACAGTCCAAAACAACACAGCAATACCAATTCCTGCAATAACGCCACCCTTGGTATTTTCAAGAAAGCTATTTGCAAAAGTCAGAATATAGTTAAACACCTCCTGCTGATCCGCAAAATTTTCGGCTAACTGCTTTTCAAGCATTTTTTCAAAACCAAAACCTTTAGCTATTCCAAAACCCATAGCCACAACAGGCACAACAGAAAGCATTGAATAAAAAGTCAATGCTGAAGCTCGCAATGAGACTTTATCTTCCTTAAAACCACGAAAAGCAATAAGTAAAACTCGCAAAGGCATGATTAACCATTTAAAGTATTTAGGTTTATCCTTAAAAGATATTCGCCAAACATCTTCTTTCACAAATCCGATTGTCTTATTTGCCAACTGTTTTACATTTAAAGTCTTAACATTAATCTTCATGGTCTGAAATTTTAAATTTGGACAGTCTAAAATAGTAAAAATTAGTTAGTGATTGGTTTGATCTGGTTATTTAGTTATTGGGTTGATTAAGTTTATTGAGTTATTAAGTTGATTAAGTTACTAGGTTTATTGATTTGGAATTTGTCATTTGGAATTTGTCATTTGGAATTTCTATTTTGTACTTTTGCAATATGAAAATCACTATTCTAAATGACAATATAGCAAGTGGTATTTGCAATGCTGCTCATGGCTTATCATGGATGATTGAAGCGGATAAAAAAATTCTTTTTGATACCGGACCATCTGATATCATTATAAAAAATGCAGAAACCCTTGGAATGTCATTAACGGATGTTTTCCAAATAGTGCTAAGTCACGGACATTGGGATCACGCCAACGGCCTTCAGTATTTAAATGGAGGTAAATTACTCGCACATCCAGAAATATATCGTAAAAGATTTAATAGATCGCACGGCATTGGAATAGATATATCTCAAGAGCAAATCGAAAAAAAATATGAAGTAACATACAGTAAAGATCCTCTGAAAATAAGCAATGAAATATATTTTCTAGGAGAAATTGAGCGAGTGCATGACTGGGATTCTGGTCATGAAGACTTCAAATTGGAAAACGGAGAGGATGATTCTGTGCCTGATGATACGGGCATAGTTGCACATACAAATCAGGGGTTGGTAGTTATAAGCGGTTGCGCACACAGTGGCATTACAAATATTACTGAACAAGCGCGGCGACTATTTCCTGACAAGCCAGTTATATCCGTAATGGGAGGATTTCATTTGAAGCCGGGCGATAAACGCATTCAACCGACCATTGAATATTTTAAATCCCTTAATCTCAAAAGTCTTTACCCATCACATTGTACAGCGCCAGAGGTAATTGCAGAAATGCGTGAATCATTGCCGGTTAAGTTTGTCAGAAGTGGTAATATTTTTAGGTTTTAATAATCAAAAATTATGAATACAATTCAAATTCCAGTATTCCAATCTGCATATTTCCCTCCTATACAGCAATTTGCCCATTTTACAAAATTTGATAAAGTTTTCATTGAACAAAATGATACATACAGCAAACAAACTTTTAGAAACAGACTACAAATAGCCGGACCAAACGGATTACAAAACCTCAGTATTCCTGTAGAAAAGCCATTCGGTTCTAAAACCAAAATGAAAGATATCATTATTAAAGATTCTATAGATTGGCAAGACAACATTTTTAAAAGTATTCAAACCGCCTATAAAAATTCGCCATTCTATGAATATTATATAGATGATTTTATGCCTTTTTTTGAGCAAAAATATAATAAGCTTATAGACCTTAATATTGATATCTTAAACAAAATTCTTGAGTCACTGGAAATCGAATGTCAGGTAGTATTGACAGATAAATATGCAACAAATTACCAATTGGATAATAGAGAAATAGTGCATCCTAAGCCACAATTCAGAATTTCTGATCCATCATTTAATCAAAAGCAGTATCACCAGCTCTTTGAAGAAAAATATGGTTTCCTTCCTAATTTAAGCATACTTGATCTCATCTTCAATGAAGGGCCTTTGAGCTATTTTTACTTAAAAAACTCAATAAAATAATATTAGGTTTGGTTAAAAACACTTGTGAATAAAAAGTTATCTGCATAAAAATTTTTATCTTAGTCAAGCACAATTAATGGTATGCGGAAAATCTTTACAATATTATTTCTATTTTTTTGCATCTTATCTTACGCCGAAAAAAAAGACTTGCGCTTCTTCGGCTATGGTACAGCAGATGGAATTTCTGTAGGCAAAGTCCGCAAAGTATTTCAAGACAGCAAAGGTTTTATATGGTTGGCAACTGAAGATGGTTTAAATCGTTTTGATGGATATGAATTCGAGATATTCCGTAATCAGATTGATGATCCAAATTCAATTTCGAACAATAAAATATTCGACATTCTTGAAGATAACAACCAAAGATTATGGATTGCAACATCATATGGTTTGAATTCTTTTAACATAGTCACCGGTGAATTTGCAACTTACCTTAATAATGACAAAGAGATTCAACTGAAAGATAATGAAATATTGAGTTTGTATTTTTGTAGTGACTCCCTTTTATATCTTGGAACCGGCAAAGGCGGCTTGCACTATATGAACACCAACACACTTAAAATAAGCCCAATAAAACTTCCCGGAAATCCTAAATATATCAGAGGGATCAACTGCTTTGATGATAAAGTTTTCATAGGAACCCATGACGATGGTTTATTTACTTATAATCTTAAAACAAAAAAAGGTAAAGCAGAATTAGTCAATAACCAATCCGAAAAAATTATTTCGCACATCAATGCATTTCTTAAGATCGATAATAATAAGTTTTGGATTGCCACAGAAAATGGACTTCATGAATGGGATAAAAATTTAAAAGAACTACTGAATATTACGCCAAAAAAACTATTTACTGGCAAAGAAGAAGCCATAAGAATAAGAGACATCCTGAAAGACAAAGATGGAATTATTTGGGTAGCTACAAATCAGGGATTACTAAAATATATAGACAATCAATGGCACCTTTACCAGGCAATTTCAAATGACGAATTTTCATTACAATCCAATTGGCTTGTTGACATTTTTGAAGATAGCTCAGGAAGCATATGGATAGCCAACAAAGAAAATGGCGTAAACGTATTATACAACAAAACTCAAAAATTCAGGCATTACGGCGCAAAAAGCAATCAAAACTCACTAAGCAGTAATATTGTGTTAAGTTTTGATAAGTATGACACAAACGAAATTCTTATAGGTACCATTAGCGAAGGAGGAGGACTGGATAATTTTAATCCAATAACAGAACAATTTTATAATTACAATAAGCACCATCCCGAAATTAGCGATCGCATAACAGCGATAAAAACAGCTGCATACAATAGCATATGGTTAGGAACATGGGGAAATGGGTTGCAGCATTTCAATCCCGAAACAGGTGCTGTAAAAAGCTATCAAAAGTATAATATACCGGAAAGCACTATTACTTGTCTCTTTTTAGAAAATCCATACAGTTTGTGGTTTGGATCATTTAAACGCTTAAATCATCTACAAATAAATACAAACAAATACACCTATTTCGACAGTATCGATGGACTTAAAAGCCACACTATTTTCTACATCTACAGCAATAATAGTGCTTCGCTTTATTTGGGTACCAGAGGCGGAGGATTAGCTATTTTGGATCTAAAAACCATGAAAGCCAAAAGCTATATGCACGAAAAGTCTAATTCACAATCAATTTCGCATGATGTAGTTAAATTTATTTATGAAGATAAAAATGGCTATCTATGGCTTGCTACAGGAGGAGGACTTTCAAGATTTGATATAAAAACAAAAACATTTAAAAATTATAATACTAAAGATGGCTTACCCAATAATAATCTTTGGACCATTACAGCCGATGGGAATAACCTCTGGACAAGCACGAACAGTGGTATTGCGAGAATTGAGCTTGATTCAGCTTCAAATGTAAAAAGCATTAAAAGTTTCCAAAAAAATGAAGGATTACTTAGTTTAGAATTCAGTCAAGGAGCATATTATCACGACAAAGCCAGTAACTTAATCTATTTTGGTGGCACTGAGGGTTTTTACGTATTCAACCCAAATAACATAAAGCCAAGGACATTTAACCCACCAACGGTTATTACGTCTATTAAAGTAATGGATCAGGAACTTGAGAGTGATACAACACCATCGAGCAAAACAGTCTTGAATATTCCATACAATAAGAACTTTGTTGCATTTGAGTTTGTAGGATTAGACTATGCCCACAATGGTAACATTTTTTACCGATATAAAATGGAAGGCCAAAGTGATAATTGGAGTATCCCCAGCACACGTACATTTGCATCCTTCCCTGACTTAAAAGATGGTGAGTATACATTTAGAGTGCAATCTACAAATGCTGAAAAAATTTGGGGTGATCCTAAAATTAATGAGGTTTCAGTAAGGATTACTGTAACCCCACCCTGGTGGAGAACCAATTTAGCTTATATCTTATATATCATTATTCCTATTTTAATTACAATACTATATATCAGAAGGCGCACAGAAAAGCTTAAGAAAGAAAAACAAGTTCTTGAAAATCTTGTAGCTGAAAGAACAGCTGAATTACGCAAAAAGAACATGGATATTACTTCAAGTATTCAATATGCGCAGCGAATTCAACAAGCTATTATTTTCCCTTCCATCAATGATTTTTCAGACGAATTCCGAAATGTCTTCATACTATTCAAGCCCAAAGATATTGTAAGTGGCGACTTTTTCTGGTATATTAAAAAAGGTAAGCGACGCATATTTGCAGCTGCTGACTGTACCGGACATGGAGTTCCCGGAGCCTTTATGTCAATTATTGGAAATAATTTGCTTAATCAAATTGTATCGGAGAAAAACATTACTGATCCAGCCGAAATACTAACTTTTCTAGATGATCAGGTAAAAGAAAACCTACATCAAAAAGACAAAAAATCAGATACATTTGACGGAATGGATATCGCGCTTTGCGCCATTGATGAAGGAAGCAATAAACTTACTTACGCTGGAGCCTACAACCCACTCTATTTAATCAGAGATAAAGAATTAATAAAATATAAAGCAGCGCGAAGATCAATTGGAGGAACGCAACTCATAACCAATAAGCCATTCTTCAATCACGAAATAGAAATCCAAAAAAACGACACTATTTATATTTTTTCTGATGGTTATGCAGATCAGTTTGGGGGACCAAAAGAACGCAAATTTACGAGTAGGCGAATGCAAGAAAAAATACTGGAAATTCAAAATGAAAATCTTCCAAATCAACAACTTCGTCTAGAAGAAATTATTGATCAATGGATGGAAAATTTTGAACAAATTGACGATATGATTATCGTTGGTGTGAAGTTCTAAAAATATTTAACTCCCTATCCTTTTATTTCATATACATAGTTATCTTTGTCGCTTAAATTTGCACGCATGTTATTCTTAGTTCTTAGTATACTATCCAGTTTTGTTATACTTATCATATTTAAAGTTACCGAGAAATACGATATTCCTGTAATACATCCTATAATAATAAACTATTTCATTGCCAGCGGGTTTGGATATTTTAATGCAGGTCTAACTCCAGAAAAAGTAGCTGAAATCCCATTGGATTGGTATTGGCCAGCAGCCTTCGTAGGTAGCTTATTTGTTTTCACATTCTTTTTAATAGGACTTTCAACGCGCAAAGCAGGAATAGCACTAACTACAGTTGCATCAAAAATGTCCTTTGTATTTCCGATGTTCTTTTCAATTATCATAGACGATAAAGACCATTTCTCTAGTACAAAATTGATACTGCTATTTATGGCTATGGTTGCAGTGTTTCTTACAGTTTATAAAAAGAGACGTAAAACAATTGAATCACTATTTATAATGCTCCTTCCTGCTATGTTGTTTGTTTTATTGGGGCTGGCAGATTCAATCGTGAAGTTTTCCCAAACGTTTTATATTAAAAATGAAACAGACAGCTCGGCATTTTCATTCCTAACATTTGGATTTTCAGCATTTTGGAGTATTGTTCTTATCTTTTTTCAAAAGAATAAATTATCCATACTTAAGCCGAAAACATTGATTAGCGGGATATTAATTGGATTGGCAAATTTTGGTTCTATGTATTTTTTAATCAATGCATTAAATGCGCTAGAATTAAATAACTCAATCGTAATTGCTTTGAATAATACAGGTGTTGTATTAGCTTCTGTAATAGCCGCATTATTTATTTTTAGAGAGAAGCTTTCATTATTGAATCGATTGGGCATTGGACTTTCAATTGCCACTTTTACAATATTAATGGTGTTTTTGTAACAGCTATTGGCTTATTTTATTACAAATTAGCGTTAAAAGATTAGCGGTGTTTAATAATTTTACCGTTTAATTTTAAACGCGTATCATTGATTGCTTATATTAAGTTTAATGGACAAGTTTTCTCTTTTTTCGAAATCTAAATACAACCTCTATTATTATGGAAGAAGCAATTAATGAAAAACTAGCAAATTCCCAAAAATGAAGTGCTTCAGCCTCACGATATGTCAAAAAATATGATTTTCCACGATATGGATACACATATTTTTTTATTCCACTTGGTTCATCAATCGCATTTGATATAACCATCATATGAATGTACATAAAGTATAAAAATGTGGATACTGAAATATTATTCAGTTGTAGGGAGAATTGACGATAATCCATTCTTTGAAATAACTCTGACAAATAAACTGCTTTGGGGTTATTGGTTTTCTTGAACCTGTTTATCAACAACTTAAATCCACCATTAAATAAGAAAACAACAAAATATATGATAAAGAAATAATATATCTTTCCAATGTTAGGAGGTACAAATAATTGAATTGCAACAATCAAAAATAGAACAAACCAATAAATGTTACTTTCCTTGATCATTTGTACTTTATATATAAGATTTCATTACCATAGCTAGAATAATTCAAATGCCCAACACACTAGTCAAACTCTATGCTCCTAATAACACAACTATATATGCTCCTTGTTCAATTATCAAAACTCTTCCCTCAAAACTCCATCATACAATTTCGGTGCTTTCCGATGCTTCGTCCCTTGCTCAAATGCATATGCAATTTCAATGAGAACAGGTTCGCTCCATGCTCTTCCAAATATGGATATTCCAACTGGTAAACCATCAATAAATCCCATCGGAACAGTAATATTTGGGTATCCAGCTTGTGCAGCGGGTGATGAACTACCCAGTTGATAACTATCCCCATTAGTCCAATCTGTTAACCAGGCAGGTGATCCGGTTGGCGCTATTACGGCATCTAAATTATGTTCTTTCATAATCTTATCCATTCCATTCTTTTGGGCTCCTTCTTTTAGTGCTTTCAAAACTTCTAAATATTCTTTAGAGTCAATATCCCCCATTTCATTGGCCATCTCAAGATATTTCTGGTTAAAATATTTTAGTTCGACACTATCGATTTTATTAAATGCAATCAACTCTTCTACACTTTTAATTGGCGCATCTTCACCCAAAGATTTGAAATATTTATTTAATCCATCTTTATATTCATACAGCATCACCTGAAAAGAGTTTCCTCCTACTCCTTGTGCTCCAATCTGTTCAATTTCAACCATTTCTGCTCCATTCTCTTTAAAAAATTGAATTGCTTTTTTAAATAAAGTATCTACCTTATAATTCATTTCCATTGGTGCAGTGTATATACCAATTCTTTTTCCTTGAATTCCATCAGGAAGCAAAAACTGTGTGTAATCCTCATAGAATTTTGCTTCACTTTGCTGCGTTTTGGAATCGTTTGGATCTACTCCTGTAAGTGCGCCAAGACAAATGGCTGCATCTGTAACAGTTCTAGCCATAGGTCCGGCAATGTCTTGTGTAAAAGAGATTGGTATTATACCCGAACGACTTACTAAACCAACTGTAGGTTTAATTCCCACAATGCCATTGGCATGTGATGGGCACACAATTGAACCATTAGTTTCTGTGCCAATAGCAACCATAGTCAAATTAGCTGATACAGCCACAGCTGATCCAGAGCTACTTCCGCACGGATTTCTACTTATATCATAAGGATTTTTCGTTTGTCCGCCTACACCACTCCATCCTGATGTTGAAAGCTCCCCTCTAAAATTAGCCCATTCACTCAAGTTTGCTTTTCCTAAAATAACAGCCCCGGCTTCTCTCAATTTTTTAGCCACATAACTATCCTGATCTGGAAATGAGTTAGCAAGAGCTCTACTACCAGCAGTGGTTGGCATTTTATCATGTGTATCTATATTATCTTTCAAAATAACAGGAATACCATGCATTGGTCCTCTTTTATTACCATTTAGCAATTCTTCATCTAATTGTTTAGCTATCTCTAATGCATCTGGATTCACTATAATTATTGAGTTTAATGTAGGTCCGTTTTTATCGATCAACTCAATCCTATCAATATACATCTGCACAACTTCAGTTATGCTAAGTTCTTTATTATCATATTTCTTTTGAAGACCAACTATGCTCATCTCCTCCAATGGAAATGGAGTTTTCTTTTGAGATTGATCAACTTTATCAGAGTTGCATGAAAAGAATAGTAAAAATGCGGATAGAATAATAATATACTTCATAACACTTTAAAATTGGTTATGATAAAGTTATGAAAATAAGATGAAACAAAAGGTAATTGCAATTAACTGTTTTCTTTTAATCTAATTCGTTTCTCAATTCTCTTGGCAATCCGAATACAAATTTCATAGAGGAAATACAATGGTAATGCTACCAAAAATTGACTAAGCACATCTGGAGGTGTTATAATAGCAGATATGATGAAAAAGAAAATAATAACATGCTTGCGGTATTTCACTAAAAACTTAGCTGATATAACCCTGTTAATTGTTAAAAACAGAATAATCAAAGGCATTTCAAAAGCTATACCTGTAGCTAAACACAGCATCGTTAATGTTCTAATATAAGAACCCAATCGAATTTGATTTTCAATAGCTGCATCTAACTGGTAAGTTCCTAAAAAGTCAATGGTTATAGGGCTAAGTACATAATAACCAAAACCGACCCCAAGAAAAAATAGCAGAGATGATAGAAACAATGAAAAATGATAACCTCTACGCTCCTTTTTTCCTAATGCCGGTTTTACAAAGGCCCATATCTCTCTCAAAACGAAAGGCATCCCCAATACTAATCCTGCTGCAAATGATATTACCAAATGTGACTTAAACTGTCCAGCTAACTCAATATTTATAATTTTTAACGGCACCTGATTAATACATATAGCCTCGGATCCAATTAAACTTCCAAGTTTGCAAAAAAATTGGTTCGATATAAAATCAGGTTTCTGAGGGCCAAGAATAATGGTGTTGAAAATAAATTCTTTGAAAAGAAAAGCTATTACCGCAAAAATCATAACGGCAGCAAATGAGCGAATGATAGTAAATCGAAGCACCTCCAGGTGTTCGAAAAAACTCATTTCTTCTGTTGAAACTTTCCTCCTTGAGAAAAAACGTGGCATTTATTAAGTTAAGTGGCTATTTATTTGCAACTATTACCTATCAGAATCTCCTTTGATAGAACGATTTAAGTCATCTCGTTCCTTTTTTATTGTTTCTTCTGTATCTTTACTGGCCTCTTTAAACTCCTTCATCCCCTTTCCGAGACCTTTCATTAGCTCAGGTATTTTTCGTCCACCAAATAGAACCAATATAATTATCGCAATAATTATAATCTCAGGGCCACCTATTATGCCTAAAACAATTGTTAATAATGTACTTATCATAATTTAATATATATCGTTACTTAATTTGTGCAAATTACAATAATCCAATCAATAAATAAAGTGAAAACCATAGCAATTCATTAAATAAAAGAATCAATAGCTATCAAAACCAAAAATAACAACATATACAAACTTATGTACATATGTAATCTGGCAGATTTAAACTTGTGACTTTTACTAAAGGCTAACTTTACAAATATTACAATTAGCAATACATTCAGCGTAATTAGACCAATTAGCACATATAAATTAGTAATTAGCCCTGCCACTGGAAAAAGCAAAGCAATCATTGAAGTTGAAATAATCCAAATACCCACCATCAATTTGGCTTGCAAATCACTCAAACTTGCAATTGGCACTTTAAAACCAGCTTCTAAATATTCATCTTTATACTTAAATGATAGCATAAGAAAATGAGGAACTTGCCATAAGAACATAAATCCAGCCAATAAAACAATTCCTGGGTCCAGAATATTTGTGGAATGGCCAACCCATCCCAATATAGGAGGAAGTGCTCCAACTATGGCTCCAGGAAATATTGCTAGTCCACTTTTCCTTTTTAGAGGTGTATAAACCAGGTTATAAATGGCAATTGTAATTAATCCCACAACAGCCGACCAGCTACTAATTGTTGCCAATAAAATAGTCCCTGATAGCAACAAAATAGCAAACAATCGCACAGCAATTTTTTCGCTGACAACCTCTGATGCTAACGGACGCTTTTTAGTCCGGTCCATTTTAGCATCATATTCAGCCTCTTGCAGTTGATTTAATACAGAAGATGCAGATGATAGCAACAACACACCTAAAGCAATACCTAGCGCAGTTTTCAAATCTCTACCATCAGCAAAAACATACCCAATAAGAGCTGATAATGTAACAGCTAGAGAAAGTTTTATGCGAACAAGTTTAGATAATATGATCAACTTATTGCTCACAATTAATTGAATTTGAATTTATGCTATTACTTCTCTGTTTTAAGATACTCTACAATTTTATCAATATCTTCGTCAGAAATAACACCTTCATAAGATTGCATAAGACCAGGGTTATAACCTTTGACGACATCCTGGTTTGGATTAATTATTGATGTTTTAAGATAATCTTCATCAGCCGTAATTGTACGTTCTTCACCATCCGTAATAACCACATTTTCAGAACCATATAGTCCTTTAAACGATGGCCCAACTAACTTACTTCCATCTCTTGAATGGCAAGCAAAACAACCATTAGACTTTGTGATTTCAAATCCTTCTGGTTTTTCCTCCTCCTTTTGTTGAGATAAATCAGCGTACCATTGTTCAAACTCAGCACTGTCCAATACTTTGGCATCGGCTGTCATGGCAGAATGCAACATACCACAATACTCAGTACAAAGTATTTCATAATCACCTATGTAATATGGAGTAAACCACATATAGTTATCATAACCCGGAACCACATCCTCCTTTACTCGAAAAGCAGGTATAAATAAACTATGATTCACATCTTCTGCTTTAAGATTTAGTTTTACAGGTCTGTTTACCGGTATTACCAGGTCTTTTGAAGATTTACCATTTTCGTAAACAAATTCCCACTCCCACATACGACCAATAGCTTCAACTTCCATTACATCGTCTGGCACATTACGCATTGGTGCAAAACCCATATATCCATAATAAAACATCATCAAAACCAAAATAGTAGGAATAATTGTCCAGATTAACTCTAGCGTGACACTTCCTCTAAATTGTTTTGGATTTTTTACTTTAGACCGTTTAAAACGAATAACGGTATATATCATAAATGCCGTAATGGCAATAATAAAGAAGGCGGATACTCCGAATATAAAAGCAAATGCGGTGTCAACTCCTTCTACAAAATTTGATGCTCCTGAAAACATATTCAATGAGTTTTAACGTAATAAATAATCAATAAATGTGATACCAATAACTATCGCAAATAATAGTAGTATTAAAAATACCATTATTCGAAAAATGGGCTCATCGTACTTTAAGTGCATAAAATAGGTCAATACAAGATATCCTTTAATAGATGCCAGTAACAGGGCTACTCCTACTGAAAAAGTACTAAAATGAATTTCCGTAATCATTACAGAGATACCAGTCATTATAAACAAACCGATAAGTACCATAAGTAATGAATTAAAACTGGAAATATGATGTTTCTTATCTTCCATAGCTCTCTAATTAAGTTACCAAATACATTAATGGGAATAGGAATATCCAAATAAAATCCACTAGGTGCCAGTACAAACCACTATTCTCTAGAAAAATAAACTTTTGACTGTTCACAGTACCGTTCTTCACTTTAAAATAGCTAATCATCAATAGCACAACACCAATTATAACATGCAGTGCGTGAAGACCAGTCATCATATAATAAAGACCAAAGAATAAAATTTCTCCTTTGCCTAACTGCTCCATAATTTCTGAACCAGGATATAATTTAAGGTCAAATTTATGTCCCCATTCAAAATACTTATTCACCATAAAAGCTAGTGCAAGTATCACAGTTACTATGATAAACCTGAGAGCTAACTTATTATTACCTTTTTGAACAGCCGTAATAGACATGGCTACTGTGGCACTACTAGCCAAAAGGATAACAGTATTAAGCGTTCCTACAAATGCGTCCAAATCAGCTGCTGCTGAGTGGAAACCTTCAGTATAATTTGCTCTAAAAACAGCGTAAACTAAAAACAGGCCTCCGAATAAGAATAGTTCAGTGAATATAAATATCCACATCCCCATCTTTTTTCCTACATCATCGTTAAATTCGTGTGACATATGCAATAATATTAAGCTTCTTCTTCTTTTTTAAATGTATACGGTTTCTCTGTAATCACCGGTATTTCATCAAAGTTCAATAAAGTTGGAGGTGATTCAATTTGCCAATCAAGTGTAACTCCTTTCCAAGGATTTGCTGGAGCTATTTCTCCTTTTCTCGCTCCACGGAAAAAATTGAATAACATTATAAAAATACCTATTATCAATATAAATGCACCAATTGTTGAAATTACATGGCCGTATTGATATTCTGGGAAATAATCAAAATATCTACGAGGCATTCCTTGTAAACCAATAATAAATAATGGAAAATAAAGAACATTAAAACCAATGAAGGTTATTATAAATGAGATATTAGCAAGCTTTATATTATACATTTTGCCAAACATTTTGGGAAACCAATAATGCAAGCCCGCAAAGAAAGCAAACCCCATTCCTCCAAATATGATGTAATGGAAGTGTGCTACCACAAATGTTGTATCGTGAACATGTACATTAGTTGCTAACGCTCCTAATACTAGACCTGTTAATCCACCAATCATGAATAAGAAAATAAATCCTATTGCCCAAAGCAAAGGGGGCTTCAGGTCAATAGAACCTCCATACATAGTTGATATCCAATTAAATACTTTAATAGCACTCGGCACAGCTACAATGAAAGTCAGGAAGGAGAAGAACCATCTTGACCAATAACTAATACCTGTAGTGAACATATGGTGTCCCCATACAAAATAACCCACAGCTGCAATTGCCACACTGGAAAGTGCAATTGCTGAATACCCGAATATTGGTTTTTGACTAAATGTGGGGAATATTTCTGTTACAACCCCCATGGCTGGTAAAATCATAATATAAACAGCCGGGTGTGAATATATCCAGAATAAATGCTGGAATAAAATCGGATCTCCACCTAACGCCGGATCAAAAAATCCAATGTTCAATGTACGCTCTGCAATTACCATCAATAAAGTAATACCTACAATAGGTGTTGCAAGCACCTGTATCCATGAAGTAGCATATATAGACCATGGGAACAGTGGCATTCTGAACCAACTCATTCCGGGAGCCCTCAGCCTATGTATTGTAACAATAAAATTAAGACCCGTTAAAATGGATGAAAATCCTAGAATAAATGCAGCAGTCAAGGCCCAAATCACATTTGTTGAGCTATCTGCACTATAAGGCACATAAAAAGTCCAACCAGTATCTGGCGCACCTCCCGATGCAAATTGACTAATTAATGCAAGTATAGCACCGGCAATATAAATATACCATGAAAATAAGTTAAGCTTTGGAAAGGCTACATCTTTTGCCCCAATTAATATAGGTAGAAAGAAGTTTCCAAAAACCGCTGCTAATCCCGGAATCACAATAATAAATATCATAATGATTCCATGAACTGTAAATACTCCATTATAAGTTTGTGCATCCATGATGGTTTCACCAGGAGCAAACTTCTCAATTCGCATTAGCAAACCAAGAAAAGCTGCCACTATAAAGAATACCATAATGGAATACAAATAGAGCAATCCAATTCTTTTATGATCTGTCGAAAGTATCCAGTTCAATATGCCAATTTTGTGGGGCTTATGTTGAAGATAACTTACGTGATTCGTTGCTTGAGTACTTTCCATTTCTATTTTTTTACTGATTTTCTGCGTTTAAATAAAAGGACAGTGAATAAAATTATCGCCACAGCAATAATGAATGTCCCTAATACTTTTGTTATTTGCAATGTATACCCCTGACTTTTAGGATCATATGCAAAGCAATATTGTAAAACCTTATTAATTGTAGGCCTTTCGATACCAGTTTGTGCCTCTGTTACAGCCATTTTAAGATCAAATGGTAAAAAATCGATACCATATAGATACCTTGTAATTTTACCTTGAGGACTAACAACTATTATCGCTGAAGGATGCGCAAAATCAACTCCCTGTGGTTTATACATAAAGCCTACAGCTTCTGTAATTGCTTTAATATTAGCCTCTTCACCTGTTAAATAATACCATGCAGCCTGATGCTCTTCCCCTATTTTTGTAACAAAGTTTTTCTTTTTCTCTTTGGCTTTTTCAGGTGTATCTTTAGTGTTAAAACTAATTGTAATTACATCGTAAACTTCACCGATTTGTACATCTGTTTTAGATACTACATCTGCCACTCCATCTAATAATGGACTGCATAAACCTGGGCAATCAAAATATACAAATGAAAGCACAGTAGGTTTAGTAATCAACTCTCCCAGGGTTACAGTGTCATTTTCAGTATTATAAAATGTGAGATCCAAAGGAATTGTATCTCCCAAATGTTCAATAATACCTACTTCTACATTTACCTGATCATTCTGACTAAAGGAACTTGTAATTCCAATAAAAAAAGCTAAAAATGGGATTAATATAATTTTCATAATGTGATATAATTCTTTTGATTTTGAATTCTATATAAACTTAATTATTCTTCTAATTTCTTTTTTGATTCACACGCTCCTGCTATCATTAATGAGCCGCCCATTAATGCAACATCCTTAACCATTGAGAAAACAACAAGTTGAATATCTAATTCCCCTGGATCAATCAAATGAGGGATGTGAATCGTTACAATAAATAGAAACAGTAAACCTGCTAATAGATAAGATGAAATCTGGACAAATTTCCTTGTAAGGATGCTAATACTAGCCGCCAAAAGTAATATACCTACAAGAATAATTGTAAAACCACCTCCGGGCATAAATGATGTCAACATTCCTGCGTAGAAATCGATCATTACAAAATGATTAATTCCCATAAACGCAAATGGCAATGCGTATAAAATCCGTCCGATTGTCGTAAGTTTGTTCATAATGCTAGAATTTAAGTTAGTATTTTAAAGCACTAACAGTCAATCAACAATAAAGGTTCAATCTTCTTCGTTTTTCTTGCCTTCCAAGTATATATTTCTTAACTGAAGTAGTATATAAAAAATAATTCCAAATACAGTTAACAAAGCTCCATGGTATGTAATTAGCAACCAAATTGGGGCTTTCATTCGTACATTCCACATGGCTCTCTCTTCATTCAGTGGCGGTAAATATGTAGGAACACCAAATGCTAACGATTTATCTTTATTTATTTCTCCATAAAGTTCCATATTTACCAGTCCTAAAGATAATTGAACATAACCACTAGAGTCTCCAGGTAAATCATCGGGTAAATTAAACGCTACAAGACCTTTATCATCAGTTTTTCTTACTTGATCTAGAGTTAATTTACCAAATTTACGTTTTGCGAATGCATGAACTTCTGCACCTACAATAGGTTGAGTCTCGTCATCTTTATGTCCAATAAAACTTGCTTGAAGCTTATTTTCATCTTTCATATAGTTGACCAAAACATCTATTTTACCTCCAAAGGCAGTCTCAGGTATTTCCACTGCTACTTTTTGAACATAGTCGTCGTTAAAGCTTCTTATATATGCTATTACCTGCCATTTTTGATTGGGAGTCAACACATTCTCAAAAGCTGGCATTGGACCACGTCCGGTTTTCAACTTGTGATAAATAGCACCATCTGAGTTATGTTGAATTTTATCAGTAGTAATATCACCGGGAGGCGGTTGCAAAGCAATATAATTTCCTTTACCTGGATCACCATGACATGATTTACAATTTAATAAATAAAGCTCTTCTCCAGCTTTTACATCATCTGCAGTAAACTCAAACGGACTTAATAAAGCCGCTTCTTCTTCGGGCACTATCCACTCCCCTTCTGTTTGGGCCTGGGTATAAAAGAATCCCAGAATTATAATTGATATAGTTATTATTATCTTCATAGTTCTGAGTTTATTCGTTTTCAATTTTTTGTTTTTCGGCCTTCTTCTCCATATCATGGGCTACCTCCCAAATTGGTATCACCGGGAATAATTTTGACAACAATGTGATTATCATTATCACAAGTATCAATGATCCGCTTGTAATAGCTATCTCATTCCATGTTGGAAAATAGACATGAAATATCTCTGGTACATGTTGTACAGGTAAATATGGATGTTCCTGAGTTGGAACAACAATTAGATATCGTTTTAGAAATGCTCCGACCAATACAAAAACTGAGATAATTGTCATGGGCAAAGGTTTACGGAATGGCTTAAACATCAATAAAATTATCGGAAGAATTAAACCTGCTATTTGTGTAAACCAAAAAGTAATAGCATGTTTCCCGGCAAATAAAGCTTCAAGGTGAATTAAATCAAACTTTTTGAGCTTATATCCGGGTACTAAAAACTCATTGATATTAAAATAAAGATAAACAATTGATACTAAAACCAATAGCTTACCCATTTTATCAAAATGTGATTTAGTTAGATAATCTTGTAATTTATAACTATTTCTAAAGAAAAACATAGCTATAACCACAGCAGCCGCTCCGGCCACAAATGCGCCTGAAAGGAAATATGGTCCAAATATAGTACTGTCCCAACCTGGTCGAGGTGTCACCGCAAATAGCCACGATGTGACGGTATGAATTGCAAAAGCTGTCGGAATAATAAGTATCAATAGAATTCGAATTATACGATAAAGCATTCGATATTGCTCATTGGAGTGAATCCATCTGATAGACATAATTTCATAGGCCTTACGCAATAATTTTGGACGTCCTTCTAATTTATCCTTTGCAATAGCCAAATCAGGAATCAATGTGACATAATAAAGTAATCCACTGAGTATAAAATAGGTAGTTACCACAGTAACATCCCAAAGAATTGGTGATTGAAAACGACCATACATAAATACATAGGGTAACCTATCCGGACGCCCCATATCTGAGACAATTACTAATCCGGCAATTGCTGCAAAAGCCACTGCAATAATTTCAGCAATTCGTCCTATTGGTTTAATCCAGTCATATCCTATTAAACCTAAAACACCGCTAATTAACATTCCTATTAAACTAGCAGCAACAAAAAATACAAATGTAGCAATGTACAAACCCCAACTTACATAGTCACGTAGTCCGGTTACACCTAATCCTTCGCGAAGCTGTATAGAATATGAATAAACGCACACTCCAAGTGCCACAACTAATACAGCGAACCATATTTTAAAACTCCAGCCAATATTAACAGACTTGAGTACATCATTAGCTACTTTGTCGGCTATTTTTGAATTATAATGATTTTCAGTTTTTGAAGACATAAGCTAAAAATTTATGCATGATGATCGTCATCCAGGATACTTTTCTCTGGAAAATCAAATATGCGGTTCTTAGGTGGTAAATAATAAACTCTGGGTTCAGTTCCCAACTCAGGCATTAATCTATAGCCTGCATTATCTCTAAGTAATTTACTTAGCCTTACAGTTTCTTTTGTAGTACCATTGGTTACTGCATCTTCATTCTGATCACCAAAGTAGAATACTCCATTGGGGCAAGCTGACACACAATAAGGTAATTCATCTTTACGTAGGCGGTCAGCACTGAACAAACATTTTGAAATAGTACCTTTTTTCTGAGGAACATTCAACTCTATATCGTAAACTTTACCTTCATCTTCAGCTGCATATTTAGGCTCCTGCCAATGTACCATTCGTGCAGAATATGGACAGGCAGCCACACAGAACCTACACCCAATACAGCGCTCATTATCAATAAGGACGATACCATCTTGTCTTTTAAATGTTGCATCTACTGGGCAAACAGATACGCATGGAGGATTGTCGCAATGCTGACAAGGTTTTGGCATATGATAAGGAGGTGTAGAATGATCCTCCTGCATTTGCAGTGTATTGATATGGTATTAATAAGGTCTAAGTCTGTGAGCAGATTGACAAGCATTCACACATTGCCTTGCATTGCGGCATTTTGACAAATCAATAACCATAACCCAGCGTTTACCTGCAATACCTTCACGACCTCGTTCCTGATAATATTCATCAGTTGGCTTCAATTCCTTCAATTCACTTTTAGAAACTTCAACCAGTCTATTATCGGCAGTTAATACCTTAACCTTATCACCTTTAGAAGTTTGATAATGTAACCCGGTATATATGGCAGCAGCCCCTGTAGCAGAAGCTGCTCCAATTAATCCTAATCTTTTCAGGAAATCTCTGCGCGACTGTTTGTTCTTTTCCTCAGCGGAAGAATCCTGAGGAGTTAATTCTTCATTTTCCATATTTTATTCCTTAGAATCAGATTCTAGCTTTTTAACAGCAGTAACAGTGTACCCTTTCTCAGCCATCACTTTTTTCACTTCTTCAATATCAACATTGGACTCATCATAAGTAAGAACTGCTGTTCCAGCTTTATGGTCAGCTTTGATGCTTCCAATACCTTCTAATTTATTAACATTGGCTTCAATTGTCTTTTCACATCCGGTACAAGTCATTCCATCTACTTGTAACTCAACCTGTATAAAATTAGCTGCCTTTTCTGTTTGTTTTGTGTTTTCTGCATTGTTACAACTAAATGCGAGAACAAATGATATAAGAATAACTGATAATATTTTCATGGTTATATTAGTTTTAAATAATTATTTAGAATTTTAATAATCAAGTGTCATTATACGACCTTTTGTAAAACCAAAAAAGTTCTCTCCTTTAGCAATTTCAAGCCCTTCAAGTAGGTCAGCTTCAGTTTTCCCAAAGGATTTCAAACACATTGGACAAACCATAATTTTAACACCTGCTTTAGTAAGCTTTTGCATCAATTCAACTGATGAGGCTTCGTAACCATCCATTTGATATACCTCACCATCTTTAATTGTTACATTTATAGCTTCTGCATCAATAAAAACAATCACATCGCTTGATGGAAGCATCTTATTAGCAATCGATAATCCCATTAAAACTTTGCGAGCTTCATTTGTACTTATATGCACAAACAAACCATCTTTATGAGTTTTAACTACTTCTTTTTCAACTTTTTCTTTAATTACCTCTTCGTTTCTTTGACAAGCTGTAAAACCAACAAATAACAGCATAGTTAGTAAGACAAAATTTTTCATAACGCAGTGAATTAGTATTGTTAATAATTATTAAATATATATATTCTTTTCAGTATATAGTTAGCTTAAAACATATAACATATCAATTTATATGAAGTCTAAATTAATTGTAATTCAATTTATTACAATTCTAAGAAATAAACAATAATTTTAATAGTTTGTTTTTTAAGATTTTAGCATCCATAATTCATTTTTGGTGCACAACAACTGTTAAAAAATTATTAAAATCATTTGGTTTGCTTAATTGAAATCATTTATTTTGACAACCCAATTAACTAACTATGTTCTATTTTGGATTTTTATCATCATACTTTCCATACTTGTTGCTAATAGCAGCACCGCTATGCTATTACCTATATGGAACGGTTATCGATCCTGAGATTGAGATTGATGAGGAAAAAACCATAATTATTAATGCAGAGATAGGAAACTATCTTGACAATTTAGTCATTCATTATAATGACATAGTGCAAAAAATTGGAAATGTTTCTTATAGTAATTCGCCAAAAATATGTGCGAAAACTATAATTCCAATATGTACTTCACCTCCTCCTGTAAAGGATTTTTTTACAGGAAGTGATATTTGGTCAAGACCACCCCCTCAAATAATAATGTAACCAAATCAGAAATTTATCACTTAAATAGTGATCATTACATTATTAACTACATATTCAAAATAAAATGAAGAATCTATATATTTTATTATTGGCGATATTGCCAGTATCTCTATTTGCGCAGAATGCAATATTAAGCAACGACACTACCAAAGTACCTGAAATTGAACTTGGAGAAATTATTATTAACGGTTCAAAAAGTGATATTAAACTTAAAGACTTACCATCGTCTGTTACATTAATGACACAGCGAACACTTAAAGACGATGAAATCCAATCTCTTACAGATATAACATCTATTGCTCCCAACCTCTTTATGCCGGATTATGGATCAAAACTAACCACACCTATTTATATTCGTGGTATTGGATCTAAAATTAACGCACCTGGTGTTGCTTTATATGTAGATGGTGTTCCTTACTTTGAAAAAGCTTCTTTTAAATTTGACTTTTTCGATATTGACCGCGTTGAAGTATTACGTGGATCACAAGGTACTCTTTATGGTAGAAACACTAT
>PKTE01000088.1 GCA_002869335.1 Salinivirgaceae bacterium | reverse complement strand
TATCAGATCCGGCGATGCAAAACGAGTTATGGTAATTGGTGCAGACGCTTTATCACGTATCTTGGACCCACACGATAGAGACAGTATGATATTTTCTGATGGTGCCGGTGCAACCATCCTAGAAGGTGTAGAATCAGAAGAACCTATCGGAATTCTAGGTCATCAAACACGTTCTGACACCCTGGAATATGCAAAATTGCTCTACATGGGTAAATCAAACAACAAGGACTACAAAAACCAAAGAGACCATTTTATTAAGATGGACGGACGAAAATTATACGTTTACGCGTTACAATATGTACCTGAAGCCATTCATAGTTGCTTGAAAAAAACCAATACACCAATTGAAGATATAAAGAAAATACTTATTCATCAGGCCAATGGTAAAATGGATGATGCCATAATTTCACGCCTGTACAAACTATACGGCATCAAAGAAATGCCTAAATCTGTAATGCCTATGAATATTTCCTGTTTTGGAAACTCATCGGTAGCAACAGTTCCAACACTACTTGACCAATTGTTACGCAAAGAACTGGATGATCATGAAATACAGTCAGGAGATACAATTATATTAACCTCTGTAGGTGCAGGTATGAATATTAATGCTATTGTTTACAAGTTACCTTAAAGAATAAAAAAATCAGCATTGACTTAATACAACGTTAGTATTAAATCAGTGCTGATTTCCTCTTAAGATAAAAATCCAACACAAATAATTTCACGCTTCGTGCAATTTCTTGTCATCATAACAATTTAGCATTCAACACACTAAGAAAAACAATAAAATTATTTTAGTCAAACTATTTGGCAATCAGCTAAATAATCCCGATCTTTTCACTCTACTAATAAAACCTTCAAAGAGCATTTTTTATAGTAAATCTGCGTTCGTGTTGTTATAGAATACATTCGCATTAAGAATATTATTAAGCTATAACCTTAACAAACGAACGCTGGATACTTATGTCTCAAAACCTATACAGTACAATTATTGGTACCGGAAGCTATATTCCGACGAAACGAGTAAAAAACGAAGATTTTTTAAACCATACTTTCTTTGAAGCAGATGGAGAGCCTTTAGAAAAAGACAATGCCTACATCATTCAAAAATTTGAAGAAATCACAACCATCAAAGAACGGCGCTATGTAGAAGATAATCAGTTAACCTCTGAAATCGCCTATGAAGCAGCCTCCAAAGCCATTAAAGATGCTGGTATTGATAAGGAATCCCTTGATCATATCATTGTGGCGCACAATTTTGGCGATGTTAAAGCAGGAAGTAATCGTACAGACATGGTTCCATCGCTTGCCGCACGCGTAAAATTCAAACTCGGTATTGAAAATCCATTTTGTGTGGCTTATGATATGGCTTTTGGTTGCCCTGGATGGTTACAAGCCGTTATTCAGGCCGACTGCTTTATAAAAACAGGCATTGCAAAACGAGTATTGGTGATTGGTGCAGATGTGTTATCCAGAATTTCAGATCCACACGACAGAGATAGCATGATTTATGCCGATGGTGCCGGTGCAACAATACTGGAAGGGAAAGAGTCATCTGAACCAATTGGTATTCTTGCTCATCAAACACGGTCCGACACGTTGGAATATGCTAAAATGCTTTACATGGAAAAGTCCTTTAAAAAGGATTACAAAAACCCCGAGGATATTTTTCTTAAAATGAATGGCCGAAGACTATACCAATATGCACTTGAAAGAGTTCCCCAAGCTATCTACAACTGTTTGGAAAAAAGCAACACCCCTATTGAAGAAATGAAAAAGCTGTTGATTCACCAGGCAAACGGTAAAATGGATGAAGCCATTATCAAAAGACTGTACAAATTATATGGCAAACGCGAAGTACCGGAATATGCCATGCCAATGAGCATTTCATGGATGGGTAACTCATCAGTAGCTACTATACCGACTTTGTTAGATTTAATTCTTAAAGATGAAATGCAATCCCATGATTTATCATCTGGAGATACCATTGTTTTTGCATCAGTTGGCGCAGGTATGAACATTAATGCAGTTACTTATAAATTACCATAAAAGAAACAATAAATACATTAACGTTTCATTGCAATCTGCAATTTTGCATTTAGAGAAATAATATATTTCTTTGAGTTCCAAAAGATCAGATTCAAATGAAACGTTTTTTAATTGTAGTAATAATTCTAACTATTTCTGTTTTTTCTTATTCCCAAAAAAATGCCAGACCAAAACCCGTTATCATAAAAAATGATAATGAACTTTTCGAGGCTATAAAAAAAGATCGAGATATTGTGAGACAAAGAATTAATTCTGGAGGTAGTTCATTAGATGAATATCTTGATAAATATCATTCGTTCAGGTACAGATCAAATAAGATCTATATTTTAAATTTTGATGAGCGACTAATTGCTCAATTTGGAACAGGTGATTTTGAAGGTATTATTGATGATATCAATAAAAACAAGCACATAAAAAGAAGGAATGTAAGCACATACTATTCTCCATCTCACCTCTCTCCTTTAATTGAAACAAATGAAGCAAGTGTTAAGTCATTTTCGCAAAGAACACTAGACAATATCAAAAATTCAAATTTAAGTGATTACGAAAAAGAGTTACTTACTTTATATTTTAAAAGCACCATCAGTAAATTATACAACGACTTTTACGACAACTACTTTGATCAAATTGATATTAATAATCAATCTAAAGCATTAATACCTTTTGCAAAAAGTGAAAGACAAAAAGCATTTATTCAAAGAAAAATAATCGCAAAACCTAAATCTGATATACTTCTTGCATATTCTTTTGATGCACTAAATACCAATATTTACACAGGTAATTATTCAAAGTATTTATACCACGATATCCATTTGCTTGGTATTAGTATAAATGTCATTAAAAAACATGTATATTTCAATTTTGGAGCATCCTGGTACGATTCTGAACTCAAAAATGACATCCCTAATAATGAATTATGGATAAAAGGAGAAGAAATTTCAGTTTCTCAATATGAGTTGGGTGCAGGATATCCGCTCATTCTTTCCAGAAGATTAATAGTAGCACCATTAGTAAATATCACATACTTCACATACGATCTTACAAAAATAAAAAGTAAGACACAGGCACAGACCACTTTCAACATAGGCGGCAATCTTTATTTTAAGTTTTCCCCTAAAATGCAAAGAGTATCTGATAAAATCCGAATTTTAAATTTTATGAATTATATTCCAAACAGTATCAAAGTATCTGCAGCTTATCAGCCCATGTTCAATAAAGATGGGCTAGATTTGAATGGCGGAGCCTTTATTTTTAGCCTGGGATTAGGTGTATTTTAATATTGCTAATAATTCAGATTAATAATCATTCTAATCTGATCTAGCAAATTAGCTAATTGTTTGCTTGTTGTAATAGGAAGCAAATCACTTTCGACTTTTCCTCCTGTTATACAATCGTTTACTTCATCAATTTCATGTACATAGCCTTCACCTTTATAGGGTAATTCAATTATTTCCTCTGATTTATTGTAGATGTTAAGCGTCAGCTTTTCCGTATGATGAAACCTGCTGTGCATTTTAATAAAGCCCTTTGTTCCATAAATATATCCCTCTATCGGCGTATCTGCTTCTGTAGTTGATTCTAATGTAGCAACAGCTCCATTTTCGTATTCACATAACGCAGAAAAATAGGAATCAACGCCTGTATCAGTCATCCTGGCTGTAGCTTTTATCTCCTTGGGCAATCCCAATAATAACAAGCTCAAATAGGCAGGATAAATGCCAATATCGAGCAGTGATCCTCCTCCCAAATTTTTATTAAAAAGTCTACCATCAGGGTTATATTCTGCCTTAAACCCAAAGTCAGCTTTTACGGAAATAATTTCACCAATTAAACCAGCATCCACCCACTCTAGCATTTTTTTAGTTGCAGGAACAAAACGTGTCCATAATCCCTCCATCAAAAAAACCTGTTGTTTTAGAGCTTCAGTAATCAAGGCCTCCACTTGTTTCACATTCATCCCCAGAGGTTTCTCGCATAACACATGTTTACCATGTTTTAAGGCCATCATTGCATGCTCAAAATGAAACACATGCGGTGTAGCCACGTAAACCACATCCACATCAGAACAATGAACTAACTCTTCATAAGATGAAAAATACTTTTGGGCATTAAATTTCTCGGCGAATGCTTTAGCTTTTTCCTCACTTCTGCTGGCAACAGCATAAATATTTGATTGCTTAGCCAATAAAATATCAACCGAAACTTTATCAGCTATTTTTCCTAATCCAAGTATTCCCCAATTGACTTTCTGCATCACAAATTATTTTAATTCAATTTCACCTTTCATAAATAATACTGCTTTTCCTGCTACCTCAACTCTATCTCCCAAATCACTACAAATTAGTTCCCCTCCTCTTTCAGATAATTGACGAGATAGTAACTCTTTTTTCCCAAGCTTTGATGACCAATAAGGTACCAAAGTAGTATGAGCAGATCCTGTAACCGGGTCTTCATTGACCCCAATTGCCGGGCAAAAGAATCTACAAACGATATCAGAAGATTTTCCCGGAGCAGTAACAATCAGGCCTCTAATATCAATCTCTTTCAGCGTCAAAAAATCAGGATTTAAGGTTATAATCTGTTCTTCATTTTCAAACACCGCCATTAAATCTGTTTTCCCTTTATAAACATCTATAGGACGACTTCCAAGAATTTCAGCTAACTGCACATTAAACTCATCTGATTTAGCAAACTCATCTTTAGGGAGATTTAATGTATATAAGCCATCATTTACGGAAACAGATATTTTACCCACTTTATAAGTCTGAAAAACAATTTCCCCTGCATTACTTAAATAGAATTGATCCAACACAAAAGCTGATGCTAAACTTGCATGCCC
>PKTE01000044.1 GCA_002869335.1 Salinivirgaceae bacterium | reverse complement strand
GATCAATTTCAGGGTTTATTGGGGCATTCAAAATTTCCGGTATTTCGCCCGTGTTGCTTCTCAATAGAAGAAGCTCAATCCTACCTAAGAAAACCCAATGGAGCAATTCATTTCTAATTTTACATTTTGCTGTGTTTATCATACTCATGATTGGAGTTGTTGTGCTCGAAAAGCAAATAGACTATGCTTTATATAACTCTGCCGCTATCGATACTGAAAACGTAATGATTTGTGAATTAAATACACCAGAGCTTTCTCAAAAATTTGAGGTGATAGATAATTATGTAAAACAATTACCCGGTGTAGTTGCTACTGCAGGTTCATCATTTATACCTCCATTTAATTGGACGTTACCTGTGCGTTTACAAAATCCGGAGAATGGTGAGTCCATTGTATTCGATGGTTTGATAATGGGGAAGGGCATGATTGAATTATTGGGTATTGAGCTGATTGCTGGCAATGACTTTTTTGATTACAATGAAAACGAGCACAGGTTTATTTTTAATGAAACGGCAGCCAAAGAGTATAATTTGAAAGTAGGCGAATTGTTTAATAACTTCCCTATTCATGGAATTGTGAAAGATTTCACGGCACATAGCATGCGTAACCCCATAAAACCAATGGTTATCATTCAACAGAATCCTACTAAAATGGGACTTTTTGCCATAAAAACAACCGGGGAAACTGATGAGGAGATAAAAGCAAGTGTGACTAAATTATTTCAAAAAATATCACCTGATAAAATAGTATCTATTTATACCCTTCAAGATCAAATCAACCAGTTTTATGTAAAGGAGCAAAACCAAACGAAGCTTGTTGGAGCATTTTCATTGTTAGCTATAGTTTTAACCATAATGGGCTTGTTCAGTATGGTATTGAATACACTATCCGGCAAAACCAAAGAGATTGGTATTCGTAGAGTGAACGGTGCAAAAGTATCTGAAATACTAATTATGCTCAACAAAGATTTTATGAAATGGGTGGCAATAGCTTTTGTAATTGCCTGCCCAATTGGCTACTACGTTATGTACCAATGGCTTGAAAACTTTGCTTTTAAAACGGACTTAAGTTGGTGGGTTTTTGCTTTGGCGGGATTATCAGCACTGTTAATTGCACTTATTACAGTAAGTTGGCAAACATTCAAAGCAGCACGAAGAAACCCGGTTGAGGCTCTTCGCTATGAATAAAGTAGAGCCGAAATCCCAATGTTTTTTTCGTAAATTTTTTAGGAACGAAAAAATCACAGAAAAAGCAATCGGGATTGAAGCTCTCCGATATGAATAAATGTTAGATTATAAATGACTATTTCAAAAATGAGAATCTTTAGCTCACGAGCAACGCGATTAATAACCAAGTGTTTGGCGCTTTTTTGCAGGCACTAATTAGGTAAAACAGCATCATTAAAAATCATCATCATGTTTAAAACAATATTCAAAACCATCAAAAATCACTTAACCAGTAGTATGACATATACGGCACTCAATATTGGTGGCTTGGCCATCGGTATCGGATGCAGTTTAGTGATTTATAAAATTATCGCCCACGAAACTAGTTTCGACAGTTATCACAAGAACTACGAAAACGTTTATCGATTGATTACTGAATATCAAGACCCAATCGAAGGAACTAGATATGAGGAAGGCCAGGTACCTCCCGTGGGAGAAGCAATAAGAAATGAGTTTCCCGGTATAGATGCCGTAATGACCTTCTATGCTGCTAAGGGTCAAATTGATCAAATTAGAATTGAAAATGAAAAAGGTGAGATTCAAAGGTTTCAGGAAGATAAAGGCATCGTTTGCGCGGACCCTAATATTTTTAAAGTTTTAGATTTTAATTTCTTAGCCGGCAATCCCTCCAAAGCTATCATCGATAAGGGAAATGTAGTGATTAGCTCTTCACTGGCGCAAAAGTATTTTGGTTTATCTGAATCGGAAGTAGGGGGAGCTATGAATCGATTAATCACTATAAATAATAGAGTTACTTTACAAGTCAGTGGGGTTATATCTGATCCTCCCAAGAATACAGATCTCCCTTTCACTATTATTGCAAATTATTATGATCAGATCATGATAAATCCATATTTTGGCGATGGTACAAATTGGCAGGCAGGTCATTCTTACACCAATTGCTATTTGCTTTTGCGGGATGATATATCTGTAGCCGCTTTTGAAAATCAGCTTTTGGCATTCTATGATAAATACCATGAGAAAGAGAATAGCCAGGATCGACGATATGTATTACAACCACTTTCGGAATTACATTCCGGACTTTGCAACAATTATAGTGATCGTCTGGTCCCGAAAAAGAATTTATTAATTCTAGGTTTTATAGGTTTGTTTTTGATATTAATTGCTTCGTTCAATTTCATTAATCTATCTGTTGTTCAGGCTACCAAGCGGTTTAAAGAGATTGGCATCAAGAAAATATTTGGAGAAAACAAAGCCCAATCCATCATTCAGTTTCTTTTAGAATCTGTTTTCATAACCTTTATTGCGGCATTTATTGGAATTTTCATCGCTCACTTTCTTTTAATTTATCTTGAAGGTATTATTGGGTATCGATTGGATTTAGATCTTCTTACAAAGCCCGTCATCCTTGTTTATTTAGCGTTGTTGGCAACAATTATTGGATTGCTTTCCGGTTTGTATCCTTCTTTTATCATAGCCGGAATGAACTCTAATGTTGCTTTAAAGAATTCACTTGCTGGAAAAAGTTCGTCGGTATCTTTAAACCTAAGACGTATTTTAGTAACCCTTCAATTTGTTATTTCGCTCGTTTTAATTATTGGCACCGTGGTTATGAATCGACAGTTAAATTACTTTATGACTAAAGATTTAGGATTTGATAAAGAGGCCATTCTATTGGTCGCGTTACCTGAGGGCAATAGAGATAAGCTCCCATTACTAAAAGAAAAGCTACTTAAGTATCCGGGAATTGAAATGGTAACCCTTGGTACACGTAGCCCTTTGGCTGATTGGAGAGTTAGTAACTTAATTAATCATCCTTCAATAGAAAAGGACACTTATGTGGCAAATTTGAAAGTTGCCGATGAAGATTATCTCGATTTATATAAACTCAGAATCATTGCCGGAACAAATTTTTCCCTCGAAAAAAATACCGGAGATGTTGTTGTAAACCGAAAAATGACAAAGCTTTTTGGTTTTAATAATCCCCAGGATGCGATAGGTGAATATTTCCAATATGGCGGTGGTAGTGGAACAAAATTGAAAATTGTGGGTGTGGTTGAGGATTTCCATGCACAATCATTACAAAAGAAAATAGAGAATGTCGTTTTTGGCAATTTTAGCGGGCTAATAAATGAAATGGCTGTTAAAATTAATCCCACAATTATAAATTCAGATGGTTATCAAGAACTGGTTAAGAAGTTACAAACAGAATGGGATGGTGTATTTCCAAATGACATTATGAATTTCCGGTTTTTCGATGAGAAAATTGCTTCGTTGTACAAGGACGAGAAGAACACATCCAATCTTATTCAGCTATTTGCTATTATAGCTATTCTGATTGGATGTCTCGGATTGTATGGGTTAATTTCTTATATCATTAGCCAAAAAAACAAAGAAATCGGCATACGTAAAGTAAATGGAGCCACAGTATCTGAAATGCTGATGCTGGTTAATAAAGATTTCGCAATTTATTTTGCAACAGCCTTTGTAATTTCCTGTCCGATAGCCTATTATTTTATGGATAAGTGGTTACAAAACTTTGCCTATAAAACCCAATTAAGCTGGTGGATTTTTGTTTTGGCCGGATCAATAGCCCTGTTTATAGCAATTATTACAGTCAGTTGGCAATCGTTCAAAGCAGCACGCAGAAATCCGGTTGAAGCTTTACGGTATGAGTAAAGAAAAACAAATTGTACCAATTGTTTTATTCAAAAAACGCTTGCCTTTAAATACGAAACGCATTAATAAATGTGTACAAAAAATCGGCGAAACGAACCTAAATGTTTGTCTCGCCACGGGAAAAAGGGTGGCGAGGAGAAGTTTTTTTGTGTCTCGTTGCTAGTTCTGTGCCATTTGAAAGAATTATACTACAACACATAAAACATGAAAAAGAAAAGAATTAAACTATTATTATTTAGTATTCTGATTATTACAATTGGATCCATTGTTTTTACCGATAATTATTATGGGCGATTAATTCGCTGGAACATTCCTGACGTTTATGATTATCAGAAATTTCCTTCTGTTACAATTGAAAATTCCAACAATCCATATCTAATACCAAAAAGAATTGATAAGGAACTATTCTCAAAGCTTGCTTTTGAACGTGAAGGGGAAACTATTAATGATTTCACAAAACTTCTTGCATTGACAAAAACAAATGCACTTATTGTCATTCAAAATGATACAATTATCTATGAAAACTATTTGAACGGAAGGAACAGGGAATCCTTATGTAAAGCATTTTCTGCAAGCAAATCAATATTGTCCCTATTAATTGGTATTGCAATAGACGAGGGGTACATTAAAAGCATTAATGACCCTTTGAAAAATTACATCAATGATTTTAGAAATGAAGAACTGGGTGAAATAACTATAAAACAATGCCTGAATCAAACAACAGGCATCAAATACAATGGTAAAATGTCGTTTTTCAGTGACAAACCAAAATTCTATTATACCTTAAATGTTCGGAATTTGATTAAAGGGGTTGAACTTGAGAATAAACCGGGGGCTAGATGGAGTACAGATGAATACAGTATTTTATTATTAGGTGCAGTACTTGAGAATGCTATCGGTGAATCCATTTCTGACTTTTTAGAACAAAGAATATGGAAAAAAATTGGAATGGAATATCCTGCTACATTTTCGGTTGACAGCAAAGAAAATAAATTTGAACATGTTGCAGATGGACTAAATGCCACAGCAATTGATTTTG
>PKTE01000108.1 GCA_002869335.1 Salinivirgaceae bacterium | reverse complement strand
TAGAGGATTGAGACCCAGATAAGTTTGTAGCCAAAATGGGTGCTGATGCTCTTTATGATTTGCTTAACCAGCTTGATTTGGATGTGTTATCATACACATTAAGAGACAAAGCAAATAAAGAAACATCTCAGCAACGTAAAAACGAAGCTCTAAAACGTCTGCAAGTAGTAGAAGCATTTAGAGCTGCAAAAGGTAAAAACCGTCCTGAATGGATGATTTTAAAAGTGGTTCCAGTAATTCCACCAGAATTAAGACCACTTGTACCACTTGATGGTGGCCGTTTTGCTACTTCTGACCTTAACGATTTATATCGTAGGGTTATTATTAGAAATAACAGATTAAAGCGATTAATTGAAATTAAAGCTCCTGAAGTAATTCTTCGTAATGAGAAACGTATGCTTCAAGAGTCTGTTGATTCATTGATCGATAACTCACGTAAATCTAATGCAGTTAAAACGGATGCTAATCGTCCATTGAAATCTTTAAGTGATAGCTTAAAAGGTAAACAAGGACGTTTCCGTCAAAACTTGCTTGGTAAAAGGGTAGACTATTCAGCACGTTCTGTAATTGTTGTAGGTCCTGAACTTAAAATGCATGAGTGCGGACTTCCAAAGAATATGGCAGCTGAATTGTACAAGCCATTTATTATTAGAAAATTAATTGAGCGTGGTATTGTTAAAACTGTTAAGTCTGCTAAGAAAATTGTAGACCGCAGAGATCCGGTAGTATGGGATATCCTTGAAAACGTATTGAAAGGACACCCTGTGTTACTAAACCGTGCTCCTACACTTCACCGATTAGGTATTCAGGCATTCCAGCCTAAATTAATTGAGGGTAAAGCAATTCAGTTACACCCATTAGCATGTACGGCTTTCAACGCCGACTTTGATGGTGACCAAATTGCTGTTCACTTGCCTTTAGGAAATGCTGCAATTCTAGAAGCACAAATGTTAATGTTAGGTTCTCACAATATTTTGAACCCTGCTAACGGTGCTCCAATTACCGTACCTTCTCAGGATATGGTTCTTGGTCTTTATTATATTACTAAGGAGCGTGATGGCGTTCCTGGTGAGGGACTAAGATTTTACTCTGCCGAAGAGGTGAAGATTGCATATAATGAGGGTAAAGTTGCCCTTCATGCAAAAATCAAAGTTAGAATGCCAATTTATCAACCAGCAGATGGAACAGATAAAATTGAATTAATCGAGACCACAGTGGGTCGAGTTTTATTTAATGAGGTTGTTCCAAGAGAAGCTGGCTATATTAATGAGCTACTAACTAAGAAAGCGTTAAGAGAAATTATTGGTAAGATTTTCAAAACTAGTGGTACTAAAGTTACTGCTGATTTCCTTGATAATATTAAATCTCTTGGATATCGAATGGCCTTCAAAGGTGGATTGTCATTTAACCTTGACGATGTGATTATTCCAAAGGAAAAAGAAGAACTTGTGAAAGATGGTTATGCGCAAGCTGATGAGGTTGCAAATAACTACAACATGGGATTCATTACCAATAATGAAAGATACAATCAGGTTATTGACATTTGGACACATACCAATGCTAAGTTGACTCAAATTTTGATGAAGCAGTTGAGTACAGATAATCAGGGTTTCAACTCTGTTTATATGATGCTTGACTCTGGAGCGAGGGGTTCTAAGGAGCAGATTCGTCAGCTTTCTGGTATGAGGGGTCTTATGGCAAAACCACAAAAATCTGGAGCAGTTGGAGCTGAAATTATTGAAAACCCAATTCTTTCTAACTTTAAAGAGGGGCTTTCGGTTCTTGAGTACTTTATTTCAACTCACGGTGCTCGTAAAGGTTTGGCCGATACCGCACTGAAAACTGCCGATGCCGGATACCTTACTCGTCGTTTGGTAGACGTTGCTCAGGATGTTGTAATTAGAGAACCCGATTGTGGAACACTTCGTGGTCTTGTAGCTACTGCTATTAAGAAAAATCAGGAAGTTGTAGAAACATTATACGAAAGAATTCTTGGTCGTACAGCTCTTAATGATGTTTATCATCCACTAAGTGGAGAACTCATGGTAGCTGCCGGAGAAGAAATTGACGAAGATATCGCAACCAAAATAGAGGAATCTCCTCTTGAGCAAGTTGAAATTCGTTCAGTATTGACTTGTGAAGCTAAGCATGGTGTTTGTGCTAAATGTTATGGACGTAACCTTTCTACAGGACATAATGTTCAAATGGGTGAGTCTGTTGGAGTTATTGCAGCACAATCTATTGGAGAACCTGGTACTCAGCTTACACTTCGTACATTCCACGTTGGGGGTACTGCCTCTAATATTGCTGCCGAATCAAGCATCATAATTGGATACAATGGTATTGCTCAAATTGATGAATTGAGAACAGTAGAGTATGTGGATGCAGAAGGTATTAAGAGCAATATCGTAATTGGTCGTTTAGGCGAAATACGTGTTATTGACGAAAATACAGAGCTTACACTTACGACTCATACAATTCCTTATGGAGCTAAAATTCATATTAAGAATGGCGCCAAAGTTAAAAAGGGCGATGTAGTATGTGAGTGTGATCCATATAATGCTGTAATTATTTCTGAAGCTGAAGGTAGTATCTCTTTCAATAATGTTATTGAAGGTATTACTTATCGTGAAGAGATGGATGAGCAAACCGGATTCCGTGAAAAAGTAATTACTGAGACTCGAGATAAAACTAAGAACCCAATGATTAAGGTTCTTAATAAAGATGGTGAAGTTACTAAGATGTATAACTTGCCTGTAGGAGCTCACATTGCTGTTGAAGAAGGTGACAAAGTGAAGGTAGGACAGGTAATTGTGAAGATCCCACGTACAGCTGGTAAATCTGGTGATATCACTGGAGGTCTTCCACGTGTAACAGAGTTATTTGAAGCACGTAACCCATCTAACCCTTCAGTAGTAGCTGAAATTGATGGTGAAGTTAGTTTTGGTAAGATTAAACGTGGTAATCGCGAGATTATAGTTAAATCTAAAGCTGGTCAGACTAAGAAATATCTTGTACCACTCTCAAAACAGATTTTGGTTCAGGAGAATGATTACGTTCGTGCCGGTATTCCATTGTCAGACGGAGCAATTACACCAGCTGATATTCTTTCAGTTCAGGGACCAACAAAAGTACAAGAGTATATTGTAAATGAGGTTCAGGAAGTATATCGTATGCAGGGTGTAAAAATTAATGATAAGCACTTTGAAGTTATTGTACGTCAAATGATGCGTAAGGTGGTTATTGTTGATCCGGGTGATACTAAATTCCTTGAAAAGCAAGAAGTAGACAAACTAGCGTTTATGGCAGAGAACAACTGGATTTATGGACAGAAAGTAGTTGTTGATCCAGGTGAATCTCCTAACCTAAAAGGTGGTCAGATTGTGAGTCTGCGTCAGTTACGCGAAGAAAACTCAGCTCTTAAACGCCGTGATATGAAATTAGTTGAAGTACGTGATGCTGTGCCTGCCACATCAAGTCAGGTGTTGCAAGGTATTACTAAAGCTGCGCTTCAAACTAAATCATTCATTAGTGCTGCTTCATTCCAGGAAACAACAAAGGTTCTTAATGAAGCTGCGATTAGAGCAAAAGAGGATTATTTAGAAGGATTGAAAGAGAATGTAATTGTAGGACATAAGATACCTGCTGGTACTGGTTCTCGTAAATACAATGACCTTTTAGTTGGTTCTAAAGAGGAATTTGATAAGCTTGTAGAGCGTAAAAAGGAAACTCATCAAAGCTAATTATTGAAATTACTATATAAATAGAGTGTAGTCTTCTGATTACACTCTTTTTTTTTGCAACTATTTATTATTTCGGTTACTTTAGATCAAAATATTAAAATACAATAAAATGAATCAACCCAACGACAAAAAACAAAATCAGGTTAATATTGAATTAAAAGAAGATATCGCAGAAGGTATATATTCTAATTTGGCTGTTATTACGCATTCTCCTGCAGAATTTGTAATTGATTTCGTAAGAGTAATGCCCGGATTACCTAAAGCACCGGTAAAATCAAGAATTATTTTAACTCCGGAGCATGCCAAAAGACTTATGCATGCATTGAAGGATAATATCGATAAATATGAATCAGTAAATGGGCCAATAAAAACTTCTGGAGGTGGTCGGAATGACATTCCAATGGGATTTGGTGGTCCAACAGCTCAGGCATAATAATGTTAATGATATAATAATGAGTGAAATGCTATGAACATTTCGCTGATGAAATCGTATATTGCATAGTATAACCCCAAAATAGTTTATTATGAAAAAAGTTTTCTCATTATTAGTAGCAGGAATGCTCGCTTTTTCATTTACAGGTTGTGATGAAGAAGATATTCTTTCAGGGACACCTTCAGAAGAGGATATGCAGCCTGTGGCTGACAATATGAATGCTGAGAAGGGTTTGATGTCTGCAGCAAGTTATATGAATCCTTATGGCCTCGATGAAGAATTGTCTACCAAAGGAGCAATGGTTGATGGCCCAACATACGATTATGATCCTGTAAACAAAATTCTTTCAATAGATTTTACTGGTGTTGCCGGAATGGGTGGAGAAATTATCGTGACATATGATAGCGATCCATTAGCAATACCATTAACAAGTATTGGTGCAATGGCTACAATGATTGATTTCGTTAAGGACGGTTCAACCTACAATGGGACAGTTGTATTTTCAATGACTGTAGGTACTACCATAACCATGTCGGTAATGACTTCTGATGGCGAAGTAATTTCAATCAATAATGGTGTTGCAAGTTATACCTGGAGTGGTAATAGATCAATCGCATGGATAGAGGGAGCTCTTACTCCTGTTGATGATACTGATGATGTTTATCAGCTTACAGGTAGTTCAGCTGGTGTAAGTTCAACCGGTACAAATTATGAATCAACAATTTTAACTGCTATTATATTATCAAATGATTGTGATTATATAATGTATGGATCTCAAGAAGTTGTAAATAACGTAAATTCTGATAATGAAGCTACAATTACAATGACATTTAACGTTGATGCAAATGGTAATTTGTTAGGTAATCCTACATGCAATAGTTATTTTGAAATGCATTACGTTTCTGGTATTTTTGATTTAACAATGGTAATGGATATGGACGAAATGTAAAATTTGATTTAAAATATAGAGCCGTCATTATTTAATGGCGGCTTTTTTATTGTTTACAATATCAAAATTCGTCGCTTTTTATTAATTTGCGGCTCATTTAAAAGTGAAGATATGTTACAGAGAATTCAAACCGTATATTTATTTGTCGCATTTTTAATCTCATTTGCGCTTTATATTTGGCCTATTGCAGTCTTTAGAACATTAGATGATAAGGTAATTCTATATGTAAAAGGAATGCATAATGCAGCAGGTGATAATATTGCCAGTTATTATCCTTATTTAATTTTAAGTGGTATTATTTCATTTCTGATATTGTTTCAGGTATTTAATTTCAAAAAGCGTATTAGACAAATGCAAACCGGTAAGGTGATCATTATTTTAAATCTTTTATGGTATGTAATGGGTGGAGTATATGTCTTTAATTACTTTAAAACTTTTGAAGTGTTCTCACAAGGCAGACCTTTGATCGCTGTTTTTGTTCCTCTGCTAATTATTCTTTTTATTTATTTAGCTAATAAGAATATTAAAAAGGATGAAGATCTGGTAAAATCTGTTGATCGCATTCGCTAGTTATTAGATCATTTTATTTTCTCTTTTATGGTTCGAATTAATTTTCGGTATTTTATTTCAATTACTATTGTTTTTATTTTTTTCGGTTTGATAGTAAATGGTCAATCACGAACCGAAATTGAACTGGCTAAAGAGTATTTGCGTCAAAAAGAGTTTTCTAAAGCTTCTACATATTTTGAGCATTTCTATGCTCAACAGCCCAATTCATCTGTTTTTTTTAGTTATTATATTCAGTCACTGGTTGGAAATGGAGAGTTTGATAAAGCTGAACGAACAGCCAAAAAACATATAAGAAAGAATCGAAATGATTTGAATGCATATATCGAGCTAGGCCAGATTTATACACTACAGGGCGAAGATAAACAAGCTAAAGAAACATATAAGGAGGTTATAGACCTGGTTGCTAATAATTATAATAAGATGCGAAATCTTGCTAATATTTTTATTGGTAAAAGGCAATTCGATTGGGCTGAACGAGTGTACCTTGTGGGTAAGTCTGATGATAACGATTACCAGTTTAATTATGAATTGGCTAATATATATTATTATCAGCGGAACTATTCCAAAATGATAGATGCTTATTTTAAATTACTTGTACAAAATGACCGCTATCTTAATACTGTAAAAAGTAGATTAAATGTGGCTGTGTATTCTGATACTGATGATACGCTTACAGATATTCTAAAAGACAGACTCTTAAAAATGAGTCAGAAGCATTCTGGAAAAGATGTTTTTAATGAGCTATTGATTTGGGCATATTTACATGATGAAGAGTTTGATCAAGCTTTAATTCAGGCAAAGGCTTTGGATAAAAGAAATGCAGAAGACGGTGCACGTTTGCTGATTTTGGCACATAAAGCTTTGCAAAAGGAAAGGTATGATGTTGTTTCTGAGGCAGCTAGTACTGTTATGGCCAAGGGACAATTGAATTTGTATTATGCACAAGCTCGTCAATTGTTTTTACAATCCAGATTTAAACAGGTAGAGAATGGGTTAATTTATGAAAAACAAGATTTACGTCGTTTGATTAGGGCATATCATAAGGCTATCACTACTACACGTATAAAAGCAGAGACTATTCCTTTCTATATTGATTTGGCCAACTTATATGCGTTTTATACCCATGATACAGATTCTGCACTATTATTATTAGAAGAAGCAAAGCAGATTAATCAAGTATCAGAAATGGAAAAAGGGCAGGTTCAGATTTTGGAAGCAGATGTTATGCTTGCTAATGGGAACATTTTTGATGCCACATTAGCTTATGCTGGTGTTGAACGTAAGTTTAAAAATAACCCCATTGGATATTTGGCAAAGCTTAGGAAAGCTACTATGGCATTTTATCAATGTGATTTTGAATGGGCTCAAGGACAGGTTGATATTTTAAAGGCATCAACATCAAAACTTATAGCCAATGATGCAGTTGAGTTATCTTTAACCATTTCAGAGAATATGATGGAAGAAGACACAATGCAGATGGCATTATGCAATTTTGCACAAGTTAAACTGAATATTCATCAGCATAATTACCAAACAGCTTTGGATATGCTTGATTCTTTAATTGTGTCATTCCCTGGGAATCTTATAGTAGACGATGCAATACTGACTAAAGCCAAGTTGTTGAAGTCAATGGGCAAGTATAAAGCTTCCGTAAAGGCTTTCGAAGAGTTGATTGCTCGCTATCAGTGGGAGCCCAAAGCAGCTGAAGCATGTTTTTTTGCAGCTCAGCTTTATGATGAGCAATTGAATAATAAAGAAAAGGCATTAGACCTATATAAAAAGGTTTTAATGGATTATCCATTAACAGTTTACCAACCTGAAGCCAGAACAAGGCTTAGAATGATTAGAGATAAAGAGATGGATTTTTTTCAGAACAATTAGATCCAGTTCACTTTATGCTTCATATAACCGCTAAATAATAGCATTAACTTTTTTGTATTTGATATTCTGTAACGTTGCTCCATTATGTTTTTTGCGCCGGTATTTTTAATTTTTGTAAATAGTTTTCTGTAGTATGTATAAGCTAAATACACGCCTAATCTGCTATCTTTACTTAGTTTTTTAATTCCAATGTAAGCTTCATCAAAGTCTTTTTCAATATCTTCTTCTATTTTAACTTTCTCAGCATCAGAAAAAGTAGCCGGGTCAATATGTGGGAAATAGCTTCTTTGACGCTCAATGTAGTCACTTTTTATATCGCGAAGAAAATTGATTTTTTGAAAAGCTTCTCCAAGTTTTCTTGCCGGACTTTTAAGCATTTCATAAGTCTTGTTGTCTCCTTCTGTAAATACACGCAGACACATTAAACCTACAACTTCTGCTGATCCATATATATATTTTTGGAACATTTCATTGTTGTAATTTTCATAACTTAAGTCCATCTCCATTGAGTCAAGGAATGCATCTATAATTTCTTTCTCGATGTTGTATTTGTTAACTACATATTGAAAGCTATGTAGAATAGGATTTGTAGAGATTTTATCTTCAATGGCTTTATAAGTTTCCTCACGAAAATGACTTAGCAAAGCGGCTTTGTCGTGATCATGGAATGTATCAACAATTTCATCTGCAAATCTTACAAATCCATAAATTCCATGAATAGGGTATCTAAATTGCTTTTTTAACAATTTAATTCCCAACGAAAACGATGTGCTGTAGTTGCGAGTAGTTTTTTTACTACACTGCAACGCGTTTTTTGTGTAAAGATCCATAACTTTTTTCAATTCTGTCAACAACTAATTTAGAACTAATTACTGCCATAGGTAAACCTGTTCCCGGAACAGTTGACGAACCTACGTAAAATACATTTTTAAAATCTTCGTCACGATTAGATGGTCTGAATGCCCCTATTTGATTTAAATCATGCGCAAGCCCAAGTCCACTTCCGCGATGTAACCCAAATGTTTCTTCCCAATATGGTGGGGGCAATATTGTTTTACTTTCAATATGGTCTGATAAATCTACACCAATTCTTTCACCTAAATCTGTAATGATATTTTGAGCCAATTCTTCAGCATCGTCCCAATTGGGCTTGTATCTTAAATCTGGTACAGGGCATAATACAAAAACAGCTTCTTTTCCATCAGGAGCACATTCAGGATTATACTTAGATACGTTTGTCACATAATAGTATGGCTTTTTTAGCGAAATACTATTCTTAAATATTTTATTGGCATATTCTTCAAAATTATCACCTAAAAAGTAACTATGATGTTCAAGCTCAGGGAGTTTTTTGTCAATGCCAAGATACATCGTAAATGGAGCGAGTGTCCATTTTTGCTTATCCAGCTTTTCAGTTGAAAAAGCTTTCTTTTTCATTATCTTATTTCTGAAAGCAGCAGCATCAGCATTTACGATAAATAAATCAGCTTCCCATTTTTTTCCATTTTGGTCTACAAATGCTGTTATTGTTTTATTATTTGATTCAAAGGATTGGATTGATGTATGATAAGTAATATTGATGCCTTGTTTTTCCATTTCTTTAAGCAAACCTTCCACAATTTTATACATTCCACCTTTCACATTATGATATCCATCGTGGACTAATTCGGTGTATGATAAGAGTGAATATACAGCGGGTGTATCAAATGGGGTTGCTCCTAAGAAAAAAGCTACTAACGATAGTATTTCTTTAACTTCTCTAGAGTCAAAATATTTAGTTACTTCTGACCAAAATGAACGGAGCATTTTAGGTGCATGACCCCAGGGAACTCTTGCAAGGGTAGCAATGTATTGAGCGATGCTTGAGAAATTTCTTTTGATGACTAATTAGTTGGTGTCATGAAAAAACTTGCCAGCTGAATCCAGATACTTGTCGATGTTTTCTCTGAAATGTGGTTCTACTTCTTTGAATTCATTTGCAAGTTTGTCAAGATCTTTAAATATTTTGTAAGTCTTTTTTGTGTCTCTGAAATTAACTGAATATAAGGGATCTAGTTCAATGAATTCGAATGGCATAGGAATCTCTGCATCTTTTACAAATTCAGTGAACTCATAGCTCATACTGAAAAATGAGGGTGCAAGATCAAAAGTGTACCCATCTTTCTTAAGCTGGTTTAATCTGCCTCCTGCCTGGTGATATTGCTCAACCATGTGAACTTTGTATCCTCTTCTGCTCAATCTGAGTGCGGTTGTGAGCCCTCCCAGTCCGGTTCCGATTATTATGGCATTCTTCATTTTGTATAATGTTTTTTATTAAATTTTAAACAAAAATGTATAATGCTTCAACAAGATTCCATCTTTTTTGTTTGATTACTAAGTGAAAATTATGAATAAAAAAGCAATTATAATCGGTTCAGGTATAGGTGGTATATCCGCTTCTATTCATTTATCCAAATTGGGTTATCAGGTTGATGTATATGAGCAAGCTGAGAAACCAGGTGGAAAATTAAATGAAATTAGAGAAGGTGGTTTTCGTTTTGATACTGGCCCTTCTTTATTCACATTACCTAATCTTGTAGACAACTTAATAGAATTATCAGGAAGCAGCTCAAAAGACATCTTTAAGTATGATAAATTGGAGAATGTTTGCCGATATTATTTTACTGATGGAACAGTATTTAATGCCTGGTCAGATACCGAAAAATTTGCTTCAGAAGCTTCCAGGGTTTTTAATGAGCCAAAGTCAAATGTGGAAAACTATTTGAATAGAGTTAAAGAGATGTATGACTTATCTGCAGATTTATTCATTTTTAAACCTTTTGCACGTTTTTCTACTTTGCGATCAAAGGCAGGGAAGAAGGTTGCCACAAAAATTCATAAATTAGATATGCTGCTCTCAATGCATAAACGCAATAAAAGAAGTTTTAGAAGTAAAAAACTCGTGCAGTTGTTTAATCGTTACGGAACATACAATGGTTCAAATCCATACAAGGCTCCTGCCACTTTGAATATGATCGCTCATTTGGAACATAATGATGGAGCTTTTTTTCCTGAAAAAGGTATGTATTCTATCGTCACCACGCTTGTTGATAGGGCAAAAGCAATGGGTGTAAAGTTTCATTTTAACAAAAAAGTGGATAGAGTTCTTGTGGATGGCAAGAAATTGATTGGTGTAGAAATAGATCATGAAAAGATAGAGGCTGATAAAGTAATTAGTGACATGGATGTTACTAATTTTTATAAGCATCTGATGCCAAAAAAGAAGTTGCCTTTGCGATTGAAAATAATGGAAAAATCATCGTCTGCTATTATATTTTATTTAGGTATCAACCGTACTTTTCCGGATCTTGATGTGCACAATATTTTGTTTGCCGATAATTATAAAGAGGAGTTTGATTATTTGTTTAAAAGGAAAAGAACTTACCATGACCCTACTGTTTATATTTTTATAAGTAATAAGTCAACAAAAACTGATGCTCCAAGTGGTTGTGAGAATTGGTTTGTTATGATAAATGCTCCGGTAAATATTGGTCAATACACAGAAGAGGTATTGAGTGACGTTAGGGCAAATGTGCTAAAAAAGATAAATAGTATGCTTAATGTAGATATTGAGTCGCATATTGTTTTTGAAGAAATGGGAAATCCTATAACCATCGAGGAAAAAACTTCATCGGCCGGTGGTGCCATTTATGGTGGAAGTTCAAATAGCAGATTATCTGCATTTTTGCGGCATCCGAATAAGCATAGCAAGATTAAAGATTTACATTTTGTAGGAGGTAGTGTACATCCGGGGGGCGGTATTCCTTTATGTATTGCATCAGCTGGTATTGTAGCTGAAGACATTAAAAACGAGATAATTGATCAACAATGAAGAAATTCTTTACTATAGATTTCAATAATGAGATGAGCCTTGTGAGGGCGGTAATTTCAGTTTATATAATCGGTATTATTGGTTTTATAGTGCCCTATTCGCATGACTTGTTTCTTGCACTTACGCCATTAAATCTTGCTTTTAGCTTGTTTGTCCTTTTATGGGCGGTGAGAAAAGAACTTACTATTATTCATGGGTTATTTTTTCTCATAGTCTATTTGCTTGGTTACGCTATTGAAGTAGTTGGTGTAAATACAGGCTGGCCATTTGGGGAATATGCTTATGGCGATGTGTTGGGAATTAAACTATTTGATACACCACTGTTTATTGGAGTAAATTGGTTGTTGTTAATTATATCATCGCTTTTAATTGCGCGTCATATTTTGTCTAATAAATGGTTGGTTGCCATAGCAGGAGCAACTATGATGGTGATATTCGATGTGGCTTTGGAGCCTTTTGCAATTGCCACCAAGATGTGGACATGGGAATCAGCAAGTGTTCCATTTGAAAACTATTTGTCTTGGTGGGTCATAGCATTTGTAATGCATTTAATTGTTGTAAATCTTAAGTTTCCAAGAGTTCATAAGGTAGCATACGCTGTATTTTTGGCACAAATAGTTTTCTTTTTAATAACTAACATTAGATACTATTTAATTGATTATTAAAGCAAATCATAAGCGTTTTTATAAGTGGTTTTATGGTTTGTATGCAAAGAGAGCCATAAGTAAATACTTTAATGGAATTGAGGTATTTTTGCCAGAAATAAATCCTGATAAATCTTTACTTGTTTTGGCTAACCATCATTCATGGTGGGATGGTTTTTGGGCTATGCGCCTTAATGAGTTATATTGGAAGAAAGAGTTTTATGTAATGATGCTTAAGTCACAATTATTAAAACATAAAACTTTTATTGGAGCAGGAGCTTTTTCAATTGATCCTGGTTCCAGAAGTATAATTGAGTCAATAAATTACACAGTAGAGTTATTATCGAATAATAAGAATATGGTGTTACTTTTTCCTCAGGGTAAAATACAGTCTCAGCAGAAAAATTCGATACATTTTGAGCAAGGAGTTAATAGAATTATTGATGAATTGAAGAATACTGATGTATTGCTTATGAATACTTTTACTGATTATTTTTCAAATAAAAAGAATACCTTGTTTGTTTATGGGAAGGTTTTGACTGATTTGAATAATGTGGAGGGTGATTTTAATCAATTTTATGAGGAATCAAAGCTAAAACAAAGTCAATGCATGTTGTAATTGTAATAGTGATTTTTGTGCTTGTGTTTGCAGGTCTTAGATTTTTAGTTGTACTTTCTAACGTTTTTTTATTCCGGAATCTAGCCAGCGGAGAAGATCGTGGTGATAAAAGTGTGGCTGTGTTAATTCCTGCCCGTAATGAAGAAGATAATATTGGAAACATATTACATGATTTGTCGCAGCAAACTATTGCGGGTTTTGAAGTGCTTGTTTATGATGATTTATCTGATGATAATACTGTAAAAGTGATAAATGATAATAAAATTGAGAATACAAAAGTTCAATTAATAAATGGAGAAGAGTTACCAAAAGGTTGGGGCGGTAAAAATCATGCTTGCTACCAATTAGCCCAGCATACAAATGCAGATATTTTGGTTTTTTTAGATGCTGATGTACGAATTAAAGCTGATTTTCTTCACAAGATTACTTATCACCTTACAATAAATAAGCTTGATTTATTATCTATTTTTCCTATACAAATTACTTCAACCATAGGCGAGAAAATAGTTGTCCCATTATTCAATTGGATACTTTTAACGCTTTTACCATTAAGGTTGGTTTGGAAGTCTTCATGGAGTTCTTTTTCAGCGGCTAATGGGCAGTGTATGGTTTTTAATGGGGAGACTTACAGAAAAAATCAATGGCATAAACTTATTCGGGCTGAAGTTGTGGAAGATATTAGCATAATGAAGGAAATGAAAAAAAGAAACTGTAATGTGGAGACTTTGATTGGTCAAAAAGAGATCAGCTGCAGAATGTATCATACTTTTAAAGAATCATTTAATGGACTGGCAAGAAGTGCTCCAGCATTTTTTGCAAATAATATATTGTGGGCAATATCCTTTTTAGGGTTGGTTTTAATAGCACCCATATCACTTGCTTATATTAATGTATGGTATTTAGTTTGGTTTGGACTTTTTGTTATTCTAGTTCGTATTATTGTTGCTATACTTGGCAAAGCCAATATACTTTATATGATATTATTGCATATCCCTCAAATGGTAGTTTTGCTTTTCATTGTGCTTAAGGGTTTTAATATGCGCTTAAAAAATCGATACCAATGGAAAAATCGTGAGATCAATTTTTAGAAAATATATATTATGATTACTAATCTTGTTGTTTCTATATTAGCAATATTCACATTACAGGAATTTAATGAAACGCTGTATAAAGCATATGTTTATGATAATAATCAATTGTGGGAAGAAACACTAAATCAAGGCGCTGCTGTATTTAGTTTTGATCATGAAGATGAGATGTACAGCTTAGCCTTAGGACATTACGGGTTGATTGGCAAATATATTGGAGTTGAAAAAGAAGATGAGGCTAAAAAGTTATTAGAATTTATACGGCCAATTATTGATAAAATGTTGGAGAAAAATCCCCAAAGCAGTCGGTTTAATGCTCTACGTGGTGCCTTATATGGTTTTGAAATAAACATGGATAGTTATAAAGCCATGTTTCTTGGTCCAAAAAGTATGAAGCATATAAATAAAGCCGTTGACCTTGATCCGGATAATCCACAAGCATGGGTGGAGAAAGGTAATATGCTTTATTACATGCCTGATATGTTTGGTGGTGATAAACAAAAAGGAATAGAGGCCTACCAAAAGGCTATTGAGCTTTTTGAAAATCAGGCGAACCATAGATTTTGCTGGCTTTATCTAAATACCATGGTCGTTTTAGGGCAATGGTATTACGAGACTAATGAATCACAAAAATCCTTAGAATGTTATAAGAAGATACTGGCAATTGAACCAAATTTCAAATGGGCAAATGAATTATTAATGAAGCAAAATAAAGCTGAAAAATGAGATTACTTTACTAATATTAATTAGATGTTGAGTGCGTATTTAGCTTCTGTTTCAATTCTAACTAAACCATTCTGACGCAAGCGAATCATATGTTTTAGTCCTCTCTCAGCAGAGATTCCAAGTTTTCTAACAATGGTTCCTAATGACATTGCATTGTTTTTCTCGAGTAATTCTAAAATTTCCTGATTTGTGTTGTCTTTGAGTAAATCTTTCATAGGTTTCATATTTGGATTAAACATATAGTAATTACACGTTTAAAACGCAAAATTGTTGCCAAAATCAGGAGAAAAATTGTTATCGCTTTGTTAGTTTTTTATAATTCTTGGAGTAGCTTCAGGCAAGCGGGTAAGAAGCTCATAATTTACTTGTTGAGTAAACTCACTAAATGAGCTTACCTGGATAGTATTGTTTTTCTGTTTTCCAATTAAAACAACTTCGTCACCAGCTTTTACATTTTTAATGGTAGTAATATCGGCAATGAGCATATTCATATTTATTAGTCCAATAACCGGAGCAACTTTACCGTGAATTAATACGCGTCCATTGTTGCTTAATGATCGGTTGTAGCCATCAGAATATCCAACAGGAATAACAGCAATTTTCTTTTTCTCGTGGGCAAAATAACCGGTTCCATAACTAATAAACTCACCTGCTTCAACTGTTTTAACATGCATTACGCTGCTTTTCCAGCTTAAAACCCTACGTAAGGGGTCAATGGTGTGCTTGTATTTTTGCATCCATGCAATTCGGGTTTCGAAACTTGGCCAGAATCCATATTGTAAAATACCTGTGCGAACAAGATCTTTGCGGGTTCGTGGATAAACTATTGTCGCGGCAGATGAAGCCATGTGAATTAGCTCTGGCTTGAAACCTTTCTTTTTGATGTGGTTTAGGTTTCTGTTGAAGTTAATTATTTGTCTTTTGATTCGCACATGATTAGCAATACTTTCTGCACCTGCAAAATGTGTGCACACACCTTTAAGTTCAATATGGTTTTTATTATCACTAATTATTCTTAAACTTTTATCAAGGTAGTCTTCATCAAGGCCCGTTCTGTTCATTCCGGTTTCTATTTCCAAATGAATTATAGCTTTCTTTTTCACCTTTTTAGCTGCCTTAACTGCTTGCTGTAATGAACTTGCATTATAGATGAAAAAGTTTATTCCGTGATTAATTACCCATTCATAAGAGTCGTTGGGGATAAACCCCATAATCATTAAGGTTGAACTTTCATTTTTTACACTGTATGCCCGGCAAGCTTCATCAAGTGAAAAGACTGAAAAATGGTTGATTCCGCCATCCTGAGCTAATGGCACAATTTGCTCAATGCCATGTCCATACGCATTCCCTTTTATTACACTGGATATTATAGGACCTTTAAAATTTTGTTGTATGAAACTAAGATTATGTAAGTAAGCTTTTTTATCGATTTCTATCCATGTTCTTAGGTTTGCAGGCATTCGTTTCACTTTTTTTTATAATCTGCATAAGCATGCAAAATGAACTGTAGCTATAGCTACGTATTTGCAAATGTTCTGTTTATGAGATTACTATGATTTTCAGAATGAACAAATATATAAGTATTGAAAAGGCTTTGCAAATAATTACTTAAAGAAAGTTCCAGATTTCAAATCTAAATTATAAAACCTAAAGTTTACAACATGGAACTTTTTCACTTGAAACCTGAAAACTGAAACCAACAGTGTTCAGGGTGTTCGCAAACGCACATCTTTTCGCTATTTTATGATAATTAGCTCAATAAAGTATTTTTGTAATCGATTGAAATATAGTTGTTTGGTTTCTTTGGCTATCCTTTTGTATTTCAACGGTATAAATATTATAAACAATTAATCAAAATAATACTTATTAATATGAAAAGATACATGAAAATTATCCCTCTTGTATTATTATCAGTAACGATGATATCATGTAATATGGAACAAGAAATTAAGGAGAAAAAGGCAATTGACATGGCAGATATGGATTTATCTGTAAATCCTGCCGATGATTTTAGTCAGTATGCCAACGGTGGTTGGCAAAAATCGCATCCAATACCAGCCGATAAAGCCCTATTTGGATCATTTACAGAGTTACGCGACGCGAATGAGAAGAAGTTGAAGGCGATTGTGGATGAGATCTCACAAATGAAAGCGGAACAGGGTACTGTGGAAGCAAAAATTAAAGACATGTTTGCCACTGGTATGAATACTGAAAAAATTGAAAAGCAAGGAGCAGAGCCAATTAAGCCTTATTTAGATCAGATTGAATCACTGAATTCACAGGAAGATTTACAGCAATTACTAGCTGAGTTTAAAACCAAAGGTATGGGCTTTATTTTTGGGTTTTATGGATCGGCAGACCGAATGAATTCTGACTTTCAGATTGCGCAGTTATCGCAAGGTGGCCTTGGATTACCAGATCGCAGTTACTACTTTGATAAAGGAGAAGAGTCAGATAATATTCGCACAGAATATATGAACCACATTCAAAAAATGCTGGTTTTTGCAGGGGAGAATGAAGCTGAAGCGGCTGAAGGTGCCAAAATTGTCATGGATATTGAAACCCGCCTGGCTGAAGCATCACTTACAAGAGTAGAGCAACGCGATGTTCAAAAGACATACAACAAGATGAATCTTGAGAAAGTAGATGCCATGATGAAAAACTTCGATTGGCAAGCCTATTTTAGAAATGTGGGATTACCTGAACCAGGTGATATTAACGTTGGAATGCCTGATTTCTTTGTTGAATTAGATAATATGTTGGTTGAAGTGCCAATGGAAAACTGGAAATGGTATTTAAAATGGCACATGATTGATAAAAATGCCTCATTCTTGAGCGATAATTTCGTGAATCAAAACTTTGCTTTCTTTGGAAAAACATTGACCGGAAGTGAAGAGATCAGACCTCGCTGGAAGCGTGTTTTAGATGCCACAAATGGTGTGCTTAGCGAAGCTATTGGTAAAGTATACGTGAACAAATACTTCCCTCCTGAAGCTAAAGAGCGCATGGAGAAACTTGTTGGCAACCTTAAATTAGGATTAGCAGAACGTGTAAAAGTATTACCATGGATGAGTGATGAAACTAAAGAGAAAGCTTTAGCAAAACTTGATGCTATTAATGTTAAAGTTGGTTATCCTGATAAATGGAAAGATTACAGTACACTTGACATTAAAGGCGATAGTTACCTTGAGAATATTATGCGTGCTCGCAAATGGGGAACTGAAGAAATGTTAAGCAAAATCAATAAACCAGTGGACAAAACAGAATGGTTTATGCCACCACAAATGGTAAATGCTTATTATAATCCTTTATACAATGAGATTGTATTTCCTGCTGGAATTCTTCAACCACCGTTCTTCTACCAGAATGCTGATGATGCTGTAAACTATGGAGCAATTGGTATGGTGATTGGTCACGAAATGACTCACGGATTTGACGACAAAGGAAGACTTTTCGATAAAGAAGGTAATATGACTGACTGGTGGACTGCTGATGATGCAGAACGCTTTAAAAAACGCTCTCAGAAGCTTATTGACCAATTTAATAATGTGGTTATTATTGATACAATTATGGCCAATGGTGAGCTTTCACTTGGTGAAAACATTGCTGATCTTGGCGGGTTAAATATCTCATTAACAGCATTCAAAACTACTGAACAATATAAAGAAGGAAAAGAGATTGACGGATTTACACCATTACAAAGATATTTCCTTGCTTATGCACACGTATGGGCGCAAAACATTAGGGACAAAGAGAAAATAAGATTAACAAAAGTGGATGTTCATTCGTTAGGTAGAAACAGAGTGAATGAACCACTTCGTAACATGCCCGAGTTCCATAAGGCTTTCGGTGCAAAACAAGGAGACTATATGTACCTTTCTGATGATCAGAGAGCATATATATGGTAAACTGATTTTAGTTTAACAATAGGAGAGGGGCGCTTTTAACTGAGGCGCCCCTTTTTTTTATATCACCCGCCAGAATATGTTACAATTTTATACATCTGTAATGATAAATGTAAGTGATTTGCCCAATGGTGCTTATGTTTTGAAATTATATGTGCCTAATAATGCTTCATCAATAAAACTAATTGTTAACAATTAGCAATTAAATTTGAATTCTTTTTGGCAATCTGATTTTATTAATATTTTTGCACCGTTCTTATTCAACCAAGCTGTGAGTTTTATTAATTATTAAAATATATTCAAATGAAAACAATTAAAACAAGTGTAATTATTGCGTTATTGGTAATGATTTCTAGTTTGGCAATGGCACAAACTGAAGTAAATGAATCAACTGATTCCAAGCATGAGCTAAGTATAGTAATTGATGATATTTTTGCTCCTGAGGTTGTTGCAATTCAGCCTATTTATAACGACCCTTATGTTGTTTATTATTCTGATTTTGCCATGCTTGACAAATATACTACCAAGATTGGATTAGGGTATAAGTTCCACTTTGGAGAAAATGCATTACGCACAAAATTTTCAGTCGGTATAGGGAATGAGAATATGGACGAGGATTATGATCAAGATTCTGATTATGATTATTCGATTGAGTCTAAAAATTCCATGATAAAAGCTTTTCTTGGTTACGAGCGCAATATAACTTTTGGGAAAGCTCAGGTATTTTTTGGTTTTGATTTCAATTTCACAAAATACACATCAGATGTGACTACAGAAGAAAAATATACTTATGATGATTACAAAATTAAACGTACAAATAGTTATCAGGGTATTGGTTTAAGTCCACTTTTAGGTGTGAGATACTATATTACACCTAAATTTTCGCTTTCAACAGAAGTTAAATATCAAGTTGAATCATATAATGGGGAAAGCACTCGTAAATATAATGATAACCCTGAATATAAAGAAAAAGTAAACGGGCTTTATACTAAATTTGGTCCTTTAGGATCGTTGTCTGTAAATATTCATTTTTAATTTTGATTATATATTGGAAGCGCGGACAGTCTGTTCGCGCTTTTTTTGTTAATAATAACTTATAATTTATTCTTGTCTTTGTTCATTATAAAAGTGTTGTTAAGTTTGTTTGTATCTTAAAACAAATAAAACAGTTATTCAAATGAAAAACACAATCACTACCCTTACAATCCTTGTATTTTTATTAATAGGATCTATTGGATATGCACAAAAAACGGTGGCTGTATTGTCACCAAATGATAAAAGTAATACCGGATTTGGAGATGTAATTCGTGAGATGTTAAGTACCGGAATTGCCAAATCAGAGGATTTAAAGCCATTAGGAAATGCTTTAACTGATAAGGCTTTAAAAGAAAGCAATTATCAGATTGTGGAAGTGGGAGATGATGATAAAATTACCAAATTAGGCAGGAAAATTGGCGCTGATATGGTTTGTGTATCAATGATTCAAAAAGTTGGCTCAAACTTCTTTATCACTGCAAAATTGATAAACACTAAAACCGCTTCAGTTGAGTTTCAAGAGTATCTTCAAACCAATAAGGGAGAGGACGATTTATTTGAAAAAGTTGATGAAATTGCAAAAATGCTTACAAAGCTTGAAGTTAACATTACTGCTAATATACAAGCTGCAAGCGATGATTTAAAGATAGTTGAGATTGACTTTATCAAATATATGGTGATGCCTAAGGATTTTGATAATAAGATGGATTATAAGACTGCTAAGGAAGCTTGCTCAGATATGATAGCTTATGGCTATGACGATTGGTTTTTGCCTACTAAAGAGCAATTGAATGGATTATATTTAAATAGAGAAAAGTTAAGTGGATTAAGGCCAGAAATGTATTGGAGTGTTACCTCTGTAGGAGGGCAGGCAAATGCTCAAGAAATTGATTCAGGAGACCAGCAAAATGTTCCCAAATCATCAGAATTGAATGTGCGTTGTATTAAAGCGGTATATGGAAAGATACCATCAAATTTATAGTTCTGGTGGCCTAAATCTTTTAATTTTAAAACTATGAAAGCTGCAATATTCATATCTGGAATTGGGGGAACTTTGCTTATTGTGCTTAGAATAATTGGCATCATGGCTGACTTTCAATTTAATGATCATTTTTTATATTCAGGTGCAATTTTGCTTTTAGCTATTTTTCTGCCTCTTACAATAATCGAAAAATATTTGCATAATAAAAAGATCGATAGAATTATTCACGAGAATAAAGGTGGAAAACATAATAAAGAAGAGATACATACTGATAATCCCAAAACAAAAGGTTGGGGTATGAATAATTCTCCTTTCCGTGACCGTAAGTCAGGACTTTCCTGGGGTGGTGGTAATGTTAAAGCAGCCAATGCTACCAGGGGTAAAAGAAAATCGTTTTTGAAGTAATTTACATTTTTCTCAACTACTTTGCACTAAACATTTACAAGTGTTACTTGTTTATTTTGCAACAAGTTAATTGACTACAAATTAACCATTTTGTACTTAGTGACGCGGAGTGAAATAATTATTCCTCTGTAAGGACGGGCCATAGGTGTGTAAATTAAATAATATTAACCTAGCTGCATACTTAATCCTTCTCTATCCAGTTCCTGATTATTATTTGGTGAAATTTATCATTTATGATAATGCAAATTATTAGCAATCAAAGTGTAAATATCGAATGGCAGGTTTATTACTTTATAAAAAATAAATAAAAGTGTTTAGAGAATAATATATGGAAAGAATAAAATATAAACAAAACAATGTGGAATTCACAAAAGAGTTGTGGTCTGCAGTAAATAATTACTTTGAGAGCAATGCTATTTCGAAGTTCGGAGGTTCACAAATACTAATTAAGACATTTTTAATGTCACTGGTTTATTTTGTACCCTATGTATTGATGATGACAGGTATGATTACAACGGTTGTACCATTATTAACGGTCTTTTTTGTAATGGGTATTGGGATGTCAGGTATTGGTGTAGTTACGATGCACGATGCCAATCATGGTTCATTTTCTAAACATGAATGGGTGAATAAGCTTTTTGGGATGTCACTATACATACTAGGCGGTCTCCCTGCCAATTGGAAATACCAGCATAATACACTTCACCATGGTTATACCAATGTGGAAGATCACGATGAAGATATTGGCCATGGTGGGATTTTGCGTTTTTCTCCACACAAGCCATTAAAGAAAGTGCATAAGTACCAATACATTTATGCCTGGGCATTATATGGTTTGATGACCTTTTCATGGATTACGCTGAAGGATTTTAAACGTTTGTTTAAATACAAAAGAGATGGTGCAGTGTTAGATGGATCAGGAAACTATACCCTGCTATTTATAAAACTATTATTCTCAAAGATTATATATTATGCTATATTCCTGGCATTGCCTATAATCATTGTCCCAATTGCATGGTATTGGATTGTACTTGGCTTCTTGTTAATGCATTTTGTCAGCGGATTAACTTTAAGTACAATTTTCCAAACAGCTCACGTAGTTCCTTCTTCTGATTATCCTTTACCGGATGAAAATAATGAATTGGAAAGTAGCTGGACGGTTCATCAATTATATACTACTGCTGATTTTGCACCTAATAGTAAAGTTTTTTCATGGTTAGTTGGTGGTTTAAACTATCAGGTGGTACATCACCTTTTCCCCAGCATTAGCCATGTGCACTATAAAAGTCTGTCGAAAATAGTTCAGGAAACAACTCAAAAATACAATTTACCATATCATGTGAATGGCTCTTTTTTCAGAGCTATAGGACAGCATCTTAAAATGTTAAAAGCTTTAGGAACAAGCACTATAATGACTACTTGATTGTGAAAACTTTGTAGTATATTTATAGTAATTAACTTGATATATACGATTAGTTATAGACTGGGGATTGTTGCTTTTGTTACTAATATTGCGATTAAGATTTTGATATTCTTAATTTGATTTTTAAGTAATTTGCTTTATTATGGCTGTAGACATTAAGTGGCATAAAAAAAATGTTTTAATCACTTTTAGTGGACAATTAATTAGTGATGACATCTTTTATCCAAATAAGGTTCTGATTTCCGATCCCAGGTTTGCTAATATTAGATGCATTTTGATTGATTTGTCGCAGGTTACTACTACAAATCTTGCAGATGATGATATTTTAGTTCTTAAAGCATTAGATTCAAGTGCTACAGTTTGGAATTCAAATATTAGAATGGCTATAATTGCTAAAAATGAGGTTTCTAATATGTTGGCGGATAAGTATATGAGTTTAATGAAGAATTCGAAAATTGAGATTCGGAAGTTTTCAAAGGATGTAGATGCAAAAAATTACTGCAGTGAAAATCATATTTTATAAAGTATTTGTATGCCATATTTTTTTTGTTTCATTCATTAATTTATACGTATCTTTGATTTCAGATTATGATTAACATGGTGCTAAATAATAACAATCTTAATAATTCGAATAATAATACATTCGGAATTGGGAAGGTTGTGGTTTAGCGCAAAAAGAATATAAACTAAATGAGGCCTTCCGTTTTCGGAAGGCCTTTTTTTATGCCAAAAATATGATTTCTACTATCAATAATAATATCAATAATAATAAACCTCCGCCCCCGGTAGGCTATATTTTATTTGCCATAAGCCTGCCTGTGTGCAGGCTTTTTTTATTTAAAATTTTAAGAACTAATTAAATATATCATTATGAAACAAGAGATTTTAAGAATTGAAAAAGCCATTGCTTTTACCAAACAAGTGTTTGAATCAGAGCTAATGCAACAATTGAAATTAACTAAAGTATCTGCACCTATTGCAGTGTTAAGTGGTACTGGAATAAACGATGATCTCAATGGTTATGAGCGCACAGTGGATTTTCCCATTAAGCAATTAAAAGATAAAAAAGCTGTGGTGGTAAATTCATTGGCAAAATGGAAAAGAATACGTCTGCAAGAACTGGAAGTTGAGGAGGATCATGGTATTGTTACCGACATGAGAGCGCTAAGACCTGATGAAGATTACAGTTCCATCCATTCCATTTATGTGGATCAGTGGGATTGGGAAAAACGAATTTCTCCGCATTCCAGAAGTATTGATTTTTTGAAAAGTGAAGTGCGTAAAATTTATAAGGCTTTAAAACAAACTGAGTTGCAAGTATCAAGTATTTATGATGATGTCCAACCCATATTACCATCGGATATTACATTTATTCACTCAGAACAGTTATTGAAGATGTATCCTAAATTATCGCCTAAAGAGCGGGAACAAGAAATTGTAAAACAATACGGTGCTGTATTTTTGATAGGAATTGGAGGCAAATTGAGTAACGGAGAACCACATGATGGCCGCGCACCTGATTATGACGATTGGAGTACCAGGAGTGATGAGGGGTTTACTGGACTAAACGGCGATATTTTGGTTTGGCATCCTGTGTTGCAAGATAGCTTTGAGATTTCTTCAATGGGAATCCGAGTCGATAAAAAAGCTTTAATAAACCAATTAGATGAAAAAGGAGCCTTTGGTCGAAAAACGCTATTTTTTCATAAGCTCCTTTTGGAAGATAAACTGCCTGAGAGTATAGGCGGAGGCATTGGACAGTCACGTGTTTGTATGTTTATGTTAAGGAAAAGGCATATTGGTGAGGTACAGGTGGGAATTTGGGATGAATCAATTAAAACAAAAGAAAAGGAGAAGGGGATAGTATTGCTTTAATGAGTAATACAATTATTAAATTGCTAATTGGAATAAAAGGTTCAATTAGCAATTTTTTTTGAAAACTTTGATATATAGTCGATTCGGTCTTCTGTTTTTTCTAATTTTATTGTACATTTATAGAAACTATTTTATAATCAACTCAAAAGAAGGATTATAATAGAAAACCAATTGTTGCCCGATGGAGCACTATGATGAATGAGGCTTTTAGATATATAACCCCCGTTACTTACTTCCTTATAGTTGTTATTTGGCTGTATATCATTGTGTTCTATTTTAAAAGGTTCAGGCAAAGACAAAAAGAGGATAAGCTTTTTAATTTGCTACTTTTCATTCTTGCTATTGATGCATTTCGAACAATATTTGAGGGCGTGTACTTTGGAATCAGGCATTCCGCATTAGCCGGATTTCTTCCTGAAAGTGTTTTCACAGTGCTCTCTAAGCCGCAGTATGTATTCTTACCGAAGGTTGTAACTTTTTTAACCGGAATTTTGGTTTTGATAATTGTATTATACCGTTGGATGCCTGCAGAATTGAAGCAAAAGAAAGCCATGCGAAAATTGGTTGAGGAAAAAAATAAAATGCTGATCAACCAAAATGCGGAGTTGCTAAAAGCTAAGGAGAGGGCTGAAGAGAGTGATAAATTGAAAACAGCATTTCTCAATAATATGTCGCATGAAATACGAACCCCAATGAATGGTATCGTTGGATTTTCAAAGCTTTTGAATAATGCTGGTTTATCTTCTAAGAAACGAGAATATTATACTCAAATTATCGAAAATAGTTCCACTCAACTTTTACAGGTAATCAATGATATTCTGGAAATATCGACTTTGGGGACAAAGCAGGTTATGGTTGAGGAGTCGGAGTTTAATCTCAATGAATTATTCTCTGAAGTGTATGCTATACATAAAATAAAGGCCGATGAGCAGAATATCGCATTGAATATCATTAAAGGGCTACCCGATGGGAAAAGTATGGTGAAGTCTGATAAAATGAAGATACTTAAGGCATTAAATAATCTTATCGAAAATGCAATAAAGTTTACAAGTGAAGGCTATGTAGAGTTTGGCTATCAGGTTGTTGATAATGATTTAATTATTCACGTTAAAGATACAGGTATTGGCATCTCAACTGAAAATTTTGAGAAAATATTTGGGCGTTTCTCTCAGGAAGAAAAGAGTACATCTAAATTATTTGGGGGATTAGGTTTGGGATTATCCATTGCTAAAGAAAACGCAGAATTAATAGGTGGGAAAATTACCCTTGAGTCTATAAAAGGAAAAGGAACTACATTTTATCTTAATATTCCATTTGTCTCAGCAGGTTAGAATCCTTGACAGGCATTGAATTATATGGTGATAATAAAAGCCCTGTCTCTTTGTTGTACCAATCATCATTAACATAACATTAATCTCAAAATCAAATGTTTTCCGTAACTTTATTCATATAATGCCAGTAAATGTATTTATATGAATTGCCGTAATCCCGTGTTATGAGTATACAAAAAGACATACAGGAGCTGCTGAAAGCGGAGGTTATTTCTAAAGAAGTGGCCTCGAAAATTGAAGTATACTATAAAAGTAAAAGTAGTTCTTCATCTAACAAGCAATTCATTGCTTTTGGCATATTGGGCGCGATGCTTGTTGGACTGGGTATCATACTCATTATTGCACATAACTGGGATGAGCTTTCCCGACCTGTAAAGACCATTTTTGCCTTTTTGCCATTGATTGTTGGCCAAATTGCTTCAGGATATACTTTATTGAAAAAAGATGATAGTGTAGCATGGCGTGAAGGGAGTACAACTTTTTTGTTTTTTGCAGTGGGGTCAAGTATTTCGCTGGTAAGCCAGATATATAATATTCCGGGGGAGCTGGATTCTTTTTTACTCTTGTGGATGTTACTTTGCCTACCGCTAATCTATGTGATGAGGTCTTCCATAGCTTCGTTGCTTTATTTAATTGGGATAACCTATTATGCTTGTGAGGTAAGCTACTGGGCACATCCAACGCAAGAATCTTATCTGTATTGGTTGCTATTGGCATTGGCTCTGCCACATTATTATTTGTTGTATAAAAACAAGCCCAATAGTAATTTTATGTTTTTCCATCACTGGTTTATTCCTTTATCGGTAATAATTACACTGGGAGTGGTGGCTGATACCAAAGAAGAGCTAATGTTTGCGGCCTATTTTAGTCTTTTCGGATTGTTTTCCCTTGTGGGAAATACCAGTTTTTTTACCCAACAAAAACTAATGCGTAACGGATACACAATTTTAGGCTCGCTGGGTACGGTTTTTATGTTGCTGATGCTTAGCTTTAGCTGGTTTTGGGATGAAATACGTGATGAGCCATATCCATTGAATGAGATGGTATTTTCTGCCGAGTTTGTGACCACGTTAATCTTAACCATTTTGGCGAGCGGACTACTTTATTGGCAATACAAAAAAAATGGACTCAAAGCCCTACAGCCAACATCTGTTGTGTTCTTGCTTTTTATACTCACGTTTATTATCGGATTCTTTTCCGTGGCGGCTGTGGTTCTGATTAACCTGATTATTTTGGCTATGGGAATTCTCATCATCAGGGAAGGAGCAAGGCAAAACCATTTGGGTGTATTAAACTATGGATTGTTGATCATTACTGCGTTGGTAGTTTGTCGGTTTTTTGATACCGACATTAGCTTTGTGGTCCGCGGAATTATGTTTGTTTCCGTAGGTTTTGGCTTTTTTGGAAGTAACTATTGGATGCTTAAAAAACGGAAGGCGAATGGATAAGAAAAAAATCATATTGATTGTGTTTGGTGTTGTGGTATTGGCGCAACTGTTTATTCCGGCTAAAATGATTTGGGATAAGGAAGATGTATTGGAAACAGGTACAGAATATAAATTTCGAACTGCTCCGGTTGATCCAAATGACCCTTTTCGGGGAAAATATATTACCCTCAGTTTTAACGAAGATGTATTCATAGTTAATGACGAAAATTCATGGGAAAGGGGTGAGCCGGTGTATGTCTCTCTAACAACCGACAGTTTAGGTTTTGCCAAAATAGAATCGGTAACTAAGGTGCCGCCTACAACGCACCAGGAATTTGTAAAAGCTACAGTAGGCTATGTGCCTGGCAACGGGAGTAGAAATGTCACCATTGATTATCCCTTTGAGCGCTTTTACATGGAAGAATCCAAAGCTCCTGCAGCCGAAGAAGTCTACAGAGATTCTCAGCTAGACAGCATTAAACCCACCTGGGCATTGGTAAGTGTGAAAAATGGCGAAGCTGTGCTGAAAGATGTGTTGATTGATGGGGTTTCGATTCGTGAGGTTGTAAAAAACAATAGGGAAAATATTGAATAGGGTTAACCATAATGAAGGAATATCATTTTGGAAGTACAAATTCAACAGTAGAATAATTACTCAAATTTGAAAATATGTAGTTTTGAAACGTCAGCGCAAATATGTAGTCTCCATTATGCGTAAATTCACTCTGAGATGAGATTAGCTATCTAATACAAATGAAATTAACCAAAATACGTACTTTGGATTATGATTTTGTACATTTAAGGTTTCAAGAAAAACTGAATGAAGAATAATTAAATATAGTATAACATGTCACAAAGTATAAATATAAACTTAGCCGTATTAATTGATGGAGATAATATCCCTTCTGCATATGTAAAAGAAATGATGGAAGAAATTGCAAAATATGGTAATCCAACAATTAAAAGAATATATGGTGATTGGACTAACCCTAATCTTTCCAAATGGAAAAATATGCTATTAGAGCATGCTATAACTCCTATCCAACAGTACGGATACACTACAGGAAAAAATGCTACTGATTCTGCTATGATTATTGATGCAATGGATATTTTATATTCAGGAAAAGTTAATGGATTTTGCATTGTGTCAAGTGACAGTGATTTTACAAGGTTAGCAACACGACTAAGAGAAGCCGGTATGCAAGTGATAGGAATTGGAGAAAAAAAGACACCGAATCCTTTTATAGTAGCCTGTGACAAGTTTATATATATTGAGATTTTAAAGACTCTATCAAAGGAAAAGGAATCTGAGGAAGAGAAAAATATTGATAAAGAATCTTTTGAAAAAATTACTTCAAAAGATATAAAACTTATTGCAGGTACAATTAATGACCTCTCAGATGATGACGGATGGGCTTTTCTGGGAGATGTTGGTGGATTACTTCAAAAAAAGCGACCTAATTTTGACCCTAGAAATTATGGTTTTCAGAAGTTAACACCTTTGATAAATTCAATAGGGAAATTTGATATTGAACAGCGTGAAAATCAAAAGGGTAGATATAAATTGATTTATGTAAGAAATAAAGAAAAGCGCATAACAAAAGGTCATAAGTAATGAGGGTCAATTATATTGTGTTATTTTTATAATAGTAATACGCAATCCTTTATTTTAATACCAAATGGGCACACAAAGCATTCTGATTATTTTACTGGCAACTATTATTGGTTTCACATATCTTATGATTGCCAGATCGTATGATATTTATGAGAAAGAACCCATTGGGAAGTTAATTTTAGTGACTGTTTTTGGTGGTGTGGTTTCGGTTTTTGTCTCCTTATTTCTTTATCGGTTTGTGCATGTAGAGTATAATTTCTTAGACGCAATAATTAAGATTGGTCTGATTGAAGAGGTATCAAAATTGTTGGCTCTAATGCTTTTGGTACAATTTATAAAGAAAGATTTTAATGAAATAGTCGATGGTATTATATACATTACGGCTGTTGCTTTAGGTTTTTCAGTAATTGAAAATATTTTGTATGCAATTTCATCTGAAACACCATTTTTGCTTCTTTTACAAAGGTCGTTTTATTCCACATTGGGGCATATTTCATTTTCGGGTTATTTGGGCATAGCATATTACATTCACGTACGTGTTCATCGGAATTACTTAGGGATTTTACTGGCACTGATTTTAGCAAGTGTAGCACATGGATTTTATGATGGCGTTATTTTTCACCCTGAGTTGGGATTTTTATTCAAGTTTGTGTTTGCCGGACTTGTTATTATTCAATTGATAATGCTAAGAATGACGCTCGGCTTTTCAAAATTTAGAAAAGTATTTTCAGCTGATATTTTCACTCAGACTGATAATAAAGCGTTTCTTTACTGTCCTCAATGCGATAAAAGCATTGAACCCTATGAATTGTCATTTTGGAAAATAAAAGCCGGAGAGTGTCAGTCCTGTAATGCTATTGTTTTGAATGAGGGGAATATAAAAAAATCACTGCGGTATTTTCGGCCGGTTGTTTCTATGCGTCGCTTTTTTAATGCCTATAAAAATAGTGCAGGTGTAGCTG
>PKTE01000067.1 GCA_002869335.1 Salinivirgaceae bacterium | reverse complement strand
TACATTACTTGAGAGTAAAAGAAAGCTGGCGCAAATCGAAAAGGAAAAAACCGAAGCAGAAATGAAAATGTTGAAATCGCACCTTGATCCGCATTTTCTTTTTAATAGCTTGAATGTGATTTATTCCCTTGCTCGCAAAAACCACAAAAACACTTCAGATGCTGTTATTCAATTGTCTGACATAATGCGTTTTATCACGTATGATGCCAAAGAACAAACCATTGAAATTTCTGATGAGGTTACATTAATTGAAAAGTATATTGCCCTGCAAAATTACCGCTTAGAGAAGGAAGCCCTGGTTGAGTTTGAAAAGCAAATAGATAAAAATGTAGAAATCGCTCCGTTATTATTATTGCCATTGGTTGAAAATGCCTACAAGCATGGGTTAAAAGGAAACATCCGGAATGGCTGGATCAAAATACTGCTGCGCACTGAAAACAATAACATGGAGTTTGAAATAATCAATACTATTGGAGAAGAACAAGGCCAAAAAATTTCTGAAAAGGGAAGCGGGTTGGATAATATTCGACAAAGACTTAAGCTAATTTATCCGGGAAATCATAAATTTGAAATAGCTAAAGAAAAAGACAAATTTAAAGTTCACCTATCCATTGAAGTATGAAAGTGAAATGCGCCATAATTGATGACGAACCTGTTTCAAGGGAATTGTTGCTTGATTATATTCAGCAAAGCAGCTTGTTAGAGGTGGTGGGTGAATGTAAAAATGCCATTGAAGCCACGGAACTACTTAGCCAAAAGCAGGTTGACTTGCTTTTTCTGGATATCAATATGCCGGAGATTAATGGCATTCAGTTTTATAAATCGTTGGATAAACCGCCCTTTGTCATTTTCACCACAGCTTATCCGGAGTTTGCGGTGGAGGGATTTGAGTTGGCTGCTGTTGATTATTTGTTAAAACCATTTCCCTATGAGCGATTCATGAAAGCCGTCTCAAGAGCTGTTCAAATCATTAATCAAGAGCAGCGTACAGGTAATGAGAGTGAATATATGCTATTCAAAGCGGACCGGAAAATTTTCAGAATCGACCTGGATAGCATTTCCCATTTAGAAGCCATGGGTGATTATGTCCGTATTTATTATGGAAGCAAGTCCATTATGGTGCTTGATCGGTTTCAGAATATTATGGACAGACTTCCATCCAATCAATTTGTTCGCGTGCATAAATCCCATGCTATAGCTATTTCGAAAATTGAATTAATTGAGGGGAATATGATTGTGGTAGGGGAAAAACAAATTCCCATAGGATCATCCTACAAACAAGCTTTTCACGATAAATTGAACATTTAGGATTTAAACTTGAATGCAATCCCGCCTTTTTTCCATTTGTCAAATTGCTTTCTGATCTTGATTTCGTAGAAATTATAAAAGAACCAGGCTGTGAAGAGTGTAACGACCCAATAGAATATATAACCATTTACAGCATTAAAATATTCGAAAAGCCCGGTTTTCAGAAAAATTGTGACAATCAACAAATTAACCAAATAGAGCGCATAGGAAATAAGGCTTATCCATGTGATGGGTTTGGCAATAAAAGCCGGAGCTCTTTTGAGATACATAAAAGTTGGAAGAAGTAATGCATAGGTTAACGGGCTGGTAATCAGGTAAATTATATCCTTTCCGATTGTGCCCGCAGCAGGTGTGTACAGGTAATACCAAAGATATAAACCAACCGCAATAAAGAATCCGGGTATTCGAAGGGATTTAAACCATTTGGGGTAATAAAACCGAATCCATGCTGCCAAAAACCCATAGAACGGAGCATCCATTCGCGCGGGCAAAAACTTACGGATTTTCACATCCCACCAGAAAAAGTCCAAATTAGTAGTGAGGTGAATAATTATCCTCACAATCAGTGGAATAAGTAACAAAACAAGAATAAAGAATAATACTTTGAATTTGAATTGTTGCCGTGAATATTTTTGACCTATCCAAATGACACCAACGGTTAGCAATGCATAGAACCAAATTGTAATGGGTAAGCTCCATGACTCCCAAAAGAAGTCAAAGTGGGGTGTAAATACGTTTTGTAAAAGAAAAAATGTAGGAATAATTTTACTTGGGTATAAATCATCAGGAAAAAGTATAATGCCAACACCAATGTTTATTAAAACAAAAAGAAAGTACATTGGCAGAGTTCGCCAGGCGGCATGGTGCAAAAACTTTTTTCCGTATGAAATGCTTACACCGTTATCTTTTTGATTTTGTTGAAGAAAGCGCGTGCCAATTAAATAACCACTTAATACAAAAAACACATCTACTCCGCGTAAGAATGGAAAAGAGGTTATGGCTGGAACAATTGGCTTTAGAATAAACATGCTATGCCCAAACACCACACTAAGTATTGCTAAAGCGCGAATCAGATCCAATCCAAAATGTCGTTGGTTTTTGTTGGGAGCCATTTGTAAACGTTTACAAGCGCCAAGTTATATATTTCAAATTGAATACACCGCGCTACCGCGCGAATTTTTCGCGTGGTTTTGTTAGTTTTCTGCCCCAGCGCTACTATCCCTGCGCTACCGCGCGAACCGACTGAAAGGAGCTCGGCGCAGCCAATCCACTCGCGTGGTTTTGTTGTTTTACTTCCCCTGTGCCACCGTACGAACTGAAGTTCGGCTAAACCAACTGTTTCTTGTAGTTTTGTTAATTATCTGTCTCCAATTCTTTTACCAACTCACTGATACGGTCTGGTTTTAGATTATTTACTGATTCGGTTTCGCCCGATACTTTTTTAACGATAGAACGTTCCAGGAAATTCATTTTTTCCAGCTTGAATTCCCCGCCAGTTAACTTATAGGTTGTAGCGTGAGCTTTTAGTTCATCAGAAAAAGCTTTATCAAATTGCTCCTGAGCCTTTTCGTCGTCCATGCAAGATAGAAAAAGCCCAAGTTTTTTTTGAAGTAGGATGTGGGTGTTTTGTTCGCAGAACTTCTTAATTTTCTTCTGAATAACACCCATATGAATGGAGCCGCCAATAATAATTTGATCATAAGCGTCCAAATCTATCTTTTTTTGCTTTTTGATATTGGCAAGATCAACATCTCCTTGCAATTTGCTTTTGATTTGTTCTGCAACGGATTCTGTTGTACCGTGAGAAGTAGCATAAACGATAATGGTTTTCATATTGATGGGTTTTAAATGATGTTTATGTAAAGATAAAAAGCAAATTAAATATTTTAAGAATAAAACAGTTTTGATGTTAGACGAAAAATAAGAAAAATTGTCTCAAAAGTGAAGCCCGAAAACCTAACAGGTTTCAAAAACCTGTTAGGTTTAAACCGAAAGCCTAAGCAACGTCATAGCTTTTGATGATATCATTACAGCATTAGCCAATCAAAATAATGAAATGGCTGTGAGGTTTAGGGAGCCGTTGAAAAAATGGAGAAGTTAGTTCTCTAGTTGTCAAAAGCGATTAAAATTAAAACAAAAACACCTCAACCCATTTATATAACGCCCTAAAAATTAGTGGCGTATGCTTTGTTTTTAATTTTTTACTAATTATATTTATAAAAATAATGGGAAAACATTATCGTGAGCCTGCGAAATAGGGTTTCTGTAATTTGAATGCTATTATAAATGTTACTTCATGAAATAATTTAATAATTAATTAAAACAGTTACTATGCAAGTAATTACTTTTATTATCGGAATTATTATCGCATTTATTGGTCTGGCCCTTGTGCTTTTTGGAAAACAACTTTTCAAATATTACATCATTTTATGTGGTATTCTACTTGGAGTATTAATTGGAGGAATTGTTGGAGGTGCTATTGACTTAAGAGAGGGTGTCATCCCTGGTATGATCATTGGCGGGATTTTTCTTGGAATTATTGCATGGCCAATACATAAAGTATTTGTTTTTATTATATCTGGTACCTTAATTGGATTGGTTTGTACAATTCTCTCTGGTTTGTTAGGTGTTGAGGGGAATGGATTAGTTACCGTATTTATTTTATTCTTTATAGCCGGTGGTGTACTTACACTTTACTTTTATGATTATTTAATAATAATAATAATGGCAATAAGTGGTGCACAATTAATCTTTAATGCAACTTATTACAATTCATTTGATTTCTTCTCCAGGAGGCGGCCCAATTTAAATTATTTTTTCGATGACCTTATTAATTACTATACAGAGCACTATATTGAGTTACTTTTTTTTATTGTATCTTTTACATTATTAGCATTGCTTTTTCAAAAGTTTCTTAATCCGAATATTGAAAAAAACATTCAAAACAAGCCTCGAAAGCGTATTTTTAGGAATACTACATATGTAATTATTCTATTATACATTTTAATTGGTAGCATAAAGTACCTGCTTTGGTATAATTATCAAGTTCGAGACTATAGTTATGATGCTATGCCAGCACTAACGTATTTTGTTGGATTGCAGTTCGTTACGGCAAATATTATTTTAATTTATTTCCTTACCATACAAGTCGCAAAAATTAAATGGTATACAGCGTATGTCCAATATGGCATAATCCTAATTTGTGTTATATTTATTTTCCCTATAGTTGATAGAATTTTAATATCAGCAATGACCTATGGTGCTGAATCAATTCACAATATAAAATGGATTATAACCCCCAATCTGGAAAGATTTATTCAATCTCCTTACGGAAATATATCTGTTATTCTTAGCTGGATAATTTGGTTGCTTTTATATCCTGGTGCAATTTATTATTTTGTTGTTCGGAAATATAGCTCACAGTTAGATAAATAATATAAAACTCGCTATCGCGTGATTAGTTTCGCTGAGCCCCTGCTAGCGTGAGCTTGTGGTTCTTGTTGGTAATGTATTTTCAATCAATTAAAAATTGACACCTAAAAATGAACATCAACAACCTATTCGACCTGCTTGACGACTGGCGTCACTTACCGGCCTATCAACTGGAACGCAGGGCAGATAT
>PKTE01000155.1 GCA_002869335.1 Salinivirgaceae bacterium | reverse complement strand
GAAATTCAGGATATAACGCATTCTCGGTCATTGGCAAATCTGCTGAGCTTGTTGTTCCTCCAATCGCAACGGTATGCTCGTTTATAAAACCTGCCGACTGTACACGCTCTAGTTCACTTCCACCAAACAAGGTGGCATATTCCAGTTCCATAGTTTCTGAATTAAATACGGCGATATACCCATCCTGTCTGCCTTTCACTGTGTCACTTATCGCATTCCCTGATGCGGGGAAGCTTTTGCCCCTGGTGCTACCACAAACAGTTAGTTTATTTGGTTTTGTCCACGCAATAGGTGAGCCTGCAAATCCATCGGTAGCAAAATAACTGAAATATAAAATCTGATGATCTGCACCACTTAATTTTACGATATAATGATCTGTTACACCACCGGATGATGGCATAATCATTTTTTTGCGAAAAGCATTTTCCGTTACGGGTAGGCCCTCTGTAATAGTTGAACCCGACAAATAAATATTGTCCTCATCATCAATATCAACGGATGTAACGCTTTCCATTGTACTACTTCCAAATACAGTAGAAAATAAAAGCTTTTTGGCTCCATCACTCAATTTTGTAACAAAACCATGCATTTTTTCATTATCGGCAATATGGCCCCTGGTTAGTGGAAAGTTATGAGACTTTGTCATTCCAACAACAATAATATTCCCTTTGGAGTCGACTTTTATACCTCCTGATGATAATGTCTCTTCCACTTCGCCTCCAAGAAATGTGGAAAAAATGATCTTGCTGCCAGTTGGATCTAATTTCGTTACGAAAACATCACCGGCCCATGAGCCTTCTCCATTAAAACTGGTATCAAATACGCCATCGGTAACAGGAAAATCAGGAGAATGAGTACCTCCGGCGATGTAGATAAATCCCTCATCATCTACTGTTATTGCACTATGATGCTCGCGCTTTGTTCCACCAATTAATGTGGCAAATACAATTTCACCTTCGGGTGTGTATTTTACGACAAAAACATCAGCTGTGCCATCACCTTTTAGCTCTGTTTGATATGCTCCTTCGGTAGCCGGGAAGTTTTTATCTTTTGTATTACCTACCACATAGGTAAAACCTTCGCTATCGCTATAAATATCGAAGCCCGCGGCATATTTATCGGTATGCGCGAGGTAGGTTGAAAAACCAAGCGTTAGCACTGCACTATCAGCTTTATCGCTGGTTTGTGATTTTACAATTGTTTGGCATATAAGTATTGCCATTAAAATTAAGCTTAATTTTTTTAACATGGTTTCTATTTTTTTGGGTTTAAATTACTAATACACAGCACTATTTAGCTCCAAAATCAAACGACTTAGTGCTCATACTTCTTTCAAAAACAGCAATATCAATGAAGTCTTTTATTAATGCAACAGTATCTTGAATATGTCCAACATCTGCTGATGGTATATGCGTTAATACAATTTGCTTAGGATTTATATATTTCTCCGTAAAAGCTTGCTCCTCTTTTATATTCCAGAATCCATAAAAGTTTAAAAGAGCCAAATCAATCTGCTCATTCTGCAGTTTCAATTTTCCAAACTCAACTACTTCAGATCCATTATAATCTCCGGTATGAAATACTTTTAGATTATTCATTTCAATTAAGTAACCTACATTTTCTAATTGTGGGCGTGCATCATGTTGTATAAAAAATGATCGCACCCTAACTCCTTGAATGGTTGTATCGTTTTTTCTCTATTCAATTTATCTAACTGTACAATTTGACCACCAAACTTCTTATATTCTGGGTGTTGCAATACTGCATTGGTTACATTAGGCGAGCCTATCAGTATATTTTCCTCATTATTAAGGAGGTAATCTACTACCATGGATGCATCAAAATGATCACCGTGATTGTGTGTAATCAACATCAAATTTGATTTTTCAAATGGTTCTCGTTGATTTACAATACTAGAAATAACAGAATCTGATGGCGTTAGGTAAGTATCCCAACCCTGTTTAAACAAGCCATCAATAATGATTTGTTTGCCATTGCTTTCTATTAAAAAACCTGAATTGGCAATATAGGTAACATCAACTTTTTGTTGTCCAAAACCTGATGAACATATAAGGTTGACTGATATAATTAGTATGAAAATTATGTTTGTTTTCACCTTGTTCTTTTTAGAGTACTAGTTTGAATTACTTTTCAAGATTTTTTCTACTTCTTCTCTTGGATTAATTTCAAAGAGAACATTAATTATTGCCCATTCTCCGTTGTATTTAACCAGATGCAGATATTCCGTCATTAACAAACACGTGATTTTTACGCTGGCAATACCTCTATTCATATGTAAAATTGAAATTTTAATATCTCTTTTATCCTTGGGGTACTTTTTCCCATTTCCCATCCTGGTGCTTTCAACCAGTGTGGAAGCTGAATGAAAAGCTACAACACTTCTACCTGTTTTGGGGTTAGTGTAGATACTTCTTTTTGCTAGATCAGGATGAAGGCAGCTTTTCATTCTATCAGGATCACCTTCAAACCATCCTTCAATATAATCCAAAGCCTTTGATGTCACTAATTTTTGATCTTCAGAGCCAAATTCAGAATTTTTTTGTGAAAATACATTTACACTAAAAAGCAATGCTAAAAGTGTAATCGAACTCAATACAATAATTTTTTTCATAATGTTATAATTTATTTTCTAAGGACTCTATGATTTGCTTTAACTGAATATTTTCGGGGTTAATCTCGTATGCCTTTTTATAACTTTGTATAGCTAGTTTTATATTTCCATTTTTAGCATATGCTTCGCCTAAACTATCATAAACATTATAATGATCCGGGAATAAAAAAACATTCCATTTGAAGCACTGAATGGCTTCATCATTTTTTCCTTCTCCCAAATATTTATATCCTAAGGAATTTAACTCTGATGTGTAGTAATAGTATTTTTCTTTATTCTTTATTATTCGTTCTATATCATTTAAAACATCCATGAATTCGCCCTTTTCAAGAGCTCTTTCTATTTCTTTTATACCTGATATTTTTTCGTTCTCTGCATAGTAATTATCTAAATGAGCCAATTTTGATGCATCAAAAAAATAGCAGTCACCAGGAAATTTTGCTACAGGTATCTCAATTTTGCAATCATTTGCTTTTAAACCATTACTCGCTTTTTGATATAAATCAGAACATGTATACAATGATTGAAAAAATATCATTTTAGGTTTGAAAACTTCAATTTTTGTTTCTGTATCAGCTACTACTTCTACCGGCGAATTCCAACCAATACTAAAAAAAGAAATGTCAATATTTTGCTGCTCATTTGGGAAATTATTAGGCATAGGTTTTCTATTATCAGCGAAAAGAAGTTTCACCCCATCAGCAACTATTATCCAATTACCATTCTTGCCTTTTAGTACTTTAACTGTTCCTAATTCCGTTTCTTCAAGTTCTTTCATCTGAACAGAATTAATTTGATCAGATTCATACACTATTGGATAAATTAAATTTATACTCCTTTCAGAAAAGTCAGTTTCTAAACTATCGCGATATGCTGCTATTTCTTCTGCATAAATTTTATCATGAATCATGAGTATATTTTGATTGTAGAGTTCTTTAGCTACAATACTTCCATTTGCAAGAGATGGATTGTCTGGTTTAACTTCGCCCCATTCGTAGGGTTTAATAATAATATTATTTTTGGTTTTTACAGCCCAACCCAGTCTGCCTAAATACCAAACATAAGCCTGTCCTTCTTTTAATTCTTTATTTAGTATGTTTTCAATTGCTTCATGTTCCAGCACCTTATTTGATATTCCACCTTTATTTTTAATTAGTTCCGCTATTTTTTCATGTCCATATTTATTTGCATAAAACAAAGGAGTATTCCTATAATTATCTTGTGCATTAATGTCAAATCCTTTAGAAATTAAAAACTCAACATTCTTAAGGTATCCCTTTATAACAGTTCTGTGCAATAATGTCATACCATCCATATTGGTTTGAGTCACATCATATTCATCATCCCACAATATCTTCAATGCAGCATTTACACCTTCAATGGCTGCATATTCGAAGGGAGTATTTCCGTTCAAATCCTTGTGCTTTGTATCTCCACCATTCTCCAATAAATAAATTAATAGTTCAGGCGAATATTCTTTTCTGGGAACAAACCTATTCCAATAAAATATTGCATCATGAAGACCAATTTGTCCGTTATTTCTGGAAAGGTTCATTATAGCACCATTTTCAATTAATAACTTAGCTATTTCTGGCAGCATTTTTCTAGTAGCCATTCCAAGGGGTGTGTGCGTATAATTACCATTCAAGCCCCAATCAACATTTATCGGTGCTCCAAGGTCTATAAGTTCCTTAATAATATCAATATCAGGATATAACCAGACAGCTTGAGTCAAAATATTAGGCCGCATATGAGGTGTTATATCATTGGTAATCCTGGCTCCATTTTTTATAAGTAAGTCCTTTATCTTCTCATTTTTTTGTATTACTGCCAGATAAATTGCATAATTGTCCTTTTTAAGATCAACTCCCTTTTCTATTAAATATTCTATTATCTCATAGCGACCATATAAGACCGCATCAAAAAGAGGGGAAATTTCCTTAGGCATAAAATAATTGATTGTAGTATCTATAGTATACTTTTCAATTAAAAGTTCGGAATTATTGTCAACTAATAATTTGACTTGATCTAATTCTCCGTTTTTTATTGCTAAATGCATGGTTTGTGCAAAAACTAATTGAGTACAAAGTAAAAGTGCTACAGCAAAAATTAATTGTTTTGTTTTCATGATTTTACATATAATAGGTTAATAAAGATGTGAGAATATCTTTTAAATCTTATTGGTATAATTCTTCATCATTACCAAACCCTTCTCCGGATTACTTGAAGAATAGAAAAGGTCAAGATCTCCATCATTGTCAATATCATTTAACCATAAACCAAAAATGCGTTCTTCAATGTCAAATGTT
>PKTE01000202.1 GCA_002869335.1 Salinivirgaceae bacterium | reverse complement strand
TATTATCAGTATCATAATTGCTTTGATACCCATCTATTTTGTTACAACCAAACAGTTGAAAAAATCCATTGCCGGACAATTGAAAGAAGATCGTATTGTGAGTAAACAGTCGGATCGAAAAGGCAAGCGGAGGATCGTTTTCGGAATTGCAATGTTGGCTTTGGCAATACTATTTGTGGGTTATTCATTGGCTATAGGTGCATATAACGATGCAATGCTATATTTAAGTGCAGCCTCGCTGGTGCTTTTGGGAGGATTAGGTTTGAGTAGTGGCCTTTTAAAGAAGCCTTTTACCAGTCAAAAACATCCCATTCCATCAATGAGAAAACTGGCTTTGAAAAACATGCAGCGCAATCCGGGTAGAACCCTGGCAGTTATTATTTTACTTGCCATCGGAACTTTTACAGTGGTAATTACTGGTGCAAACCGAAAAACCTTTTACGGAACTGAAAATAACCGATCTTCAGGAACGGGAGGTTACCTGCTTTGGGCAGAAACTACAAGTCCTGTTGCATTTGATTTGAACAGCCCAAAGGGACAGTAACGATTGCTGTATGATAGCATTGAGCATTTGAAAAATGTTCAGTTTTTGCAGTTTAGCAGGTTGGAAGGAGACGAAGCAAGCTGTCATAACCTCAATCAAGTGCAGCGGCCGCGCCTTTTGGCTATAGAACCGCAAAAGTTTGATGCTGTGGGCGCTTTTACTTTTGTAGATCAACTTTCATTTATTTCCACAGAAAATCCGTGGTTAAGTCTTGATAAAACTTTGAACGATTCTACTTATGTAGCTTATGTAGATCAGACTGTATTGACATATAGTTTGCAGAAAAAACTGGGAGATACGCTTATCTATTCCAATGAGTTTGGAGAACCTTTCAGATTGGTATTGGCTGGAGCACTCAATAATACAATTTTTCAGGGCAATATTTTAGTGTCGAAAGAGATTCTTAGAGAGCAATTCCCGGGATTAGGAGGAACAAAAACTATTTTGGTGGATGCACCACGTGAAAAACAGGAATCTGTTGCTAAGATTTTATCGGAAAGTTTGGTTGATTATGGAATTGATGTAACACCAACCAGTGAGCGACTAGCTAACTTTTACAGTGTAACTAATACCTACCTTTCTATTTTTATGGCATTAAGCGGTTTGGGTTTCCTCATTGGAACCATTGGCCTTGGAATAATTTTGTTGCGCAACTTGCAGGAGCGACGAAAAGAGTTGGCATTACTATTGGCGACAGGTTATAGCAAGAGCATGATTTTTAGGACTGTTTTCATTGAAAACCTGTATTTACTTGTAACCGGAATAGCTATAGGAATTGTGGCAGCATTTATTGGTATTTTGCCGTCATTATTATCACCGGCATTTAACTTAGAGGGTGTGTTCTTAATTGTGCTTATTGGTGGAATATTTATTAGCGGTTTAGCTTGGATTTATTTCCCTTTGCGATCAGCCCTGAGAAAGCCCTTGATTCCTTCTTTGAGGAATGAATAAATTATAAAGAATTAACCACATGATTCACTAAGAAGTCACAAAGTTCGCAAGGTGGAGCGGAATCTTTGTGTGCCTTGTGCATTCCTTGAGTGCTTCGAGGTTATAAAAGCATTTATATCTCACTCACTTCCCTATACACATCAATCAGTCCCTTAGCCAATGTATGAATATTTAAATGCTCCAATGCACCTTTATATGCCTCATCACTAAGTTGCTTCAGTTTATCTTTATCATCGAGCAGAGTCTTAAGCGATTCAGCAAGAGCTTCAGGTGTGTTTTTTTCATATATGAGACCACCGCCAGTCTTATTTATAATTTCAGGAAAAGCTCCAAGCTTTGGCTGCACAACAGGAATACCAGATGCCATTGATTCTGCAATATAAATCCCAAATGCTTCACCATTACGCACAGGAACAGAAATCATTGAAGTTTTGGCGAAAAACTTCTGACGACCTTCTCCATCAAAATCTTGATGGTAATCAACCGAAGAAAGTAAATTATTCTTTTTGAGTTTTCGTTTAACCTGTTTCAAAAACTTTTTATCATCGCCAGTATATCCACCAGTAAGAATGAGTTTCACATCTTCGTAACCAGGTTCTTTTTTCAATAAAATAAAGGCATCCACCAGTATGTCCATACCATTTTCAGGACACATACGTGAAATATAACCTATGGTGCGCTCCTTTTCGGCAGAATTAGCAAATTGGTAATCATCGGGATCAACACCGATGTGAACACTTGCAACTTGATCATCTGATAAATGCATTTTATCGTGCATTACACCTTTAAAGTAATCACTTACTGCAACGAAACGATCTACATGAGCAGCATTTTCTTCCATTAGTTTCCATACTGTATCGCGACTTTCATTTGACATAACGTCTACCCAAACATCCTCATCCTGGAGGGTACAAACAATTGGGGTATTTAGTTTTTCTTTTAAACGATTTGAAAGACCAAGCAATAATGCGTTGGAAAGATGAATTACATCCGGTTTATAATGTTCCAGCATCCAATCGGTCATATGTTCTAACTCATCATGCTGCTTTCCTTTCTCACCTTCGAGCATAGAAATAGTCATCTCTTCCAGGCCTTTAGCACGAGTACTACCTGCTTGCGATGCCGCCAGTTTTAACATTGGTCTGGAATTTAGCATCTTATCAACCCATTTTGGGGCTTTTCTAAAAACAGGCATCATTTGTTTTAGGTAAATACTGATAGCACCATAAAAAACAGGAACTTCTTCAGTATTTTCCTCTTTTTTTGTCAAAGGCAAATACATAGGTACTTTGACTACATCTATACCCATTTTTCGTAAAGCATCAAAATATTTACTGTCGCGCAAACAGTTACCACAATAGAAACTTCCTCCAGAACCGGGAATTATATGTATTACTTTCATTTGTAATTATTTTTTACTCACTTCAAATCAAAACCAAACACATGTCCATCCTCTGTGGCAACAACCATTATGCCTTCGATGATAGCAGGCGTACTGCTTGATGGGTTACCCATATCATAAGACCAGACTTTTTTGCCATTGTCAATCTCCAACACATATAATCTTCCATCGCCACATGCAACAGCTACCCTATCATTGGTTATTACTGGAGAACCCGAAAAACGACCCAATGTTTTAAAATTCCACAAAAGCGTTCCCTCTTTTTTATCGAAACAATACACATTATGATTTTCAGAACCTATGATTACCTTTTCTTTTGACACTGCGGGGGAAGACACAAAAGAGCCCCCTCCTTTTTTCTTCCATTTCACCTGTTGCGACTGGTAATCAACACAGGCAAAAATGCCTTCATAATCGCCGAAATAAGCCAAATTGCCCTCCAATGTTGCTGATGAAGCAATGTATGTGCTCATGTTCATTTTATGTTTCAACTTTCCAGTATTCAAGTCAACCACATGTAAATGCCCATCGCAACCTCCAAAAGCTGTATAATTTCCAGCCACTGCTGCAGCTGAATGCACATAATTATCTGACGTGTATTTCCATTCAGGTTTACCAGTTACTCCATCAACACAATGCAGAGAATAATCGTAACTTCCTACAATTAACTTTAAAGTTTTATTCGTATAAAAATAATTCGGCGATCCCATTATCCTACCTTCTGTTTGGTACTTCCAAAATTGTTTTCCCGTTGTAGCATCCAACGCAAAAAGCTCACCCTCCATTGTACCAAAATAAATCCGTTTTTTATGATAAAGCGGTGGTCCTTCAATGGTGTTTTTAGATTCGAACTTCCAAATTACTTTCCCAGCAAAATCAAGGCAATATAATGTACCATCCTCTGAACCGATGAATATTTTCTTATCAGCTATTACAGGTGAAGATTTTGTTCCGCTTGCCATCTTCGAAATCCAAAGCACCTTGGGGGCATCAGGGATATCAATATTCGCAACCCCCTTTAAGCTTTGATCGCCGCGATAGATAGGCCATTCATTTCCGGACTGAGCTAAAGTCGATTGTATGACCGACAAACAGAATAGAGAAATAATTATACACTTCACCTTCATATATAAGTAGTTATAACTAATTATTCAATCTTTGTCGCTTTTAATCCTTTCACACTAAATCCTGTTATTTCACCATTTTCATGAATGAATTCTACATAATCACCAACCCCTTTTTCAAAAAATGCGAATTCTGATTCAGGTAATAAAAATGCCGGAGTTTCAATAAAAGCAGCTGTCAGTTCCAATCCATTTTCTTTCACACTGATTTGTGCATTTCCAAGTCCGGGAAGTTCATATACGCCTTCAAATCGCATAAGTTTTTCTTTTGACTGCTCTTCAACAGCAAAAACTATCGGCTCAAAACCCGGCAAGTCATATGCACGAACAATACTTAACATTATTTCCTGCATAATACTTCCATTGTCTGAATTAACCATAATTACAACAGCATAAGGCTTGTCTTTCCATGCTACAAGCTTAGACCTGAATCCCTCATCTCCGCCATCGTGATCAAAATAATGCTCATGCACTCCAGGACCCAATCCATGATCATTTTGACCCGCAGTCAACATCTCATTTACCATTTCTTTTTTCAAAATACGATCTTCCTGCTTTTGATAGATTTGCTGAATCTCTTTTGCCCACATAATTAATTGAGAGGGTGTAGTCCAAAGTCCTGCCGCTGCCATCTCAGGATAAATAGGCCATTTACCTTTTACTTCATTTCCATTTGCTCTGTACCCTGTGGCAGCCAGTTTGTGATATTTTTCAGGTAATGGGTTTTCAAATGTACTTGCATTTATCTCCAATGGGCTTAACACGTTTTTCTGCATTGTTTCGGGAAAGGACTTACCATAAATATCCATAATCATTAACTGCAATATGGTGTAACCACCTCCGGAATACATCCAACTTTTGCCTGGCTCCTGATAAACCCGCACAGGATCAGTATTGCCTTTTCCATCCAACACGCCAATAACATCTGGGATAGAATCACCCTTTAAGTAACC